>OMIZ01000001.1 GCA_900299235.1 Actinomycetota bacterium
GCAGCTCATTGTGCAACACATACAAAAGCGGAGTGTCCTGAGACGCCGTCACCGAGTGCGACACCCCATTCACCTTAATCCGCAACGTACTTGCCATGCTTCCTCCATCGGAAGAACATTGATTGTGAGCTAGCGGGCGATTCGTTTCGCACCGCTAACAGCCGGGATCCACTGACTGGGACAAGTCGGGGCTTCCAGGCCACCGGCCAAGGTAGCCCCGCACTCGGTCAGACACAATAGTCTCCGGGAAACTCAAACAATCGAGTGATAGCGCGGACAGAATTGGCGATCGGTTTAGCCCTCGATGCGGTCTCGCCGACGGGTTGCTCTCGTTGGTACCTTGGCGCGTATGAGCACTGAGCTGCCTGAACCGAATTCCGTTCCGGCACCGCCGGCACCACGCGTCATCGTCGCCTGCCCAACCTGCATGGCACCCGTCGAGCTGTCGCCGGAACCTCCGTCGCTGAGCGATCCGCCCTTGAGCTGCCCCCACTGCGGAGGCTTCGTCCCGGACGACCGACTGCTTACGTTCACACCACCCCCACCGCCGTCCGCTGAGCCGGAAGAGCCCGAGGCCGAAGCCGCTCCGGAAGCGGCGGAAGCGTCAACACCCATTGAAAATCAGCGTGTCAGCCGCGGCGCCTTGTTCCGCTCGCTCGGCGGCATGGTCGCCGAGCGCGGCATCTTGAATAAATGAGCACGACGCACGACAGCGACCCGATCGACGAGCACGACGTCGAAGGCCACAACGTCGAAGAGGGCGGAATGCTCCCGCACGAAGAGATGCAGGTCACGTATCCGCACGGGGCAGATATGCCCCACACGATCACGTGCCCAACCTGCGCGTCGGTACTTGTGCTGCCGCCACGCATCTTCGTTGACGAGCCGATCGTGTGCGGCGAATGCGATACCGAGATGGACGATCCGCGTGCTGCGTCGCAGCGACCGGCCGCCCACATCCTTGCCCCAGGCGGCGGCTATACCGCCCCCGAGGCGCCCTCAACACCGATTGAACAGCGGAAAACGAGCCGAAGCGGCCTGCTCCGGCACCTTGGCGGCTACGTCGCCGAGAAGGGGATCAGTCGCATCCCCCGCATTCCAGGCTCTTGATCTCCCAACGCGGACCCGGGCGATAAGACGCGGGAGGTTCGACTGCAAGAGTCGCGAAGCACTAACCATCGCGCTTCTTCGACGTCGTTCCTTGAACATGCTGCTTCGCGCCCCACTTCTCATCACGCTCGCCGCGTGCATCTCGCTTGGCGCGGCAACAGGCGCGGCTCGTGCCGGCACACCGCAACAGACGATCCTCGCGGGCATCGCCAAGGCGGTTGGACAGGGTCAGATCTCAGCAACGGACGCCGGGTTCGACCGGGCGGTCACAGCGCGAGCGGCAAAACTCGCTGCGTCACTCCCCCGCTCGCGCTCCGCACCGCTCGCCGCGAATCTCAACCAGGTTGCGGCGCGGGCCGACTCGTTCAGTGCTCCTGTTGCACTCGCGCTCTTCCACCAACTCGCGTTCAATTCGACGTACCTGGCGAATCACGCGGCGCCGACTGTCCGCACCGATGTCACGGACACAGACGGCATCGTCTACCGCTGGTTTGCCGGAAGCGGGTTCGAGTTCCACCCGCTTGCGAACTTCGGTGCGCTTAATGCCGACGTTGCCATCGGAAATGTGGTCGCGGCTCGCCAGCTCGCCGACGCGCTGATCGCGCGGGCTGTCCCCGACGTTGGAGGCGGTGTTGCCTGGCAGTACTTCTTCTCGTTCGAGGGGGGCCGCGCGCCGTGGACGTCGGGAATGGCTCAGGCTGTCGCCGCCCAGGCCTTCGCCGCGGCATCGGTACTGCTGCCGGACGACGCGCAGCTGCTGCCAACGGCGAAGGCGGCATTTCGGACGATTCCCGGACGGCTCGTGCAAACACTCAGCGCAGGGCCATGGATCAAGCTCTACAGCTTCAACAACAACGTCGTCCTCAACGCGCAACTGCAGACCGTGATCTCGCTCCAAGCCTACGCCGGGGTCGCCGGGGATACGACGGCGGCGTCACTTGCATCAACGATGGCAACCGCTGCGGTCACGAAGCTTCCGAGCTTCGACACCGGGTTTTGGAGCTACTACCAGCTGCCGTCGATTGTCTCCCCTGTCGACTACCAGGATTACGTCGTCACGCTGCTCAAGCGGCTCGCGCTCAAAGACAAGCGTTTTGCAGATGCCGCAACGCGCTTTGCGAGCTACGACAAGCAGCCGCCGCAATTCAGGCTCGCTGATGCGAGCTCAACGCAGGTGAAGTTCTGGGTCTCCAAGCCGGCGACTGTGACGGTGTCGAGTCTCGCGGCACCGAAGGTGTTGTCCGTCACGGGCGGCTGGCACACCGTGTCACTCCCGGCGCCGAGCTCGGTCGGCACGTATCCGGTGTCACTCGCGGCGCGCGACTGGCTCGGCAACACCGCGAGGGCCGATGCCTTGCCGCTCGTCCGCGTCGCAACACCGGCTGGCCAGTCGGCAACAGCGGGCGGCACTCCAACGACAACCGCCGGAATTCGCAAAGTCGCCGGTACGCCAGGTCAGTCGATTCGCGTGATGATCGGTCTCGACGTCATGGCACAGATGCCACTCGCGCTCAAGGAGGGCATCGACTCCGTCCGTTGGTCGATGATCTGGCAGCCGGGCGCGACGGGCCCCGACCCGAATCTCGTCGCGCAGCTCCTGACACTTCCGGCGCCCTACCTCCTCACCCTCGAGATCTACGCCACCCCGGTGCCAACAGACGACGCGGGCAAGGCCGCGCTGGCCTCGTTTGCCCAGGCGATCGTGCAGCAGGTGCCGGCGATCCACGACATCCTGTTCGGCCCACCGCCGACAAAGCAGAACGTGGCCGCGTATGTCGCGGCACTTGAGGCCGTGAACGCGGGCGCGAAGGCTGCAAACCCCGGCGTGTTCGTCGGCGGGGAGCTCGACGGCGCGATACAGCCGCGTCAGGTGCTCCTTGAGATGGGTAACGCCTACATCTCCGGCGGCGGCACACAACCGCTCATGGATGAACTCGCGTTCCGGCCGTCCCTCACAAGTAGCTCGGCGGTGTGGGGCGTGACGTCATACCCCACGCTCGTGAAGACACTGACGCAGGCGTTCTCAGCGACGTCGGTCGACGGCGCGACCCTGCCGATCCTCTACGACCAGGTCGCCGTCCAGGCGGCCGTCCCGGCAGAGAAGGCAACGTTGTATGCCGACCCGAATGCACAGACGATCGCTGGCACTGAGGCTACGCAGGCCTCGACGTACGGAACCGTCCTCGCCAAGGCGACGTGCCAAGCAACCGTCGCGGGCGTGATCTTCCATCGGCTGGCGGACACCGGGCAACCCGGCGAAGAGTCCGGGGTGTTCTATCCGGACGGAGCCGCAAAGACGAGCGCCCCGGCGTTTGCCGCATCGGTGAGTGCTGCCCGAAGCGGCGTCTCGACGGCATGCACCCCTGCGACGCCACCTGCCGTTGCGGCCTCTGCGTCAGGCGTGACCTTCCCGACCTCGATCGCGGCAAGCGCGGGCGGCGCCACCGTGCAGTTCACGTGCGCGAAAGACTGTCTCTACCTCGTGACGCTCGACCGTGCCGCAGACGGCAAGCCGGTGCTCGCCGCTCGTGGAGCGGCAAGCGCCAACGCGGCGACGAGCGTGACGCTCCCGAAGCTGCCAATCACCGCCGGGAGCTACCGCTTCACGATTCGACTCGTGAACCAGACCGATCCAGGGCCGCTGCAGTCACTGCAGAGCGACCCGGTCACCGCCTCGTAGGCGTTCGGCTTCCGCCTACGAAATCCTGACGGAACGTTTACGCCTCAGACCGCAAGAGACGAAGAGCTGCGGCGTCTCGATCTGTATCAGCACGCAGTCCTACGAAAAGAGGAACGGTATGCGCAAGCTCCTTTCACTCGTTGGCGTGATCGCAGCGCTTTCGATCGTTGGCGTCGCCGCCGCAGACGAATTCGGTGGCACGCCGTCAAGTCGGTGAACGCCACGTTCTCGGCACCGACATCGAGCGTCGCCTGGACGCTCACCTGCACCGGTACGGATGGCACGTACAGCGCCACCCGGGCCGTCTACACCGGCACCGCCGCCAGCTCTGAGCCGACCCTGAACGGGCCGCTCACGCTCAACACGCAGAGCCTGGTCAACACGACCACCGGTCTCGGCACGGTGTCAGGTGACTTCGCCATCACGGCAACTGGCGGACGGGTCGCGGGCTCGCTCTCGTCGGTGATCTCGTCTGGAGCCGTCGCCGGACTGATGGAGGCGCGCTCAAGCCACGACGGCCCTGGGCTCGTCGCCAACTTCAGCGCGAACTACGACGCCGCCGCCCGTTCGGACGTCCTGCACGCCGCAGAGCACGCCTCCTTCTTCTTCACGGGATTGCTCGTGTGGACAGCCATGCTCGACAGCGCTCCTCGCCGCCGTCTCTCACTCGGTCGTCGACTCGCAGTCGCGGGCTCCCTCTTCGCGGCAGGACAGGTGCTCGCGGAC
>OMIZ01000002.1 GCA_900299235.1 Actinomycetota bacterium
CGAAGCCGCCGAGCCCCGCGTCACGCGCGCGGTGGAGACACACCGCGTTGGTCGCTCCTCCGCCCGCGATCATCGACTTGCCGTCGATACGAACCGCGGCCAGTTCGCCGACAAGCCGGAGCACGAGTGCGTCGACGCCGTCGTCGTGCACGAGCACATTCGACCCCAGTCCGATCACCTCGACCGGCCAGCCCTCAGAACGAGCCTGCGCGAGCAACACCTGAAGCTCCGCGGTCGAGCTCGGTTCGGCATAGCGTCGCGCCGCGCCGCCCGTACCGATCGTCGTGTGGCGCGCGAGAGACTCGTACTCGGCAATCAACTTGCTGCTCATCGCCCCGCCAAGCGTTCACGGAGAAGCGCAGGCGCCCGGTCGATGTCTCCAGCGCCCGCGATCAACAGCACGTCCCCTGTGCGTGCCCGCGAGAGCAAGTAGGTCACCCCATCGTCGACGGTTGGCACGAATGCGGCGAGCTTCCCCGCGTCGGAGACGGCACGAACGACTGACATGCCGCTCACGCCCGGAATCGGCTGCTCGCGGGCGGCGTAGATCTCCGTCACTGCAACATCATCGGCCTGAGCGAGCGCGGCACCAAATTCGGTCGCCAGATGCCGTGTGCGCGAGAAGAGGTGGGGCTGGAAAAGCACACGTACGCGCCTGCCGGGAAAGGCCTCGCGCGCGGCCGCAATCGCCGCAGCAACCTCGGTCGGATGATGGCCGTAGTCATCGACGATCGTCACACCTCCGGCCTCCGACACCTCAAACCGTCGTCCAGTGCCCGTGAATGTCCCGAGGGCGGGAATCGCCTCGGCCGCAGGGATGCCCGCCAGTTCGAGCGCCGCAAGCGCCGTTCCGGCGTTCGCCCGGTTGTGCGCGCCGGGGACTGCAAGCTCCCCCGCGAAGACCTCTGCGTCGCGCACGAGCTGCCCAGCTGACGCTCCCCACTCCGCGAACGCCGCCTCAAGCTCAGCGAGCGAACGGAACTCGGTGTGATGGTCAAGCTCAACGTTCGTGATCACCGCGATCTCGGCCGGGAGGCCAAACACCGTCCTGTCAGACTCGTCACCCTCGACGACAAGCCATCCCTCTCCTGCGCCCGCGTTCGCGCCAAGCTGCGGCACCGGGGAGCCGATCAACCATGCGGGATCGTGCCCTAGCTCGTGCAAGACGTACGCGATCATCGCGGCCGTCGTTCCCTTGCCGTGTGCGCCTGCGACGACGATCGACCGACGCAGCCCAACCAGTTCGCGCAGAAACGCGGCGCGCGGCGTCCCTGGGACGGTCGGATACGCGCTCGACACGATCGCCTCCCACCCATCCGGGACGAGCGGCTCGGGGCAGATCTCGACTGTGGCGTCACCAAGGCCTGCGAGGTAGGGCGTCGCGACCTTGTCCCACCCGCCGATCTCGGCACCCCACGCACGCGCAAGCTGCGCGTAGGCCGAAAGGCCCGACCCGCCGATACCGACAAACCACAGCCGTCGTCCGCTAAGCGCGGGCAAGCGCGATCAACCCCTCTGCGATGACGTCAGCGGCCTCCGGGCGAGCCGCCTTCAGCATCGCCTCGCGCATCGCCAGACGGCGCGGCTCGTCGGCGAGCAACGCACGAACGAGTTCGGACACGGTCGAGATGTCCGCCTCACGCACCATCAGAGCCCCACCGGCCCGTACGAAGTGCTGCGCATTCTTCGCCTGATGGTCGGCCGTCGCGTACGGGTAGGGGACGAAGATCGCGGGCGTCCCAACAGCCGCGATCTCCCACACCGAACTGCCCGCACGTGTGACGGCGAGATCGGCGGCCGCATACGCAGCGCCGATCTTGTCTGTCGTCGCGATTACGCGGTAGCCGGGACGCGAGACGCGCTCCTGAATCGCGGCGAAGTCTCGATCGCCGGTGATGTGAAGCACGTTCGGACCGTCCGCACCAAACGACTCGACGGCAAACTCGTTGAGGGCCGACGCACCGGCAAGCGCACCCGCGATGAGAACGACTGGGCCCTCTGCCGGTAGCCCGAAGATCGCACGGGCTTCGGCGTTCGGTACAGGCTTTGCGCGCGCGGGAATCGGTCTGCCAACGACCTCGTAACGATCACTCTCGCGACCCTCGACCGGGTAGGCGAGATAGACGCGCTTTGCGAATGGGGCCGCGAGCCGGTTGGCAAGACCGAAGTGAGCATCTGCTTCGGTCAGCGCCGCCGGGATCCGCAGGAGCGACGCGGCCAGCACCATCGGCCCTGCGACGTATCCGCCGGCGCCAAGCACAGCGTCAGGCTGGCGGCGACGGATGATGCCGGCGCACGCGGCGGGTGCCGCTGCGGCCCGCCCGAGCGCGCGTAGAAGTGGAAGTCCCGGTTTGCGCGGGAATCCCGAGATGCGGAAGGCGTCGAACTCGTACCCGGCGTCAGGAACGAGCCGTGCCTCGACGCGATCCGGCGACCCGGCGAACGTCACGTCCGCTCCCCTCGCGCGCAACGCGTCGGCGATCGCGAGTGCTGGCAGGACGTGTCCGGCTGTCCCCCCGGCTGCGATCAGAAACCGAAGCTGTGTGTGTGGCTGTTCCACGATGAGCGATGTTAAGGAGGATCCCGACTGCGGCGAGCAATACCACGAGGCTCGAGCCGCCGTACGACAGGAACGGCAGCGGGATTCCAGTGAGCGGGGCGATGCTCATGACGGCGGCGATGTTGATCGCAGCCTGCCCACAGACAAGCACGGTGATGCCCGAGGCGAGGTACTTGCCGAACGGGTCGCGGCACGCGAGAGCGACCTTGAAGCCCGCCCAGCCGAAGAGGACGTACGAGCCGACAACAAGGGTCACACCGACAAGCCCAAGTTCCTCGCCGATATTCGCGAGCATCATGTCGGTGGGTGCCTCAGGGAGATAGAAGATCTTCTGAACGCCCTGGCCGAGACCGACGCCGAAGATGCCGCCCGAGCCCATGCCGATCATCGCCTGGACGATCTGGAAGCCGGTGCCCTGTGCGTCATGCCACGGGTGTAGGAACGCGAAGAAGCGGGCGCGGCGGTAGGGCTCAAACCAGATGGCGGCTGTGCCGAGCGCCCCGGCGATCATCATGGCCGAGCCCAGAACGCGGATCGGTGTGCCTGCGACGAGCAGCACGCCGCAGAGCATCACAAGCATCGCGATTGCGGTGCCCATGTCGGGCTCGAGCAGCAGCAGCGCCGCGAAGAGGCCTGCGAGCGCGCCGATCGGGCGTACGAGGTCGTTGAGCGTTCGTGGCGCCTTGTGGCGTGCGAGGTAGGCGGCGGCCCAGATGACGAGCGCGAGCTTCGCGAGTTCGGATGGCTGGAAGGCGGCCGGGCCGAGCGAGATCCAGCGTTGCGCACCGTTGACGACGGGGCCGATCACCAGCACCGCAAAGAGCGATGCGACCGAGATCAGGACGAGCGTGCCGGAGAGCTTCCTGAGGCGCCGGTAGTCCCAGCGCTGAGCGATCACCATGAGCGCGATCCCAAGCGCGGCGTAGATCCCCTGCCGCTCGAGGTAGTAGTTGGGGTTTGAGCCACCGACGGCGGCCGACGCGGACGTTGCCGAGTAGACCATCACGATCCCGAACGCGACGAGCGCAAGGGTCACGAGGATCAAGATTCTCGACTCGAGCTCTCCCTTGCGCATCCAACGACACTTCGCCCGCGAGAGCCGAACTCCTTGCCGCGTGTCCCTTTGATCCGCGCCTCGGCCAGCCATGCCCTGGGGACAGTCCCCACGACACGGCTCGAGGGGACGCGGCTGGGTGGCGACCCGTTGCGGCGCCCCGCGCTGCGACGCGAGACGTGTCGGCTAGCGACACGTCTTTTCACCCGCCGCGAAAATCCGAAAAGGACAGTACGAACCGGCCCGTTAGGGCAGGAGCGAGTCTTTGGCGATCACAGCCCAATCCTCATGGCTGTGCCCACGCTCAATCATCTCGTCCATCCGTGCCGCGACCCCAGGCAGAACCGTCAACCGAACGTCGGTGACCGCCACTTCTTCCTGCACGAGCCGCGCGTCCTTACGCGCCATCACGAGCTCCCACGATGGCTTCGAAAAGTCGCCCGCCGCAATCCCCTTCGACCGAGCGGGAGCAGAAGCCGCCGGATTGAAATGCTCAAGCAACGTCACGGCCTCACCCGTCGGAATCCCGAGCGCCTTGCCGAGCGCCATCAGGTCGCTCATCGCACCGATGTAGCCGAGCAGGAACGTGTTGCCCATCAGCTTGTATCCCGCAGCGGCATCGACACGCGCGCCCATGTCGAGCAGAGTGCCCGTCATCGTCTCGAGAATCGGCCGAACGCGCGCCACACGGTCACGATCCCCTGAAACGAGCATCAAGCCAGTAGCCTCCCGCGCGTTCTGCGGCCCCATGAACACCGGAGCGTGGACGTAAACGATGTCCGCACGCGCAGTACGGTCAAGCGCGCCACGCGTTGAGGTCGTCGTATGGTCAATCACGAGCGTTCCCGGAGCGCACTGCGCAAGATCAAGCACCGAGTCAACCGCAGCGTCGTCAGAAACCACGATGTGCACCCGCTCCGCCCCGCGCACAGCGTCAGCTGCGCTCGCAAACGCCACGGCGCCCTCAGCCTCAAGAGCGGTTGCGCGCTCGGGCGTGCGATTCCACACGTGCACCGTCTCCCCCCGCTCAATCAACGCGCGGGTGAAGTTGGCGCCGAGTAGGCCCATGCCGAGAATCGCGATCACAGCTGCACGCTAGTCGAACGAGTCGAGACTAGAGCGATTCAACAAGGCGACGGAACTCGTCACCGCGATGCTCGTAGTTCTGGAACTGGTCGAAGCTCGCGCATGCCGGGCTCAGCAGAACGACCTCGCCAGGCCGCGCGAGGTGCGTGGCGTGCGCGACAGCCGCCTCAAGCGTCTCATCATCGTGGAAGTCGAGGCCGGCGAGAGCGGCTGCGATCTCTGCCGCAGCCTCGCCGATCAGGTGAATCGCTACGACGTTTGGCCCGATCTCGGTGCGAAGCGGGCTGAAATCCTCACCTTTCAGCGAACCACCGAGAATCAGATGCACTGGTTCGTCGGCATACGCAGCGA
>OMIZ01000003.1 GCA_900299235.1 Actinomycetota bacterium
CTCGAGATGGCCTCGGTCGCCGGGCGCGTCCGAGAAGGCCTCGCGTTCGACTAGGGCGCTACTTGATGAGCGGCAGGAGCGCGATCCCTGCCGCGTAGATCACGACCATCGCGAGGGAGTCGACGCCAAGCCAGAAGAACGTGCGTCGTGGCCGTGCGATGATCGCCGCAGCTGCGATCCCTGTCACGAGCAAGCCCAGTCCTCCAAGCCAGACATCCGAGTGATGGGCGGCATCGATGACGGGGGTTCCAGCGAGCACGTCTGCAAGCAGTAGAAGACAGATCTGGAACGAGTTGCCACCGAGGATGTCGCCGACCGCGAGCTGAAGGTCGCCAAGCTTGACCGCGGTGATGCCGCTTGCGATCTCAGGGAGCGCTGAGGCCGCGGCCAGGAACGTCGCGCCAAACACCGCACCCTGCATCCCAATGTTCGTCGCGAGGGCAGACCCAGAGACCTGCAGCGCGACGCCCGCACCGAGCGTCACAAGACTCGCAGCCGCGAACAGCACGACCACCTTCGCTGTGGAAGCGCCCGCGTACGGGTGCGGAGCGGCCGGGTGCTTCTCGCGCACGTGACGGCGTCCAGGAGTCGCTTCGGGAGCATGAACGTCCCACGCGGGAGTCAGACGCACGCGATTGACGACCCATACGCCGGCAAGCCAGAAAACGACAACCGCGATCGATGTTGGGCTAGCACCACCGACGTTCGCGGAGGCGGGGAGCGCCGCACCAGCGAGCGCCGTCGCGAGCACGACAACCACCATCAACCCTTCGATGACGGGGATCAGCGAGCCCACCCGAAACGACAGCGGCCGGTCGGGGCCTGACACAGCGTCGAGGACAACGAGCACGAGCGTCTGAATGGCGACGCCCCCGATCAGGTTGCCAACGGCGAGGTCGAGGTGACCCGAGATGGCAGCCGAGGCCGTGATCGCGATCTCTGGAAGGCTGCCGGTGACCGCGAGCAAGATCAGTCCGCCGAGTTCCTCGCCAAGCCCGAATCGCGTGTCGAGCGCGTCCGTCGTCTTCGAGAGCAGTGCGCCCGCAAGCCACGTGGCAGCGGCTCCGGCGACGAAGACGAGCGCCAGAAGCGGTGAGCCAGGCCCTCCCATGTCGCCGACTCTACTCCGTCAACCCGTCACTGCCATGGCATGCAGACCCAGAACGGCGCTGGGCTGCCCGGGGAGGGCAGCCCAGCTGGAGGAGGGGTCGCGGGTTGGCGCCCGCGTCCGTTTTGGGGGTTACTGCTTGACGGCGCCTTCGATGGTCTTCGGCGCATTCGTTCCGATCTCGATTCGCTTCGGCTTCGCGAGCTCGGGCTTGCGCACGTGCACCTTCAAGACACCGTCTGTGTACGACGCGGTGATGGCGTCGTCTGAGACGCCCTTCGGCAGCCCGACGCTGCGGGCGAAGGTGCCGAAGCGGCGCTCGAGCCGGTGGTAATGCTCGTCCTTCACCTCGTCGGTGCGGACGCGCTCGGCTGAGATGGTCAGCATGCCTTCATCGACCTCAACCGAGATCTGATCCTGCGAAACGCCAGGAAGGTCGAATGCGTAGACGATCTCCTCGGCGGTCTCCCACGCATCAAGCGTCGGAACCCACGACTGCGTCTGGCGCCCGTTGCCCTCAAACAGGCCGTTCATCAGACGGCTGAGTTCGTTGTGCATTGTGGCTGCCTCGCGGAACGGATCGAAACGGAGAAGTGTGGTTGCCATGGTGGAGTACCTCCTTACACCTGACGGGACAGTTCTATATATGTCCTAAGGATAAAATCTTAGTGCTTGTGTGTCAAGTATTGACGGAGCCGCTACACTCCCTCTAGCAGTGAGATTTTTGGCGTGGCAAAAGCAATCTTCAGCGCACGTCAGATAAGCCAGGCAGTGCATTACCCGTCGTATCGCACCTGAAAATCGAAAGGATTCGGTAAGTTCGTGCGAATTGCCGCAATCTCACCGGTTTCACAGGTAGAATTGTGTGAAATGTTGCTAAGGCGGGAATAGAGGTACCGCGCCCGGACGTTGCAGGAGGCATATGCGCACACTCAATGACATCAAGATCGAGATCGACGCCCTCTCACAGAAGCGGGCCGAGGTCTTTCAGAAGCTCTCGCAGGGCCACAATGCAAGCCTTGCCGCCGAGCATCAGCGCCTCGAGGAGGAGATCGCCGAACTGTGGGACGAGCAGCGCCAGGCGCGCGCGAATATCCGCTTCGGTGACCGCGATCTCATCATCCAGCGCGCTCGGCACGAAGAGCGCCTTTCCCGCGCGGCCTAGAGCCACCCGGCTCAGGGCCACGCGGTTCGGGAACCGAGGCGTCCCTACCCACCGAGGTAGGGACGCCCGGAGACCACCTGCCGGTTCCCGGTAGAATCCCCCGCCGTACGGGGCGTTAGCTCAGCTGGGAGAGCGCCGCCTTTGCAAGGCGGAGGTCGTCGGTTCGATCCCGACACGCTCCATTCGATCCCGTACCGCTTCGCGAGGTGGTCAACGTGTCGGTCACTGACGTAGACGCTTACCTCCGGAATCTCGATGAGCCGAAGCGCAGCACGCTCGCGTCGCTGCGGCGCACGATCCTCGAGATCATCCCCGAGGCTGAGCAGGTGATCTCCTATCGTGTCCCGGCGTTCAAACTCAACGGCGCGCTCGTGGCTGGCTTTGCCGCCTTCACAAACCACGTTGCCTATCTGCCGTTTAGCGGCTCGGTGCTCTCGCAGCTCGCCGACGATCTTGCAGGCTAGGAGATGACGAAGAGCTCTCTCCACTGCCCGACTGACACACCGCTCCCGAAGGCGCTCGTCGACAAGCTGATCAGCGTGCGGCTCGCCGAGATCGCCGGCAAGACCTGAGCAGGCCTCTACGGATTGCTCTCGTCGATGTACGCGGCAAGATCACGCAGCTGCTTCGACGTCAACGGACCATGGAGAAACGGCTCCGGGTGGAACGAGTTGAGCGACTGATCGACGCCACCCTTCAGGTTCACGAGCGTGTGGCACGTCAAACAGCCCGCGGACTGGATCACGGCGGCACCTGCGACCTTGTCACCGGTCTCTCCCGCACTCGTTGCGGCGTTCGGGTTGATGATCGCGGCCGCGGTCGTGACTGCAGCGCTCTTCCCTGCCGCGCCGCCCTTGATCGTCAACAGTCCTCGCATTCCCTGCAGCGCCTGATCGCCGAGCCCCGAGAGGTACTCGTACGAACCCGCCTTCTTGAATGTCACGACGAGCGTTGCGCTCGAGCCTGGTGCGAGTTCCTTCGTCGCGCTGCCGGTACACGCCGTCCCGAACGCTCCCGACGACGGGTACGCGCACACGGTGAACTGATGCGCAACCTTGCCGCGGTTTGTCACATGAAAGGTGACCGCGCCGAGCGGCAGACCAACGCGCCGCGAGAGGGTGAACGCGAGCTCGGTGGGCTTACCGGCCGTCACGGTGATCACGGTCGCACGCTGCGAGAGGTTCCGCGCTGGGGCCGTCGCCACCTGCACGACAAGCGGGACGGCGACGAGCGCCGCAGCAACAAGCACGCGCGCCCGCACACTGACCGATTGACGATTCAACCCCTGCTGCATCACTCGCCCCTCCAGACGTACCCCCGGTGACGCGATCCATCGTTGCACAGCGTCGAGGGCGATCGCCTAGATCAACCGACGCCAGCGGCCAAGCACGTCCTCAAGATCGGGTCCGCGATCACGCGGGGCGATAATCGAGAGGAGGTCGCCGGCGGCAACGACTGTGCTGCCCCGAGGGGGAATCGCATCCACACCGCGCCGAATGACGGCGACTAGGGCCTCGCGGGGAAGCCCCAGCTCGCGCACCGCCGAACCATTGATCGCGTGGTTGCCCTCGACGAGAAACTCCGTCACGTAGAGATCTTGCGGAATGACGCGCTCAGCTGTCGGCGGCGGTGTGGCCGAGACCAGTCCGAGGCGACGTGCAAACCACTCGAGCGTCGTACCCTGCAGGAGCGCTGACACGATCACGACAAAGAACACGCCGTTGAAGATGGTCTCGCTATGCCGCACATTCGCGGTCATCGCGAACGTCGCGAGCACGATCGGGATCGCGCCGCGCAACCCCGCCCACCCTAGGAGGACGCGCTCGCGCGTACGAAACGGCGAGAACGCGGTCGATGCCCAGACCGCCGCCGGCCGCGCCACGAAGATCAACGCTGCGGCAAGGCCGAGGCCAGGGAGCGCGACTCCCGGCAGCTGCCGAGGGAACACGAGCAGGCCGAGCACGACGAACAGCACCACCTGCGCGAGGAACGCCATCCCTTCGTGGAACGCCGCGAGCTGGTGGCGATAGCGGGAGGGCGTGCTCCCTACTGCGAGGCCCACGATGTAGACCGCAAGGAAGCCACTCCCGCCGAGCACGTCCGCCGACCCGAAGGACAGGGCGGCCGCAGCGATTGAGGCCACAGGAACGAACGCCGCCACAGCGTCGGGGATGCGTGAGAAGACGCGAGTCGCAGCGTAGGCAAAGGCGACCCCGACGATCAGGCCGAGCCCCAGCTGGCGCGCGACGAGCCAGAGCAAGCTCACGAAGCCGTGGCCGTGAGGATGCTCGATCCAGGCGATCAGGCCCAGGGTGAGCGCAATCGCCATGGGGTCGTTTCCACCCGACTCCGCCTCAAGCGTTCGTGCGAGCTTGCGGCGGATCTGGGTCGATCGCAACGTTGCAAACACCGCGGCAGCATCGGTCGACGCGACAACCGCACCAAGCAGCGCCGATTCGAGCCACGTGAGCGTGAAGAGCATTCGAGCTGCGAGAGCCGTAAGCAGCGTGCTCACAACCACGCCAACAGTGCTCAGGAGAGCAGCGGGTACCGCGATCTCACGCAACCGCCGCCACGAGGTCTGCAAGCCGCCCTCGTACAAGATCAACGCGAGGCCAACGGTGCCAATCCTGCGCGTGAGCTCGGCATCCTCGAAATCGATGCCGCCCGGGCCGTCAGAACCGAGAAGCATCCCGATGCCGAGGAAGGCAACGAGCACCGGGAGGCCGGTTCGAGCGGCGCCAAGCGCTGCAGCAACGCTCGCAGCAAGCACACCGCCGACAGCAAGGATCAACAAGCCCTCATCCAAGGGGCTTATCTTCCCTCACAGGTGTGTGGTTGTGGTTAGCGGCGGTGCGTACTAGCTCGCGTCGATGTAGGCAGCGACATCAACGATCTGTTGCTGGGTGAGCGAGCCGCCCGGGAACGGTTCCGGGTGCGTTGAATTGAGACTTGAGTTGACGCTGCCCTTGAGAGAGGTGATCGAATGACACCCTCCGCAGCCGACGTTCGTCCACACAACCTTGCCCGCCGCAACCGTTGAGCTTGACGATCCCGTGCTCGCGCTAGGCGAAACGCTCGCCGACGAGCTGACGGTTGTGGGCTTGGAGACCACAGCGCTCGCTGTCGTGGTCGTGGTCGTGGTCGGGGTCGGGGTCGGCGCCGCCTTAACGACAACCGAGGCCTTCATACCCCTGGCAACGTCGGCAGGGGTCGAGACGAGCCGGTAGGTCGCCGCGCGCGTGAAGGTCACGGTCAATGAGGCTGACTTCCCTTTTGCGAGAAGGGCCGTCGCTGGCCCTGCACAGGTACTGCTAGACCCCGTGCACACCTGTAGCCGATGGGACACGGCCCCGTTGTTTGTCACCTTGAACGTCACCGGGCCAAGAGCGATTCCGGTCGACGGGTTGACGATAAACCGGTATTCCGTCGGCTTCCCGGCAATCACGGTCACGATGCTTGGTGCAGCGGCACCCGAGGCGCGGAGCGCCGTCAGAAGCGCCAACGTGACGTAGAGGAGCGAGAGCGCAAAGAACACCAAACGCCTCTTCGAATCGCTGTGGAAGGAAGGCAACATTTCACACACCCCCGGATGCCGTGGTTCACGCGATACCTCTTGGCTTCATGCTTGCCGCCGGCAAGCGAACCCGCATCCGAGCTTCCCACAGCTCGCCTTCCTCGAACTACGAACCCGCCTCACTCGCTGCCTCTGCGCGAGCTCACCGCCTACTGGAACCATTTGCACGATGGAGTTCACTGACACCCCACACCACATCCTTGAGCGAGAACAGTTTGTGCCGCTCACGCCGCAAGAGGCGTTCGTCTTCTTCGCCGACGCGCACAACCTTGAGCAGATCACGCCCCCGTTTCTGCGCTTCCGCGTCCTTACTCCACGCCCGATTCCTATGGGCGAGGGCACGCTGATCGACTACCGCCTGCGCCTGCACGGCCTCCCGATTCGCTGGAAGACCCGCATTGAAGCGTGGGAGCCCGGCGTGCGCTTCGTCGACCGGCAACTGCGTGGCCCGTATGCGCTCTGGCATCACACCCACACGTTCGAGCCGGTTCCCGGCGGAACGCTGCTACGCGATGTGGTGCGCTACCGGCTGCCATTCGGCCCGTTCGGAAGGCTGGTCGAGCGGCTTTTCGTCCGCCGGGATGTCGAGCGGATCTTCGCGTACCGCCACGAGGTCATCGCGCGCCGCCTCGGCGGCGCCTTGTGACGAGCCCTGGCGGATCTAGCATCGAGGCATGGCAGCACCGCCATTCACTCCGCTTCGGTCGATCGCCGAGGTCGCACCAGGCGCTCACGACGCAATCGAGCGGATGCACGTGGCCGCCTGGGACGCCGTCCCGGCCAATCTGCTTGAGCTCGCGCGGCTTCGCATCGCCGCAGCGCTTGGCGCACATGACGAGCTCGCTGCACGCACACCCGACACCGGCGTCACCGAGGAGCAGATCGCTGCCCTCGACCACGCGCACTCCTCCGCCCTCTTCACGCCGCTTGAACGGGCGGTGATCGCTTACGCCGACCAGTACGCCGTGTCGGTCTCGACGATCACCGACGAGATGGTCGCCCCGATCACCGCTGAGCTTGGATCGGCGACAACGTACGAGCTCGCAAACGCCCTGTATGCCCTCGACGCGACGATGCGCCTGCGGCTGGCGCTCGCCCGTACGCTGGAGCGCGCATGAGCTTCTCAGCCCGTATCGAGCTCCCCGACGGCCCGGGGCTTCCGGGCTACCGCGCCCGCGCGTACAGCCCCGTCCTGCGCCCGGCAGTGAACGATGTGCACGCCGGCGCCGACGTTCTCGACAAGCTCGACCCGATCACCACGGAACTCGTGCGATTGCGCTGCGCGCGCACCCATGACTGTCGACTCTGCAACTCGCTCCGTCTCGCCTCTGCGTACGAGGAAGGCGCGCGAGAGCCGCTCCTGAACCAGGTCGATCGCTACGAGTCGAGCGACCTTCCCGAGCACCAGAAGGTCGCATTGCGCTTCACCGATGCGTTCATCACGAACCCCGGCGGCATCTCACCCGAGCTACGAGCCGACCTCCTCCACCACTTCACCCGCGAGCAGGTCGTCGAGCTGATGCTCGACATCATCGGATGGAGCCAGCAGAAGGTCACCGTGTCGCTGCGGATCGACGACGAGGCCGACCCAGAGCGCCTCACGCTGCTCGTGCTGAACGACGACATCACGTGGCGCTTCGAGCCGTTCGCCGACGTCGCTGGCGTCGAGCGATGACCCGCCACCGGCGGCGCCCGAACTCAGACGAGGACGATCGCCCGCCGATCTGCCCTGCGTGTGGCGTGACGATGATGCTCACCGTCGGTGACGATGGCGAGCTGCACTACAGCTGCCTTGAGTGCGGCTACCCGGACGGCGACGGCTAGGCGAGCAGGCGCTTGCCCTCGGCCACACACTGGGCCGTGAGCGCGGGCAACGCGTCGCCCGAAAACGGCGACTGCCACACCTGATAGATGTCCGCGCCAGCATCCTTCGGCGGGTAGAGGTACCCCATGCCCCGCAGACCACTCGTGTTCATCACGACAACGGTCGTGCCCGGGAACGCCTCGCGAATCTCTTCCTGGAAGCACGAGTAGGCCTCATTTGGATGGCCGACAAGCAGTGAGTCGCCGATGCGCCAGATCCATGCGGGAAAGCGTTGAAAGCCGTCACCCGAGAGTGCCGAAACGATCAGGCGCTTCCGGAAGAGCCGCTCGTAGAGCGCGCGGTCGTCGGGCCCGTCACCGAGTGCTTCCATCTGCGCCTCAAGCTCGGCCACCGTCGGCATCTCCTTGAGCGCAAGCGGCGTCTCGATTGTCGCTCCGTCGATTGCCTCCGACGGCTCGAACGGTGCGGGCTTCCACACGGCAAGCGGAGCGCCAGACTCGACAACCTGCTCGAACCGCAGCCCGTGGCCCGGTGGGAGCATCCCCTCAAGCGCCGAGAGCGCGGCGTAGCCAAGACGGCGACCGTGCTGATCGGGCACCGTGGTGTCTCCCACGTACTGCCATGCAGGGCCCAGGTCACCCGAGGCGCCGTGCAGGAAGAGGCACGGGGCGCCCCCGGTGGCTCCTTCGACCACATCACGCATCGCGCCGATGTAGTCCGGGGAGAGCTGCGTGTTCTCAAACGCAAGCGTTGTGGGATGGCACGCGTAGTTCACGAGCGTCGCGACAACGGTTCCATCGGCGTCGTCGGTCACACGACCGACGACGAGCGTGTCGTCGGCGTGCCCGTCCGGGTTCCAGCCGCAGACGATCCGAGCGCCAGTCACCGGATCAACGAGGTCGCGATTCTGCGCAAGGTCACACGCGCCCGTCGCCCAGGTCAGGGTCGCAGGACGGACAGACGCGACCGCCTCTTCTGCCGCATCGGCGATCCCCTGGCCGAGCGCACGCAGGAACGGCGCAATCAGATCGCCCCCAGGCATCTCGGCACGACTCGTTGCCGCCCACGGCGCCGCATGGGTGTGCGACCAGTTCAACAGGAGCTCGCCGTCGGGCAGGCCAAGCCGCTCGCGCACCGGGCCGATCACCACTTCGAGGTCGTCGGGGGTGGCGAGATCACCCACGACGCACACATCGGCCGCAACGATCACCCGAAGGTCACCTGCGCTCGTACGCAAGGCGAGTGCCGTGACGTACAGAGGCTTGTGGACACCTTCGGCCTGATCGTGCTTGGCCGCACCCCACATGCGAGCGTAGATCCCGACCGGCGGCGTCACATCGCGACGCGCCACGCCGATCAAGCCACGAAAACCACCAGGGTTGCGCTGAGGCATCGACCCGAACGCTACCCACTCGCGCAACCGACTGAAGGATCAACTCAACGAGGCATTGCCTGCGATCATCCACTCGTGGGGCAATGGACATTCGACCCGCTGCCGCTCGTCGGCGGCGCAGTGGCACTCGTGCTCTACGCACAGGGCTTTCAGCGACTCCGTAGCCGCGGCAAGCACCTTGTGGGCTGGGGCCGCGCCACGCTCTACACCCTTGGCGTTCTGACCGGCGTGCTCGCTCTCGTCTCTCCCATCGACTCGATCGGCGAGGAGAAGCTCCTAGCCGTTCACATGCTGCAGCATCTTCTGCTCGGCGATGTCGCGCCGCTCTTCATCGTGCTCGGGATCGCAGGCCCGATGAGCGTGTTTCTCCTTCCCGCCGATGTTCTCCGCAGCGTTGGGCGCTTCCAGCCTCTCCGTACGGTCATCTCGTTTCTCTTGCGGCCGTGGGTCTCATTCTGGGCGTGGGTGATCGCGATGGGCGCCTGGCATATCCCCGCCGCGTACGACGCAGCGGTACGCCACCCCGCCGTCCACATCGTGGAGCACTGGAGCTTCATCGCCACCGGACTGCTCGTATGGATTCAGATCCTCGATCCAAGTCGACACCGCCGCCTCTCACAGGGCATGCGCGCGGTCTTCGCAGGCCTCATCCTGCTCGCGGGAATGGTGCTGAGCGAGGTGCTGATCGCAGCTCACCCTCTGTATGCGCCGTACCTCCACGTCGCCGACCGGCCGTTTGGTTGGGACGCCGCCGAAGACCAGAACCGCGCTGGCGTCTTGATGATGGCCGAACAGGTGCTCACCTTCGGCATGGTCGCACTGCTCCTTGTGTGGGGCCACGTCGAGCAGGTGGAGCGGGAGCACTTCAGCCCGCCTCCTTCTGAGTAAACGCCGGTTAGAACGACTGGAGGCGGGCAATGCCCGCCTCCAGTCAGCTCATGCCGGTGGTACTGAGAGGTAGATCAACCCCCGCTGTCGTCCGCTCCACCCGTTGAGGCGGTAATGAACGCGGCGAGATCCTTGATCTGCTGTGTCGACAGCTGCTTCCCATACGGCGGCATTGCTCCACCACCGTTCGTGATGCGATCGACGGACTTGCTGAACGCAGGCTTGGTCGTGTCGAGGTTCGGCCCGACCGTGCCGGATGCTCCGGCAGCCGCGAGCGTGTGACACCCGCTACAGCCAGAGGCCGTGAACAACGTCTTTCCTGAGGCGACATCACCGCCACCGACCGTCGTCGGCGTTGCTGCCGAGGGCGTCGTGCCCGCAGCCGCGGTGGTCTGGCCGACGTGACGACCAAGAGCCCACCCACCGACGATGATGGCGCCGAGAAGCCCAGCGAGCACGACCGTCTTTGCAATCACGGCAGGCGCTGCCTGCTGCCAGCTCACGACGGTGCGGTTCTCACCCTTGCCGCGGATCGTCTGGATGATGTTCCAGGCGAAGAGCAGCTGGCTCAACACGAGGATGAAGGTCACCGGCACAGCCCATTCGTTGAGGCTGTTCCAGTGATGCGGAACCACGGAGTAGCGACGGGGCGCGCCGTGGATTCCCTGATCCATCCAGATGATCGAGTTCAGGTTCGCGAACGTGAAGGTGAGCCAGACGTGCCACCTTCCCATACGGTCGCTGTAGAGCTTCTTCCCCGTGAACTCCGGAAGCCAGGCGTACGTCGCCGCGATGATCGCGAAACCGATGCCTTCAAGAGCCATCTGATGGAAGTGCCCGACGATGAACAGCGTGTTGTGCACGACCTGGTCGAACGCGATCGTCGCGTTGACGATGCCCGAAAGGCCGGCCGAGAACCAGCTGAACAGACCGAGGAATAGCGCCGTTCCCACGGTGTCCCACTTGTAGTTCGAGCGGAAGATCGTGAAGAAGAGGCTGTAGAGCGACAGCGCCGACACAACCGTCACCGAGAAGGTGAGCGGCTGGCTAATCACGTTCAGTGACGCCTGAATCGTGCCCGACGGGTAGTCGATGTAGACGTGGTGTGCCCACACGATGACGTTGGCGGTCACAGCGATTGCCCAGCCGATCGCGATGATGTTGCCCGCGACAAGCGGCCGCCCCGCCTTCTTCGGAACAAGCGTGTAGTAGATAGCCACCGCGGGGAAGAGCAGCAGGTAGACGACCGGGTGGCCGAACCACCAGAGGATGTTCTTCGCCCACAACGGATCGACCGTGACGCCTGGCGCGAACGCGTGGATCAGGAGCAGGATCAGCATCACCGCGAGCGGCAGCGTCGCGATGATCATGTCAAGCGCGATCACGGCGAGCGGGATGACGGCGTACGGAACGCCCTTCCCCGTCGACGCGAACTTCTTCGGTGAGAGGTAGCCCCAGCCGATCGAGGTGAAGTAGCGGTTGATCGGGTTCTTGCTCACGGCGCCGAGGGCAGGGCCCACGACGGTGTGGAGGACGCCCACACACCAGGTGACGATCGCCAATCCGGCGAGCAGCACCGAGAACGTGAAGAAGAACGCGGTCCACTTGCCCCACACCCCAGCTCCGTACAGGGAGATCGGGAAGAGGAAGACCCACGAGCCACCGAACTTGAACAGGAGGCAGGTGACAACGACGCCGAAGACGCCGCCGACCATCAGCCACCAGGTCGCTTCGGCCATCCATTTGCCGAACCGGCGGATCGGAATGCCTGCTTCGGCAAGCACCCACCAGGCAAGACCCATCACTGCGAACGCGCCCCAGCCGACGAACGCGCCGAGGCCGTGGGCGGTCATGATCGCGTAGTACCACGCGTCTGGCACCCGTCCGGCACCTGCCTGGCTATCACGCAAGATCATGCCGAGCAGCCCGGAAGCGCCAAGGATTACCGTCGAGGCGATCAGGTATCGGAGCGCGATCGACTTCGCATACGCTCGGTCCGCTCCATCGGGAAGCGGCGTTGCAACTACTGGATGCTCGGTCATGTCGTCACCGTGAGCTGCGCCTTCATCTTGGCGTGGTCAACGCCGCAGTACTCAAGGCAGAGCACGTCGTAGGTACCGGGCTTCTTGAAGGTGTAGACGTACTTCTGCGTGTACCCGGGCATGACCTGAACCTGGAACAGCAGCTTGCCCCCTTCTGTGTAAACAGCAAAGCTGTGATTGACGTCTTTTGAGGTGAGATCGAACTCAACCGGCGTGCCGGCCTTGATTGGAGTGGCCGGAATCAGCCAGGCGAACTGCACGCCTTCGATCTTCACGACCTGCCCGTTCGAACCAGCGGTGCGCCCGTACGGGGTAAAGAAGATCGTCGCGAAGATCATCGCGACGAGCGCAACGATGACAATGACAAACCACGCTTTCTCCGTCTCGCGGAGCTTGTGTGTCTCGGCGTCGCTCTGCACACGCTGCTTGCGTGTCGACATCGCGACCCAGACGGTAAACACTGCTGCCAGCGCGGTAGTGGCGAGCAGGAAGATGATGAGGATGATCGCTATTCGGCCCACGGAGAGGTTCTAACTGCCGCGGGGGGCTGAATCTAACCGTAGTTCCTACGAATCGGTTAGCGGTTTTCTCCTAGAAGGAGGCGCAGATCTCCCGCAGCCATGCGGGATTGCGCTGTCTCATCAGGCAACAGAGCGCTGCCGCGGCAGGCAGCTTCACAGGAAGGCCGAAGGGTCTAGTCGGCGCTGCACAGGGTGGCATCTTCGCCACCAGTACATGCCTTGCCGGTCATCGGCAGACGACGCAAGAGCGACCCGAACTGCTCAAGTTCAGACTCATCGAACCGGCTCGTGAAGAGCTCGGCGATGCCGGAGAGATGTGTTGCCGATGCTTCGCGGAGCCGCTCGCGTCCTGCAGGCGTGAGCTCGGCGTAGCTGACGCGAGCGTCGCTCTGACAGATCGCCTTGGCGACGAGGCCGGACCGCTCGAGCCCGCTGAGGAGCCGCGTGATGCCCGACGCTGTAAGCAGAACCGTCTCTGCCAGATCAACGCGCCTCATCTTTGCCCCGGGCGCCTTGGCGAGATGGAGCATCACTTCGTAGTCGTTGAGCGTCAGACCGTGCGCGTGCAGCAGCTCTGCGTTCAGCTGCCTTGTGATCGCAGCATGCGAGCGCAGGAACGAAACCCACGAGTCGAGGACGAGCGGCTTATCGACAGTCGCTGACATCAAGCCGCAGTGTACTTCCCAGAACGGCCATGCCGCTAGTGCCCGAGAGCGATAGCAGCCCGACTACCTTCCTATCACTTATTTGACGCATCGTTATTGCTTATGTATCTTGTCCATCAAGCCGGTGGACAAACTCGGCCTCCCCCTCTCGCTCGTCCCAACCGCAAGGAGTTTCATGACCCGCATGAAGGTTGCTTTTCTCACCCTGGCTGGCGCTCTCATCGTCGCTACAGCCGCAGGCGCTGCCGCCAAGGACACGACCTTGAATCTGGTCGCTTACTCGACGCCCAAGCCGGTCATGGCGAAGATCATCTCTGCCTTCCAGGCAACGCCGCAGGGTCAGGGAGTGAGCTTCACGCAGTCGTACGGTGCGTCGACAAACCAGGCGAAGGCCGTGGTCGCTGGCCAGCCCGCCGACCTCGTCTTCCTCTCAACGGGTGACGACGTCAACCAGCTCGTCGACAACGGCCTCGTGAGCGACACGTGGGATAAGCAGGGCTACAGCGGCATTGCTGCCGACACGGTCGTCGTCTTCGCCGTTCGTGACGGCAACCCGAAGCACATCAAGGGCTGGAACGACCTGATCAAGCCTGGCGTGGAAGTGATCACGCCGAATCCGTTCAGCTCTGGCTCGGCCAAGTGGAACATCCTCGCCGCCTATGACGCGCAGCGGCACCTCGGTAAGACTGATGCCCAGGCAACAGCCTTCGTGCAGGAACTCTTCAAGCACGTCGTGTCGCAGGACACGTCCGGATCGAACGCGACGAACACGTTCCTTTCCGGCAAGGGTGATGTGCTGATCACGTACGAGAGCGAGGGCATCAACGCGCGCCTGAACGGCAAGAACATCCAGTGGGTCATCCCGCGCCAGACGATGTTGATCGAGCTGCCCATCGCCCTGATCAAGAGCTCAGGCAGTGCCGACCATGTCAATCAGTTCATCCACTTCGTCAAGTCGGTGCCGGCGCAGGAACTCTTCGTCCAGTACGGCTTCCGCCCGGTCAATAAAACGGTGCAGCAGGAGCCGGCGACGATCAAGGCATTCCCATCCCGGCCTGGCATCTTCACCGTGAACGACAAGACCATTGGCGGCTGGCGCAACGCCGACAAAGTCTGGTTCGACCCAAGCAACGGCCGGATCGTGTCGATCGAGAAGGCTGTCGGAGGACCGACCTCTGGCTAGCACCGGACTGGCCCTGCGCCCCCGCAGGAGCCGCTCCGTTCTCCACTCGAGCGAGAGGGCCGCAACGGCCCTCTCGCTTGGTTTCGTTACGGCCTTTCTGACGGTCATCGTTGCGCTGCCGATCGCCGCTCTCATCTGGGCGTCGAAGAAGCGCGGGGGAAGCGATTTCTGGCAGGCAGTTTCGAATCCCGAGGCTGTGGCCGCCCTCAAGCTGACGATCACGGTCGCGGTGATCGCGGCACTGGTAAACGCCGTCTTCGGGACGATCATCGCCTGGGTACTCGTGCGCGACGAGTTCCGGGGCAAATCGGTTGTGAATGCGCTGATCGACCTTCCCTTCGCACTCCCGACGATCGTGGCTGGCCTCGTGGTGCTCGCGTTCTACGGCACAAGCTCGCCGCTCGGCATCCACGTCGCTTTCACACGTACCGCGATCGTGCTGGCGCTCCTCTTCGTGACGCTCCCGTTCGTTGTCCGAACGGTGCAGCCCGTGTTGATCGAGCTCGACAAGGACATGGAGGAGGGCGCACGCTCGCTCGGAGCGGACGAGTTCACCGTGTTCCGCCGCGTCGTGCTGCCGAATATCCTCCCCGGGATCCTCTCGGGCGTGACGATGGCATTTGCGCGCGCGATCGGTGAGATCGGCGCGATCGTGCTGATCTCTGGGAACCTGCCGTACAAGACAGAGGTCTCATCGGTGTACATCTTCCTGCGCAACCAGGGCGGAGACCCGGCTGGTGCCTCGGCCGTCGCAGTCGTACTGCTGTCAATCTCGTTCGCCGTGCTGCTCGCAGTTGGTGGTGTTCGCCGTTACGCAACGAGGTTCGAACGTGGTTAGTCGCAAGCTCACGCTCCGGTCGCTCGCGTTCGCTTATCTCCTGATGATCCTCGTCGGGCCGCTTTCGATGATCTTCTGGCGGATCGGCAAGGACGGCATCACGAACGCGTGGCATGCCCTCACCGCGCACGACACGATCCATGCGTTCCAGGTGACACTCACGATCGCGATCATCGCGGTGCCGCTGAACACGATCTTTGGCATCGTCGTGTCACTCGCGATCGTGCGGAAGAAGTTCCCCGGCAAGGGTCTCGTGAACGCGTTCGTCGACCTGCCGCTCGCGCTCTCCCCTGTCGTCGTCGGCCTGGCGCTCTTCCTGCTCTACGGGCGTACGGGGTGGTTCGGCAGCTGGTTCATCGCCCATCACATCCAGATCCTGTTCGCCCTCCCGGGAATGGTGCTCGCCACGATCTTTGTGTCAGTGCCGTTTGTTGCCCGCGAAGTTGTGCCAACGCTGCGGGAGATCGGTGACGACCAGGAGCAGGCCGCTCGCACGCTCGGAGCAAGTGGTTGGCAGACGTTTTGGCGCATCACGCTGCCGTCGATCCGCTGGGCTGTGATCTACGGCGTCGTTCTGACAACGGCCCGCTGCCTCGGAGAGTTCGGCGCCGTCGCGGTCGTCTCAGGTTCGATCCAAGGGAAGACGGAGACCGCCACCCTCCGCGTCGACGAGGAGTACCAGAATCTCAACTACGCAGGCGCGTACGGGATCTCGCTCGTACTCGCCGCTATCGCCGTTCTCGTTCTGATCACCATGACCGTGTCACGTCCCAAGGAAGGATCCGCCTGATGTCGATCTCAGTGCGCAACGTCAACAAGCGCTTCGGCGACTTCGTCGCCTTGAACGACGTGTCGGTCGAGGTCGCGACAGGCTCCCTGACAGCCCTGCTCGGCCCGAGCGGTAGCGGCAAGTCGACGCTGCTGCGCGTCATCGCTGGCCTCGAGACACCCGACTCGGGCACGGTCGAGATTGCTGACGAGGACGTGACTGGCTTCACGCCGCAGAACCGGCACGTCGGCTTCGTGTTCCAGCACTACGCGGCGTTCAAGCACATGACCGTGTACGACAACGTTGCGTTCGGGCTCTCGATTCGGAAGCGACCGAAGGACGAGATCCGCGAACGGGTCGATCAACTCCTCAAGCTCGTACAGCTTGATGGGCTTGCCAAACGGTTCCCGTCGCAGCTCTCGGGCGGCCAGCGACAGCGCATGGGGCTTGCGCGCGCGCTTGCCGTCGACCCGAAGGTGCTCCTGCTCGACGAGCCGTTCGGTGCTCTCGATGCCCGTGTTCGCGCGGAGCTTCGCGAGTGGCTGCGCCGACTGCACGACGAGACGCACACGACAACCGTGATCGTCACGCACGACCAGGAAGAGGCGATGGAAGTTGCAGACGAGGTCGTCGTAATGAACCGCGGCCGCGTCGAGCAGGTCGCCGGCCCAGTCGACCTGTACGAGCACCCGGCCAACGAGTTCGTCATGACCTTCGTTGGCTCGGTCAACCGCCTTGATGACGCGTTCGTTCGCCCCCACGATCTCGAATTGACACTCGATCCGAGCCCTGGAGCCAGCGAGGCGATGATCGAGCGTGTCGTTCACCTCGGATTTGAAGTCAGGGTTGAGCTCGTGCGAGGCGAAGGCGAGCCACTCGCCGTACAGCTCACCCGCGACGAGGCTGAGCAGCTAGAGCTCGCGCGCGGCCAGATCGTGTACGTCCGGCCCACACGGGCGACGACGTTCTCCTAGCCAGTCGTGTTTGGTAGGCGGAGGGACATCCGCCTACCTAGCCGCTACGACCAGGCTGTCGGATCGTCCGTCAGCTCACGTACGACCGGTGGCAGGTCGCCGGCCGCGACATCGGCGATCGTGACCGTGTCGAGAACGCTCCGCAACCCCGCACGAACTGCAACCCAGACATCACGCAGCGGCTGAGCAGTCCCGGCAAAGTCGAGCGTTTCGGCGCGGACGCCACGCACGTCTGCAAGCGAACCCTCGACGGCCCTGATCACTGCGGCGAGCGTGATCTCAGCCGCAGGTCTCGCGAGCCAGTATCCGCCATCCACACCACGCTGACTGCGGACGAGCCCTCCATGACGCAGGTCGAGCATGATGTTCTCGAGGAACTTGATCGGAATCTGTTGAGCGGTCGCGATCTGCTCTGCCTTACGCGGCCCACCCTCGGGCGTTGCGGCGAGCTCGACCATCGCCCGAATCGCGTAATCAACCTTCGCAGAGACGCGCATCAGGCAATTCTGCCGTCAGACGCCAGGGTCAGCCGTATAGACGTGATCGCCACGCGCGCCGATAGACCGCCTTCAGGTGCTCAACGCGGTCGACGTAGGCGTTTGTCTCGGGGAATTGAACCGGCAGGCCGGCACTCCGCCAACGATCAACGTTCCCCTGACCGGCGTTGTATGCCGCAAGCGCCATGCGCTCGTCGCCGTACTTCGTGAGCAAGAGGTGGAGGTACCACGCTCCGTACCGGATGTTGATCGCGGGGTTCGTCAGATCGGAGAGTCGAAACGCCGTGCCGCCCGTACGCACGGCAATCCCCTTTGCCGTGTCGGGCGTGAGCTGCATCAAGCCGATCGCGCCAGAGCGCGACTCGGCAGTCGGGTTGAAATGAGACTCCGAATAGATCACCGCCGCAAGAAGCGATGGGTCGATGTCGTTCGCTCTCGCACGCTCCACGAGGATCGCGCTGTAGTGGAGCGGATAGCGGAAGCGCTCGAACCACGGCGGACGCACCTTCCAGAGGTACAGCGTGAAACCCGCCGCGAGTGCGGCCACAAGGATCAGCGCGACCTCGAAACGCCTCATGCCCCGAGGTCGGACATGACTGATGCGACAAAGGCGTCAAGTTCCTCGAGCGACCCCGTGTTCACGTACGCGTAGTCGGCTCGCGCCAGCTTCTCAGCATCAGGCAGCAGATGCTGCTCGCGATCGTCAGTTGCCACGACCGAGCGGGCCTGCCGCAGCTTCTTCGGGGCCGAAACGGCGACGACCTTGTCGAAACGCACCTCCCCACCACTCTCGTACAGCAGAGGCACCTCGGTCACACACACCTTCGGCGGATTCGGAAGCTGTGCGAGCTGTTCGCGCCATACGAGGTACTCCGCCGCAACCAGCGGGTGCAGGAGCCCCTCAAGCCACGACAGCGCCTCGCGGTCGTTGAACACGACGGTTGCGATCGCACCGCGGTCGAGCTGCCCATCGGGACCGACGACACCGTTGCCGAGACGCTCGACGACAGCATGCATCACCTCGTCACGCCGCAACAGCTCGTGGACGATCTCGTCGGCCGAAACGACCGCAGCACCGTGTCGCCGAAACGACGCGAGGGTCTCGCTCTTTCCCGCGCCGATCCCGCCAGTGATGGCGACGGCGATGGGAGCGGTCACTCGGAAGCGGCGGGCTCTTCTTCAGCCGAGGCGTCGTCTGCCTCAGCCACGACCTCGGCCACCTCGGCCTCAGCCTCAGCAACTTCCGCCTGAGCCTGTGCATTCTCGGCCGCTACAGCAGCCTCAACAACCGGCGCGTACTCCTCGGCGAGAGCTGCCTCATCGACCTCGTCGACCGAACCTGGCAGGTCGAGATTCGGGTGCAGATGCACCGACTCGCCGCCGTCTGCACGTGGCTGAACCGGGTCGGTCTCCTCAACACGCTTGAGCGAGAGCGAAAGGCGGCGACGCTCACCATCGATCTCGATGATCTTGACGTTCACAGCCTGACCCTGCGAGACAACCTCGCGCGGGTTCTCGACGTGATGCTGAGCGAGTTCAGAGATGTGCACGAGGCCCTCAACACCCTGGAGGATCTCGACGAAGGCACCGAACGTGACGACTTTCGTCACGCGACCCTCGACGACATCGTTCTCGCCGTAGTTGTCGAGCACCTGCTGCCACGGATCGTTCTGGGTCTGCTTGAGACCAAGCGAGATCCGCTGACGATCGCGATCGATGTCGAGCACCTTGACCTCAACGGTCTGGCCGATTTCAAGAACCTCGGACGGGTGGTTGACGTGCGACCACGAAAGCTCAGAGATGTGGATCAGACCGTCCATGCCATCGAGATCGACGAAGGCGCCGAAGTCGACGATGTTCGAGATCTGGCCTTCGACAACATCACCAGGCTGGAGACGGTCGAGAATCTGCTGGCGCTGCTCCTTGCGCTCCTCTTCGAGCACGGCGCGCCGAGAAAGCACGACGTTGTTGCGTGAGCGGTTGAGCTCAATGACCTTGCAGCGAAGCTCCTGCGCGAGGAACTCGTCGAGATCTTGCACTCGGCGGATGTCGACGAGCGATGCCGGGAGGAAGCCACGGACACCCAAGTCGAGGATCAGGCCACCCTTGACAACTTCGATGACACGACCGACCACCGGCTCGCCCGATTCAGAGGCGCGCTCGATGTTCTTCCATGCGAGCTCGAAGCGTGCGCGCTTCTTCGAGAGGATCAGGCGACCCTCTGCATCCTCCTTGGTGAGGACGAGCGCATCAATCTCATCGCCGAGCGAGACCTCGTCGGCCGGGTTGACCGAGCGGCGAATCGAAAGCTCCGAGACCGGAATGACTCCCTCGGACTTGTAACCGATGTCGACGAGCACCTCGTCCTTGTCAACACGAACGACCGTGCCGTGGACAACCTCACCCTCATTGATCTCAGGGAAGGTCGACCCGTAGTCGGGGACGAGTTCGCCGTCAGGTCCTTCGACCCAGACGCCAGGTTCAAGCTGCATGATTTCGTGTGTACTCAAAGCGGCGAGGAAGTATAGCCATGAATCCGCATCTCGCCGAAACAACAGGCGGAGACCGGGCAAACGGTGCCGCTACCTATGCAATCAAGCCAATTCAGTGGTACGTTCGATGCATGGGCAGGCGCCTTACCGCGTGCAGTGCAAGGCGGTCAACTCTAGCTCTCGGGATTGCGGCCGCGGTCTCTGCGACCTCACTCGCCGCGACCGCGAATGCGCATCCCGCGCGTCACGCGGATCTGCAGCCCCAGACGTTGATGCGCTACCGCACAACCCGAGCGATGGAGATTCTCGGCTACATCTGCCGTGACCTCCGCGAGGGGCAGGTGACGATCTCGCGGTACGAGGCCGTGACCATCGACGGCATCCTTCGCACAGCCGCGCACGTGCCCGGACATGGCTTGCAGCGGCTGCGCAGCGAGCTTGCCGAGGCGATCGACCTCAACCAGCAGGCGCAAGCGAAGCTTGCCAAGCGCGATACCGACGACGCGCTCAATCTTGAGCGGCTCGCGATCTCGAACGTCGGGCACGTGCTCGACGTACTCCGCCGCGAGAAGTAGCGCTACTTTGCGTCAGCCCAGTTGTCGCCGACGCCTACGTCGACGGCAAGCGGCGGATCGAGAGCAAATGCGCCGCACATCTCCGACCGAACGAGTTCCTTGACGGCCGAGACCTCATTGTCGGGCACCTCAAGCAATAATTCGTCGTGCACCTGCAGCACAAGCCGGGCACCACGGCCCTCGTTGCGCAGTCGCTCCTGAATGTTGATCATCGCGACCTTGATGATGTCGGCGTTCGAGCCCTGCATCACGAAGTTCACGGCGTAGCGCTCGCCGAGCGCGCGGGTCTGTCGGTTCTGGGCACGGATCTCGGGTACGGGTCGGCGACGCCCGAGCAGGCTCGTCACGTACCCATCGCGTGTCGCCTCCTCAATCGTGCGCGCAATGAACGCCTGCACGTGCGGGAAGCGCGCGAGGTAGGCATCGATGTAGGCCTGCGCCTCACCAACCGGAATCTCAAGGTTGTCGGCCAGCCCGAAGGCCGAGATGCCGTAGATGATCCCGAAGTTGATCATCTTGGCGATCGAGCGCTCGGCAGTCGTCAGGTTGTTCGGATCCTTGCCGAGCACCTCCGCGGCGGTCGCACGGTGGATGTCGTCGCCACGCTCAAACGCCTCACGGAGCTTCGGCTCGCCCGACACGTGCGCGAGGATGCGCAACTCAATCTGGGAGTAGTCGGCTGACATCAGCTTGTGCCCCTCCTCCGCGATGAACGCCGAGCGGATCTGGCGGCCAAGGTCGGTACGCACGGGAATCGCCTGCAGATTCGGATTCGTCGTCGAGAGACGACCGGTGCTCGCGACCGTCTGGTTGATCGTCGTGTGGAGGCGCCCGTCGGCCTCGTCGATGAGCGCGGGAAGCGGCACAAGGTAGGTGTTCACGAGCTTCGACAGCTCGCGCCACTCCTCGATTACCGGGACGATGTCGTGACGGCCGCGAAGGCCCCGCAAGACCTTGGCATCGGTCGAATAGCCCGTCTTCCCTTTGCGACCGGCCGGAAGCTCCAACTTCTCGAACAGAATGCGGGCGACCTGCTGCGTTGAGCCGAGCATGAACTCCTCGCCCGCAAGCTCGTAGGCGCTCTCCTCAAGCTCGGTCACACGCTCCGAGAGGCGCGCGGTGATCTCCCCCATGCGGTAGGTGTCGATCTTCACGCCCGCGCGCTCCATATCGGTCAGGACACGTGTGAGCGGGAGCTCGACAGTGCGATATAGCGACATGGCCCCACGTTCTTCAAGGCGCTCAAGCATCGGGCCGATCAAGCGACGGGGGAGCTCGGCCGCTCGCACGAGCGCCGCAGTCTCCTCGTCAGCCTCCGGCTCAGGCACGACCTCCACCCCGTACTCGGCGCCAAGATCTTCAAGCGTGTAGGTCGAGCGCCCCGGCTCAATCAGATAGGCGGCAAGGAGTGTGTCATCGGTGGCGTTTACCCGCGCAGCCTTCGCGTCATGCACGACGAGGTCTCCCTCGATCCGCGCCGGCCGCGGCCCAACAGTGACGCCGGCCTCGGTCGCGACAGCGGCGCGATCGCCCGCGACGGCAAAGCCAACGCGACCCTCAATGCGAAGCTCCCCTTCGCTCCACACAACGCCATAGCCCGCGGCAGCGACCGGAGCCGCCGACGGAATCGCCTCTTCAAGCTCGTCAACACGACCAAGGAGGTTGCGGAACTCAAAGCGCCGGAAGATCTC
>OMIZ01000004.1 GCA_900299235.1 Actinomycetota bacterium
GCGTAGATCGTCGCGCCACGTGCCTTCGCGCGCTCGAGCTCCTCAAGGACGACGACCGCAGCTGCCTCACCCATCACCAGCCCGTCGCGATCGCGCTCGAACGGCCGCGAGGCACGCGCAGGATCCTCGTTGCGGCGTGACAGGGCACGCATGGCGTCGAAGCCCGCCACACCAACGCGAGTGATCGGCGCCTCGGTGCCGCCCGCGAACATCACGTCGGCGCGACCGTTGCGGATCTCGTCGAGCGCCGCGCCAATCGCCATGTTCGACGCTGCACACGCGGTGCACTCACTCATCACAGGGCCCTTGACGCCAAGCTCAATCGACACCCAAGCGGTGCCCATGTTGGGAATGATCGACGGGATCGAGAACGGGCTGACGCGGTCGGGGCCGCGATCGCGAAGCGTGTCGTAGCACTCCTGGAACGACGCGAGGCCGCCGATGCCTGTGGCGATTGAAACACCCATGCGGGTTGGGTCGTCGGCGACGTTGACGCCGGAATGGGCGTGGGCCTGAATCGCAGCAGCAAGCGCCATCTGCGCGAAGCGGTCCATTCGTCGTGACGCCTTACGCTCAACCCAGTTGGTCGGATCGAAATCCTTCAGCTCACACGCGAAATGGACGGGATAGTCGGTGTGATCGAACTGCGTGATCGGCCCGACCCCGTGCTCACCTGCGAGCAGCCGCGTCCATGACGTCTCGAAGTCGTTCCCGAGCGGACTCACCATGCCGAGGCCGGTGATGACCACCCGCCTGCGTCCGTTGTCGCTCATGCCTGCCGCCTCTCTCGCATCGAACTACATCCCCATTCCGCCGTCGACGAGCATCACTTCGCCCGTGATGAATGACGCTGCGTCAGAACAGAGAAACCGTACCGCCCCAGCCACGTCTTCCGGCTGGCCGAGTCGCGCGAGCGGCGTGCGCTCGAGCATCGTCGTACGAACGTCATCAGGCAGCACGTCGGTGAGTCGCGTGGTGATGTACCCCGGCGCGACGACGTTCGCGCGGACGTTGCGCGAGCCAAGCTCCTGGGCGAGCGACTTGGTGAAACCGATGATCCCCGCCTTGGACGCCGCGTAGTTGGTCTGGCCCCAGTTGCCGTGGATCCCGACGATCGAGCTGACGTTGACGATCACGCCAGCCCGCTTCTTCATCATCGGGCGTGTGACGGCACGGCAGGTGTAGAAGACCGAGCTGAGGTTCGTCTCGACGACCGTGTGCCAATCGTCGTCCGACATGCGGGCGAGCAGCCCGTCGCGTGTGAGACCGGCGTTATTGACGAGGATGTCGAGATCGCCCGCCTCGCTGATCAGACGCTCTGCATCCTCCGCTGAGGCGACGTCGGCCGCAATCGCGCGACCACCAATCTCGTTCGCAAGCGCCTCGGCCTCGTCAGATCCCGACCGGTAGCCGATGACGACCGTGGCGCCGGCGCGGGCGAGCTCCTGCGCAATCGCCGCACCGATCCCTCGTGATCCTCCAGTGACGAGGGCGTTCTTGCCCTCAAGCGAAGCGAACTCAGCCAAGCTCGTTCACAGCCGCGTCGAGCGACTTCAGGTCGTTGACGGAGAACGCGCGAACGGAGCTGTCGATTCTCTTCAGTAAACCGCTCAGCACGTTGCCGGGACCGACTTCGACGAAGGTCGTCACACCCTGATCGACCATCGCACGTGCCGCCTGGGTGAAACGCACCGGAGCGGTGAGCTGCTCGACAAGCAGCGACGGATAGCGAGCCGCCTCCTCGAGCTTCGCGGTAACGGTCGACATGACGTTCGCCGTCGGCGTCTTGAAGTCGATGCGGTCGATCGTGGGCTTGAGTCGCTCGGCGGCAAGGCCGACGAGCGGGGAGTGGAACGCGCCACTGACCTTGAGCCGCACCGCCCGGCGGGCGCCTTCGCGCTGCGCCTCCTCGATGCACTCCTCAATCGCTCCGTCCTGACCTGACACAACGAGCTGGCCCGGACAGTTGTAGTTCGCTGGCCACACGTTCGCGATCCGGCGACAGATGTTTTCGACAACATCGTCTGCCAGGCCGAGGATCGCCGCCATCGAACCCGGCGCCTCTTTGGCGGCCGCAGCCATCTGCAGGCCTCGCTCGCGTACGAGTGCGATCGCCTCAACGACGCTCAACGAGTTCGACGCGCCAAGCGCCGCAAACTCGCCAACCGAATGGCCGACGACGTAATCGGGCTCGATCCCGCGCTCACGCAGAGCGGCGTTGATGGCGAGACAGGTCGCGACGAGAGCAGGCTGCTGCACCTCGGTCTCAACGAGTTCGTCGGCCGTTCCCTCAAAGCAGAGTCGCTTGAGGTCAAGTCCTGAGGCCACTGAGCCCTCTTCGTAGACGCGCATCGCAGCAGGGACGGCCTCGGCGATCTCGCGTCCCATGCCAGGCTCGAACGCACCCTGGCCGGGGAACATGAAGGCGATCTTCGTCATTGGGTCGCTCCGTTCATTCCGATTGTCCATTCGATGAGGGCCGAACCCCACGTGAGGCCTGCGCCCATACCCGTCATCAGCACGAGGGCCCCAGGTCGAAGTCGACCATCCGCCACCGCTTCGCCGAGCGCGAGTGGGATTGAGCCCGAAGACGTGTTCCCGTAGCGATCGACGTTGACGATGACCTTCTCCTCGGGGATCCCGAGCTTTTCAGCAGCGTGATCGATGATACGGACGTTGGCCTGGTGTGGAACATAGACATCGATATCCGCAACGGTCTTGCCGCACGTTTCGAGGATTGCTTCAGCGGAACTGCTCATGATTCGCGTCGCGAACTTGAACACCTCGCGCCCATTCATGCGCAGTGTCCGCTCGGTTTCGTCACTCAGACGTGAGCCGCTGCACGGCAGCCAAAGGTTCTCGCCCCCGGAGCCATCCGCGCCGACTTCGAAGCCAAGGATGCCTCCTGTCTCGACTTTCTCAAGCACGACGGCTCCCGCACCGTCGCCAAAGAGCACCATCGTCGAGCGATCGGTCCAGTCGACGATGCGCGAGAGGACGTCGACGCCGATCACAAGCACCTTGTTGGCAATGCCAGCCGCGATCGAGCCGTACCCCTGGGAGAGCGCGTAGACGAAACCGGTGCACCCAGCCGAAAGGTCGTACGCCGCTGCGGTCGTCATCCCGAGCTCCGATGCGACAAGCGCCGCGGTCGCCGGAAAGAGCATGTCGGGCGTGACCGTCGCAACGATGACAAGGTCGATCTCCGATGCGTCAGCACCCGCGTTGTCGAGCGCCTTGCGTGCGGCGATGATCGAGAGGTCAGATGCCGCCTGCTCCGGTGCCGCGACACGTCGCTCGCGGATACCCGTACGGCTACGGATCCACTCATCGTTCGTCTCGGCGAGCTCCGACAAATCGTCGTTCGTGACGATCTTTTCGGGTGCGTATGTCCCGAGTCCCGTGATCGAGACGCGGGGGCCTGCGGTACGACCTCTCACTCGCCCACCGCGAACGTGAGCGTGCCGCGGGCTGCAAGTTCGCCGCCCACGCTGGCGCGCACCTTCCCCTTGCCGATCGGGCCGCGCACCGTCTCAACTTCGCACTCGAGATCGAGAACGTCGCCGGGCCGACAGATGCGCTTGAAGCGGATGTCGTCGATGCCGGCAAACAGCGCGAGCTTGCCGCGATTTTCGGGCTGCGAGAGCACCGCTACCGCCCCACACTGGGCGAGTGCCTCGACGGTCTTGACGCCAGGGAAGATCGGGTTGCCCGGGAAGTGACCTGCGCAATCCTCCTCGGTCACGGTCTTGCGGGCAACGACACGCGCGCCCGGCACGAGCTCGGTTACCTCGTCGATCAAGAGAAACGGCGCGCGGTGCGGAAGGATCTCTTCGATCTGCTCACGGTTGAGGACGACATCGCTCATGCAGACAGACGCTCCTGGAGTCGTTTGCGCCCACGATGGGCGTAGGACTTAGCTGTACCAACGGGGAGACCTGTGGCTTCCGCGATCTCGCCGAAGCCAAGGTCAAAAGCATCCTTCAGGGCGACTACCGTCGCCTGCGCGCGCGGCAGCTCGGCAAGGCACGCGCCGAGCTCGCGCCGTGTCTCGGAGGCCACTGCAGCTGCGGCGGGATCGCCGTCGAGCGCCGGACGATCGTCGGCGACGAGCGGCTCGGTGCGACGCGCGAGCCTTGCCTGGGCGAAGTCTTTGCACGTGTTCACGACCAGGCGGTGGAGCCAGGTCGTGAACTGCGCGTCGCCGCGGAACTGCCGGAGTCGCACGACGAGTTTTGCCAGAGCGTCTTGGCTGGCATCGCGCGCATCCTCTGGATCGCGGAGCAGATGCAGAGCGATTCGTTGGACCCGCCGCTCGTGGCGCGCACACAGCACCTCAAGCGCGGCGCGATCGCCATCCTTCGCGCGTCTCACGAGAATTGGGTCGGAGAGACGCTCGAGATCGAGTCCGGTGGAGTGGGGCGCGTCATGTGAAATTCGACGGCTGGCGGCATCTGAAGGTTGCACGTCCCCCGTACTCTAGTTCCGTGCACCTGACACCGGACGTGGTGATACCCCGTTTGCGCGGCTCCTTCGGCCACCCGTACATCTACGAGGTCGTTACGGAGTCGACGCAGCACATGGCTCCGCCTGACGCTCCGCACGGGACGGTCGCCCTTGCCGAGCATCAGACGAAGGGTCGCGGGCGGCTCGGACGCGTCTGGATCGATGAGCCCGCAACGGGGCTGAAGTTCTCGGTGACGCTGCGGCCGCCACTGCCGGTATCGCGCTGGCCCGAGATCACACTCGTCGCGGCCGCTGCCGTCTCCGGAGCGGTTCCTCGCTCGACGATCAAGCATCCAAACGACGTGCTGCTCGATGGGCTGAAGGTGGCGGGCATTCTGGCCGACGCAACCGACCGTGTCGTGCTTGGCATCGGGATCAACGTGGGGAGCACACCGTGGCCCGACTCGGGCTTCGTCGAGGCCGATCGCCTTGAGCTGCTCGTCGAGATTCTTGAACGGCTTGAGCTCGGCTACAACGCCTGGGTCGAGGGGCTTAAGGACTCGTAACGGTGGCGCCGGTGTTGCCGGCAGCATCACGGGCCGACGCCGAAATCGAGATTGGCGGAGCGCCCGAGTAGGGGAAGCGGAACGTGCCAGCGAGCTCGCTCTGGACGAGCGTCTGCCCGTTCACGACGACCGTGACGGATGCTGGCTCGCTGAGCGTGAAGGTCAGCGTCGCAGGGTCGACGAGTGTGAGCGTTGGCCCCGTGGTGTCGGAGGTGAACGTTCCGATCGCCGACACGCTGCCGAGTGGGTCGATCTCCGTGACGACGACCTGATACTCCCCGTCGGGGAGTACCGCGCCGTTTGCCGTTCCGAGCCAGACGAGCGCCTGCGGCCCCGGGCCGAGCTCGCCGGTATAGACCGTCGCGACGATCGCGCCACCGCGTTGAATCGTCACCTGGATCGGAACAGTCCGCTCAAGCGAAAACGTGAACTGCGTCGAGTCGAGATAGCCGTCGCCGTTTGGTGAGATCAACGGTGCGCTGACCCCGAGAGTGCTGATCGTCTTGTCCACAACGATTGCCTGCGTGAGGCTCACGGGGACACCCCCAACAGGGGTTGCGGTCAGGACAAGCTTGTACGCGCCCGTCGGGAGTGAACTGAGGTCGCGCTGGTAGATCTGTGGCCCCGCCGGCAGGCTTGCCGAGAGCAAGGTGAGGAGTGGCTTCGTGCCGCCTGAGCTCGGGTAGAGCAACGCCGTCACCGAGGCTGGCACCGAGAGTGTGAACTGGACGATCGTCGCCGTGCCACCGGGCGTCACGGGCGTGATCGTGGATGGAGCGATCGACGTGCCAGAAATCACCTCAACCGGCGCCGCAGATCCCGAGCCGAGTGTTCCCGTCGCGTTCTTCAGCGATGGGCCGCCGTCGATCACCCAGCTGACCTTGCCGGTGACGCCCGTCGAGTCCCATGTCCAATCGATCGTGGAGCCAGTGCCAGCGGCATGCCCAACAACGGTGCCCGCTGTGTTCGTCATCGTGATCGTCCAGGGGAGCGGGCTTGAGAGCGTTGCCTGGAAGCGCACAGCCCCTCCGAGCTTGCCCTTGACGGTCGGGGCGTAGAGCTTCGGCAGGCCAGTTGCCGCGACAGCTGCAGCGATCGTCGGGAGACGACTCTCGACATCGGTTCCGGGGCAGTCGGTAAGGTAGGTGTCGGTGTGGCCGGAGATCGCGTTGAGCGTGACCTTCGTGCCCTTCTTGAACTTGAGGTTCCCGCCGGAGACGTATGTCACCTTCGACAACGGGTCGACGTGTGCGATGTCGAGCCGCCAGGCGAGGAGCTTGACGAGCGCCTGCTGCATCGCGTCGGTGGGCTGCGCGTTCTGGAAGTCACCGATCAGTGCGATGCCGACCGTACCGTCGTTGAAGCCGAGCGAGTGCGCACCAACGACGTTCTGGTCGATACCGCCACCACGACCTTCGTAGATCGTCCCGTAGCGGTCGATCAGAAAGTTGTAACCGATGTCGTTCCAGTGATTTCCCTGCACGTGGTAGAGCTGGATCCCGCGAACGATCGCCGCTGCCTGAGCGGGCGTATACGCATTCGTGCTTGCCGTGTGATGGATGATCGCGAGCTGCAACGTCGGGCTGATCACCGGCTTGACCGTCACGATCTTCGTATCCGCCGCCCATTCGGTGCGCGCCACGATCGCAGGCGAGCCAGCGATCGCAAGGCCGCGGTGTGGGGTGCGGCCGGGCTTCGACGAGACGTAGTACGCCTTCAGGCCGGTGACGTTCCCCTGCGTGCGGAAGGCGGCACGCACTGAGCCGCCAACCCAGGCGAGTGAGCCGTCATGCCATCCAGGATGCGCTTCCGTCGAATCCGGGTCTGGCCCAGTATCAGCGTCTGCGTCCTGCCACGATGTCCAGACGCCATGCGCTGACTGGGTGCGGAACGAGACCGTTCCCGAGCCGCGCCAATGCACGGCGAGCATGTCGAATGGCCCCGGCGTCGCAGCGGCCTGGAGTGACCGCGACCCGAGCGGGACGTCACGGACGGTCATCGAGACGTCCGCGGCAGAAGCTGCTGCGGGCGCCGCGAGCGCTATCAGGCAGGCGGCGAGGAATCTCTTCATGGCGAATTGGCCCCGCATGCACGGTGCCTACGGTTCGCTTCGCCTTCGAGGGCAGAAGCCCTTGCGCGCATACAATCATTACAGGCATGAGGCGGCCCGCCCTCCTCCACGTTTGCCTTGTTGTGTGCATTGCGTTCGTGGCCACAGCAGCGGTGACGGCTGGGGCGACAGCGTCGCGGACGGCAGCAGCGCCACCGCGGGTGCTGGCGATCCACTTCAGCGCGGACATCAATCCCGTCACCCAGGATTGGCTCACAAGTCGGCTCGAGCGAGCCGTGGTGCAGGGGTATGCGGCAGTCGTGATCGTTCTCGACACGCCAGGCGGACTGCAGGAGTCGATGCGAAAGATCGTCGCGACAGAACTCGCGCTGCCGATCCCTGTCCTCGTGTGGGTCGGGCCGGGCGGTGCGCGAGCCGCGAGCGCAGGTGTCTGGATCTCGCAGGCCGCTGACTACCTCGCAATGGCGCCGAATACGAACATCGGCTCATCGACACCGATCGACGGCGGTGGCTCAAACATCGCCTCGGATCTCAGGCGCAAGGTTGTCAACGATGCCGCCGCCTCACTCCGCGGACTGGCGCGCACGCACGGCCGGAATGTCGCGTGGGCCGACGCTGCGGTACGGGAGGCCTCAAACCTCACCGCAGGCGAAGCGTTGAAGGCAAACGTCATTGACGCGATGGCCGACGACGTTCCTTCGCTCTTGCGCGCGGTCGACGGCGCCAAGACGAAGCCTCGCGGATTCGTGTTGCACACAGCCGGCGCGGTGATTGATACCTCGTCGCCCGGCTTCATCACCCGCTTCTTGTCGACCCTGCTCGACCCGAATCTCGTGAGCCTGCTTTTCCTTGCTGGCCTGCTCGGCATCGGCTTCGAAATCTTCCATCCCGGAGTCGTCTTGCCGGGTGCGCTTGGTGCAATCTCCCTGCTCACGGCGTTGTTTGGTCTCTCGGTACTGCCGCTCTCGTGGGGCGGCCTGGCGCTTGTTGCACTCGGTGTCGGCCTCCTGATTACCGACCTGCATGTACCGACTCATGGTGCGTTCACGATCTCGGGGCTGATCGCGCTCGCTGTCGGACTCTCGACGCTGTTCAACGGCGCACCCGCTCCGTACCGCACGTCCGCGTGGCTCGTCGTGACGATCACGATCGTCGCTGGCGGCTTCTGGTCAATCGCGATCGGCAAGGGGCTCGCCGCGCGGCGGCAGCCGGTCGAGATGGCGCCCGACGAGCTCGTCGGCCTTGAGGGCGTCGTTCGCGACGGCGGCTTCGTGTTCGTGCATGGCGAGCTCTGGCATGCCGAGTCGGACGTGCCGCTCCACCCTGGCGACCACGTGCACATCGAGGCGCAGCAGGGGTTGACGCTCCGTGTTCGACCGAGCTGAGAAAACCCGCCGCGCTCAACTACCCAAACCTTTGTACGATCACTAGCGAGATGGCCGGTTTGATCGCACTCGTTGTCGTCGTCGCGCTGATCGTCGGCCTGGCGTATTCATCCCTCCGCATCGTCCGCGAGTACGAACGCGCGATCATCTTCCGGCTCGGACGCCTGATGGGCGCACCGAAGGGCCCGGGACTCTTTGTCCTGATTCCGATCGTCGACCGGATGGTCAAAGTCGATCTGCGAACGATCACCCTCCAGGTGCCGCCGCAAGAGGTGATCACACGCGACAACGTGCCCGTACGGGTGAACGCCGTTGCGTACTTCCGCATCGTTGACCCGAAGGCCGCGATCGTCCAGGTGGAGAACTACATGGTCGCGACGTCGCAGATCTCGCAGACGACGCTGCGCTCGGTGCTCGGCCAGCACTCACTCGACGAGCTGCTCTCGGAGCGCGAGAAGATCAACTCGCTCCTGCAGGGGATCATTGACGAGCAGACCGCCCCGTGGGGCATCAAGGTGTCGGTCGTCGAGGTCAAGGACGTCGAAATCCCGCAGGGCATGCAACGGGCGATGGCGCGGCAGGCAGAGGCCGAGCGTGAACGGCGCGCGAAGGTGATCAACGCGGAGGGCGAGTTCCAGGCATCCGAGCGTCTGAAGGACGCGGCACTCGTGATCGAGGATCACCCGATCGCCCTGCAGCTTCGCTACCTGCAGACCTTGCTTGAGCTTGGCTCATCGCAGGCGACGACCATCGTCTTCCCGGCGCCAATCGACTTCCTGCAGAGCTTCATGAAGCCCCGCGGCGGCGACTCCTCGTCGTGAGTGACGCCGCAGGCGGCGAGCCGCGCCTGCACCAAGATCCGGTTGCGGCGCGTTGGGTTGCGTTTGCGCCTGCCCGCGCGAGGCGCCCAGGAGCTCAGGGCGCTGTCGACAGTCCGGGTGACTGTCCCTTCTGCGTCGGTCACGAGCGCGACACGGTGACCGAGCGGCTGCGGCTCGGCGATGGTCCGGCTGGCTGGGACGTACGCGTCGTCGACAACCTCTACCCGGCGCTCCGCCATCACGAAGTGGTCGTTCACGGCTGGGGTCACCGAACGCGCTTCTCAACCGTCCCGGACGCAACACTCGACCTGGTTGCCGAGGCATGGCAGCGACGGGCGCATGACGCTGGCGGAACCGTCTTTCCCTACGTCAACGAGGGACTCATGGCCGGCTCGTCGCAGACACACTCGCATTCGCAGCTTGCGTGGCTGCCAACCCCTCCGCCTGCTGTCCTCGGCGAGCGGGGACTCCCTACCGCCGAGGTCGCCTTTGAAAGTGACGGGCTCGTGGTCGGTGCCGTCTCCTCACCACGCTCTGACTACGAACTACAGATCGTCCCCGAGCGATGGGAGCCTGAGGGGCTTCGCAGCGATCTGCTCGGGCCGGCCCTGCGGCTTGCAGCCGACTGTCTCCGTCGACTTGACACGATCCTCGGTCGCGAAGTGCCGTTCAACCTCTGGCTCCATGAAGGCAGCCGCTGGCACCTTGAGCTCGTGCCGCGACTCACAACACCTGCGGGCCTTGAGCTCGGTGCCGGAGTGTGGACCGTGACGGTCGATCCGGCGGACGCAGCTCGTCGCCTGCGCGACGCGGTCTAGAAAGCTTCTACTCGGGCAGCGCGCGCGACGCGCAGGGCGTCACTCGTCGTCGGACTCGTCGTCGCCATCGTCGGCGTCGTCGAGCTCGTCATCTGCAAGCTCACCGTCGAGTTCAGACGGATCGTCGTACAGTCCGGCCTCGATCTGCTCGCTGTCGTCGCCCTCCGCACGCGCACTCGCAGCGGGTGCGGGCGGATCGTCACCTGCGTCCATCACGAGAGCGATCGAGCTGACTGTCTCGACATCGCGGAGGCGCATGACGATGACACCCTGGGTCGAACGTCCAAGACGCTTCACGTCAGTGACAGCCATCTTGATCACTGTGCCGCCGTTCGAGATCATCATCAGCTGGTCGCCATCGCGCACCACCTTGGCGCCAGCGAGCTGGCCGCGAGCCTCAGTGAGCTTCACGGTCTGCACGCCCATACCGCCACGGCCCTTGCGGGGATACTCGGAGACCCGGGTGCGCTTTCCGAAGCCGTTCTCGGTGACGACGAGCAGGTCCGAGTCGTCACGCGCGATCTCGGCAGCGATGACCTCGTCTTCGGCGCGCAGCGTCATGCCGCGCACACCCTCAGTCGCGCGGCCCATCGGGCGAACGTCTGCTTCGGCGAAGCGAATGGCCTGACCCTTGCGTGAGACGAGCAGCACGTCGTCTTCCTTCGAGCAGTGGCGCACCGAGACGAGCTCGTCACCCTCGCGCATCTTGATCGCGATGATGCCGTCGGCCTTCAACGGCGTGTTGTACTCGGGAAGGGCTGTCTTCTTGACGACGCCGTTCTTCGTTGCGCAGAGCAGATAGTCGGCCTCTTCGAATTTGCGCGTCTGGATGACCGCCCGCACGGTCTCGCCCTGCCGGAAAGGCAGCAGGTTGACGATCGCACGTCCCTTCGACTGCCGGGAGCCGAGTGGCAGTTCATGCACTTTCAGGCGATAGACCTTGCCGACGCTCGTGAAGAAGAGGATGAAGTCGTGCGTTGAGGCGACGAAAAGGTGCTCGATGTAATCCTCGTCCTTCATGTCCATGCCCATTACGCCAATACCGCCACGGCGCTGTTCGCGGTATGCCGTCACCGGCAGGCGCTTGATGTACCCCGAGCGCGTGATCGCGATCACCATGTCTTCTTCGGCGATCATGTCCTCGAGCTCGAGCTCCTCTTCGGCCGAGACGATCTCTGTTCGGCGAACGTCGTTCTTGCCGTAGATCTCCTTGAGCTCGAGGATCTCTTCGCGGACGACCGCATCGATCTTCGCCTCGTCGCCGAGGAGCGCGCGGAGCTCTCCGATGCGCTCCTGCAGGTCGTTGTACTCATCCTCGACACGCTTGCGCTCGAGACCGGTCAGGGCCCGCAGGCGAAGTTCGAGGATCGCGGAGGCCTGAACCTCGGAAAGGCCGAACCTCTCCATGAGCTGTGTGCGCGCGTTGTCGGCATCCTCGGCTGCGCGGATGAGGGCGATGACCTCGTCGAGGTGATCGAGTGCGATCAGGTAGCCCGCAAGGACGTGGGCGCGCTTCTCTGCTTGGCGTAGCTCGTGCTTCGATCGGCGAACAACGATCTCGCGCTGGAAGTTGAGGTAGTGCGTGATCAGCTCGAGCAGCGAGAGCGTCTTCGGAACGCCGCCCACGAGCGCCACGGCGTTGTAGCCGAACGTCGACTGGAGCGCGGTGTGCTTGAAAAGCTTGTTCAGCGCCACCTGCGGGACTGCGTCCCGCTTGAGCTCGACCTGGATCCGCATGCCGGTGCGATCGCTGTGATCGGCGAGATCGGAGATCTCAGTGAGCACCTTCTCGTTGACCAGGTCGGCGATCTTCTTGATGACGCCTGAGTCGCCACCCTTCTTCACGCCGTAGGGAAGCTCGGTGATGATGATCGCGCTCTTGCCGCCACGCAGCTCTTCGATATGAGCGCGTGCCCGCATGACGACGCGACCGCGACCCGTGCGATAGGCATCGCGGATTCCTGACCGGCCAACGATGATCGCGCCCGTCGGGAAGTCGGGCCCCTTGACGTGCTTCATCAAGTCATCGACGTTTGCCTGCGGGTTATCGATCAGCGTGACAATCGCGTCGACAACCTCGCCCAGGTGGTGCGGCGGGATGTTTGTCGCCATGCCGACCGCGATGCCGGCGGAGCCGTTGACGAGCAGGTTCGGGAAGCGGGCCGGAAGGACGAGCGGCTCGCGCTTGCGCTCGTCGTAGTTCGGGCCGAAGTCGACGGTGTCAGAGTCGAGCTCGCGCAACATCTCCTCTGCGAGGCGCGCAAGGCGAGCCTCGGTGTAGCGCATGGCGGCGGCCGGGTCGTCGTCGATCGAGCCGAAGTTGCCCTGGCCGTCGACGAGCGGGTAGCGCAGCGAGAACGGCTGTGCGAGGCGCACCAACGTGTCGTAGATCGCCGAGTCACCGTGCGGGTGGTAGTCGCCCATGACGGCACCGACGATGTTCGCGCTCTTGACGTACGGGCGGCCCGGCCGGTTGCCGTTCGTCCACATGGCATAGAGCACACGCCGGTGCACAGGCTTGAGGCCGTCACGCACATCGGGCAGCGCTCGACCGACGATGACCGACATCGCGTAGTCGAGGTAGCTCGAGCGCATCTCTTGCTCGAGCTCGCGCGGCTCGATGCGGCCGGCGCCCAATCCTCCTGTTTCGACCTCAGACACTCGCTACACGTCCAGGAACTTGACGTCTTTTGCGTTCTGCTCGATGAAGAGCCGTCGCGGCTCAACAGCATCGCCCATGAGCATCGAGAAGAGCTGGTCTGCGGCGTGCGCGTCCTCGACATCGACACGGATGAGCAGGCGGTTCGACGGATCCATCGTCGTCTCCCACAGCTGCTCGGCGTTCATTTCGCCAAGACCCTTGAAGCGCGAGATCTGGATGCCCTGCTTAGCGGCATCGAGCACAGCCGTGCGGAGCTCCTCGTACGTCTCGGCGACAACCTCTTCCTTGCCGACCTGGATCGTGAACGGCGGTCGCCCGACAGCTTCGACCATCTTGGCGTAGGCAGAACGGACGCGCGTCCAGATCGGCGAAGTGAGCAGCTCGGCCGGAACCGTGGTGATCTTCGCGGCGCTCGTTTCGGTCTCGACGATGCGGATCTTGAACATCTCTGCCGCGCTCTCGACGATCTCGAGCTCGTAGCCGTTCGAGGCGAGTGCGGCGATCGCCTTTGCAACGTCATCTGGCGAATCGATCTGCTGCTCGACGAGACCGTGGTTGATCATGAGATCGGCAGCCGGCTGGCCAAAGTCAGCCCGAAGCCGCCCCGAGAAGCCCTCGAACTGGATCAGGTCGCGCGAGAAGCGTGTCCAACGCGCTTCGGTGAACTTCACCGCTGTGCCAGCAGCATCCTGAGCGAGGACGGCGGGGATTCGCTCGCGCGCGAGGAGCTCTTCGAGCTGAGCGTCCTTTTCGAAGTAGTACTCCTGGCTGCCGAGCTTGACCTTGTACAGCGGTGGTACGGCGATGTACACGTGGCCGTTATCGATCAGCTCAGGCATCTGGCGGTAGAGGAACGTCAGAATCAGCGTCCGGATATGGGAGCCGTCGACGTCGGCGTCGGTCATCACGATCACGCGGTGGTAGCGGAGCTTCGTGATGTCGAACTCGTCACCGATGCTCGTGCCGATCGCGGTGATCATCGCCTGGATCTCGTTGTTCGAGAGCACCTTGTTGATGCGGTTCTTCTCGCTGTTGATGATCTTGCCGCGCAGCGGGAGGATCGCCTGGTAGGTGCGGTCGCGGCCCATCTTGGCCGAGCCGCCTGCGGAGTCGCCCTCGACGATGAACAGCTCGGCCGAGGCCGGATCCTTGATCGAGCAGTCGGCAAGCTTGCCCGGGAGCGACATGCTTTCAAGGGCCGATTTGCGGCGCGTGAGCTCGCGCGCCTTTCGAGCTGCCTGGCGTGCGCGCGCTGCGCCAACCGCCTTCTGAATGATCTGGCGCGCCTCCTGCGGGTTCTCCTCGAGGAATTCCGCGAGGCCGGCGTTGACCGTCGACTCGACGAGGCCGGCGATCGCTGGCGTCCCGAGCTTGGCCTTCGTCTGACCCTCGAACTGCGGGTTCTGAAGCTTCACCGAGATGACGGCGGCGAGGCCTTCGCGCACATCTTCACCCTCAAGGCTGTCTTCCTTCTCCTTCAACAGCCCCTTGTCGCGCGCGTACTTGTTGAGCGTTCGCGTCAGCGCAGAGCGGAAGCCCTGCACGTGGGTGCCGCCATCGTGCGTGTTGATGTTGTTGGCGAACGAGAACACCGACTCCTGGTAGGAGGTGTTCCACTGTATCGCGATCTCGGCGAGACCTGCTTCGTTCTCGGCACTGAAGTACGCGATGTGCTTGTGGACAGGCTCCTTGGCGGCGTTGGTGTAGGCCACGAAATCCTTGATGCCACCCTCGTAGTGGAACTCGTGCACCTCGCCGCCCGCGCGCTCATCGGTGAGCGTGATGCGCAGAGCGCGGGTGAGAAATGCCGTCTCCCGCAGGCGCTGGACGAGCGTCTGAGCGGAGAACTCGGTCTCCTCGAAGATCTCGGCATCGGGCAGGAACGAGATCGTCGTGCCCGTGTGGGTCGACTCACCGCCGACCGTCATCTCGCCCTGCGGCACGCCGCGTGCGAACTCCTGACGGTAGACCTTGCCGTCGCGCTGCCCCTCCGCAACGAGCCACTCCGAGAGTGCGTTGACGACCGAGACGCCGACGCCGTGCAGGCCGCCGGAGACCTTGTAGCCATCGCCACCGAACTTGCCGCCGGCGTGAAGTTTTGTGAGAACGATCGTCATTGCCGACACGCCCGTCTCGTGCATGTCGACCGGAATACCGCGTCCGTGGTCGCGCACGGTGATCGAGTTGTCGGGGTGGATCGTGACCTCAATCGTGTCGTTGTGACCTGCCATGGCCTCGTCGACGGCGTTATCCACGACCTCGTAGACGAGGTGGTGGAGGCCGCGCGGGCCGGTCGAGCCGATGTACATGCCGGGACGCAGCCGGACGGGCTCAAGGCCCTCCAGGACCGTGATGTCCTTGGCCGAATACGAGGTATCGGGTGTGTTGTCTTCCATCACCAGAAAACCCCTGCAAAACGCATGTTTTGCAGGCTGGTTACAGTCTACCAGACCGGTCGGTCTACACGCCCTTCCGAAGGCTCGAAAGAACCGCTCTTTGCACACTTTCGCGCAGCTCCACGTCCTCAATGGACGAGGTGAGTGCGCGGGCCTCTTCAACGAGCTCCGGGGGTGCCGGTGGGGCGTATTCCGGTGAGGGCGCCACGCTCCGATCGGGGATCGGGCCGGGAGCGAACGTGACCTTCTCCACGCCGATCGCGGTGGCGATCCGTGCCGCCTGCTGCCCAAGCTCGAAGGCCCACACCGAATCGGCCGTCGCGATGTGCAACGTCCCGTCGCGGGCGATTCGGGCAGGCCAGGCATTGCGCGCAATCAGCTCTCCCACTGCATCCTCCCAGCGCTCGAGAATCGCACCGAGCTCCGCTTGCGGGCCGAGGCGGGAGAACTCGCGGCGGATCTCGCTACCGAGCTTGTCCATGGGAGACCTCTACCACCTGGGCGGGATCAACGGGTAGCGCGGAACGATGGGTTGCGGTGATCACCGTCTGCTCGATCGACCCGACGCGCTCCGCGAGCACTCGGCGGCGGCGGCTGTCGAGCTCCGAGAGCACATCGTCGAGGAGTAGGAGGGGTGACGACGGAAGAAGCGCGATCTCTGCAAGCAGCAGCGCGAGGACGGCGAGACGCTGTTCCCCCTGCGAGCCGAATGGGCGTAGGGCACGGGAGCCGTCGGCGATCGCGATGTCGTGGAGGTGCGGGCCGAGCGTTGTGATGCCGCGCGCGATGTCACTCTCAAGCTTCGCCTGCAGATCGCCCGGGGTCAGCGGCTCACCCTCGTAGGCAAGTGTTCCCTCACCCAAGCCGAGTGCGCCGGTGTTCTCGGCAAACGGTTCTGACAGTGCGGCGACCGCCTCCCGTCGTGCCTCAACAAGCGACGCACCAAGAGCCACAACCTGCTCGCTCCATGGTTCAAGGGCATCGCGCGACGAGAGACCGAGCTGAACCCGCCGCAGCGCCGCGTTGCGTTGCGCAAGAGCAGCCCCGTACTCCTGCGCAAGTTGGCTACGGGCCGGAAAGAGTCGTGCGACGACACGATCGAGGTACGCACGTCGGGCGGCAGGACCACCCTTCACGACCGCCAGCCGATCGGGAGTGAAGACGAGCGTCGTGAACGCGCGACGCAGGCTCTCGGCGGAGGGGAGTGCCACGCCGTCGAGTGTCGCTCGCTTCGCGTCCCGGGCCGGGATCATGACGCGTGGCCTTCGCACGAATCCGCCATCGCGGACGGCAAGCTCGACTGAGCCACCCTCCGAGCCGAAGGTGATCAGCTGCTGGTCGTGGCGTGTCCGCGGCGAGAAGCCTTGCGTCGCGACATGCAGCGACTCGAGCAGGTTCGTCTTCCCCGCGCCGTTTTCCCCGACAAAGAGCACGACCCCCGGCGAGAGATCGAGGTCGAGGGATGTATACGACCGGTAGTTCCGGAGCGTGACGTGCTCGACGATCAGCCCGCGAGCCGGATCGGCATGATCAGATACGTGTAGTCCGGCGACGGGCCCTGAAGAACGGCTGGTCGGAGCGGGCTGATCAGCTTGAACCGAAGCGCTTCGCCCTCGATCGACTCAAGTCCGTCGCGGAGAAACTCCGCGTTGAACCCGATCTCGAGAGGTTCACCCGTGTACGGGGCGGGCAGCGACTCACGAGCCTCGCCGACGTCCTGGGTCTGGGCCGAAATCGTCAGCTCGCCGTCAGCGAACCGCAGCCGCAGCGGTGAGTTGCGCTGCGCCATGACAGCGACACGGCGAACAACCCCGAGCACCTCGTCGCGGGGAATCGAAAGTTCGTGCTCGAACTGCTCCGGCAGCAGCTGACGGTAGTTCGGGAACTGTCCATCGATGCGACGCGTCGTGAGCCAGCCTGAGCCGGCTCCGAACACCACGTGGTTCTCGTGCACGCCCAACTGGATCGACGTTGAATCGCCGGCCATGCGCGCAAGCTCCTGGAGTGCGCGCGCCGGGATGATCGCTTCAAGCTCCGGGACAGCGCCTGTCAGAGGCGTCTCCTTGACGGCAAGACGGTAGGAGTCGGTAGCTGCCATGACGAGCTTGCCTGGCTCGAAGCGAACGAGCACGCCTGTGAGAACCGGGCGACTCTCATCACGCGAGGCGGAGCGACCAACACGGTTTACCGTCTCGATCAGCGCAGCCGAGTCGAGCTCGTGGAAGCCGACAGTGTCGATGTCTGGAAGCCGCGGAAAGTCCTCGGCCGCATAGGTGTGGATCCGGTACGACGCGGAGCCACACGTGATCGAGAGCACAGCCTCGCCCGAGAGATGCTCGAGCACGACATCGGCGTCGGGCAGCGAGCGAACGACGTCGTTCAGTAGGCGACCGGGGACAACGACTTCGCCCTCGTTCTGCACACCAGCCGAGACCGACGACCTGATCGAGATCTCCATGTCGGTAGCTGCAAGCGACAGCGTGTCACCGGCTGCGCGCAACTGAATACCGCCAAGGACGAGAACTGCTGTGCGTGAAGAGACGCCGCGCGAGACAAGCGCGATATGGTCGGCAAGAGCGCTCTTCGAAACGGAGACTTTCAACGCCCCACCCAGTGTGATGTCTGTATCGATCATTTAAGTTTAAAGACCTCGTCGTAGTACATAGTGGTGTGGGGTCCGGGGAGAACCTGCGCAATCCATTGCTGCTACTGGATTTTCGCTGTGGGAGCGGACGGGGACAACTTCGGGGTTACACACAGGCTTCACTGATCAGTGCGCGTGCTTGATGCGAGCTGTGAGTTCTTGCACCAGGTTATAAACAGACCTGTCCTCACGAATCTTCCGGGCAATCTTCGATGTCGCGTGGATCACCGTGGTGTGATCGCGACCCCCGAACTCCTTACCGATCTTTGGCAATGACGAGTCGGTGAGTTCGCGCGAGAGATACATCGCGACCTGGCGGGGATAGACGATGTTCTGGGAGCGGCGATCGCCCGTGAGCTGATCCATCGTGACGCTGAAGCGTTCGCAGACGATCTCCTGGATCCGCTCGATGGAAACGGTCGCAGCTTCTCCCTGGGGGTAGACGTCGCGCAGCACGTCCTGAGCGAGTTCGACATCGATTCGCCGGCCGGTGAGCGACGAGAACGCGAGGACACGCGTGAGAGCCCCTTCGAGTTCGCGGATGTTTGCCGACACACGGCTCGCCACGAATGTGAGCACCTCGGCGTCGTCGATGTTGATCGCCTCGGCACGAACCTTCCGTCGCAAGATCGCGATGCGGGTCTCAAGGTCTGGCGGCTGGATGTCGGTGATCAATCCCCACTCGAACCGCGAGCGGAGGCGATCCTCGAGGGTTGCGATGTCGCGGGGCGGTCGATCAGAGCTCAACACGATCTGCCGTCCTGCCTCGTGCAATGAGTTGAACGTGTGGAAGAACTCCTCCTGGATCCGCTCCTTGTGCTCAAAGAACTGGACGTCGTCGATCAGAAGCACGTCGTAGGTGCGGTAGCGCTGCTTGAAGCCTTCGACGCGCTTGTTCGAGAGGCTGTTGATGAAGTCGTTGACGAACGTCTCTGATGTGACGTATCGAACGGTCAAGTGCGAGGAGTTCTGCGCGATGTAATTCGCGATTGCGTGCAGAAGGTGCGTCTTGCCGAGACCGGTGTGGCCGTAGATGAAGAGAGGGTTGTACGCCTGGGCCGGCGCTTCGGCGATAGCGAGCGCTGCAGCATGGGCAAAGCGATTCGACGACCCGATGATGAAGGAGTCGAACGTGTACTTCGGGTTGATCGCACCCGTCTCGGAACGAGCGGTGCCAAGCTGCATTGCGGCTGGCGGCAGCGGTGACGGGAGTGTGGGGCCGACGAGCTCAGGCTCTTCGCGCACCTCAAGCTGCTCCGGCGCCTTCGCTCGCGACGGGTCGACGACGAGCGTCAACCGCAGCTCAACCCCCGCAACGTCCTCGACCGCCGCACGGATCAGCTCAAGGAAGTGTCCTTCAATCCAATTGCGTGTGAAGTCGTTTGGGACCGCCAACACAAAGCTCTCGTCGTCGGCAGCGATTGCGACGACATCGGAGAACCAGTTGTGGAAGGTGGTCTCGTTGAGCGACCCCCGAAGACGAACTGACACGCCGTCCCAAAGACTCTCTGCTGTCAGCTCGATCGGGTGTTCCACAGGTAGTCGCTCGCTCCTTCGCTCGGTCGTGGGGGGCCGAGAATACCACCCCTCCACAGGCTGCGCAGCTGAGGAAAACACGCTTTACATCCAGCAAAAACGCCTCTGAGCAGGGATTTCACCGCGCAGAGCGAGTTCTCCACACCTGTGGACATCCTGTGGACCACGCACCCCGCTGTTCGGCATTTGGAGGGGTTTTCCCCAAAAGAGAACCTGTGGACAACGGCGTGGAACACACGATGCGGCGAAGATCGCCGGTCCGTCTATACTGCCCCGGACTCCGGCGATGGTCGCCGGCTGACAAACCCCTTTTGAGGCGATGAAACGTACTTACCAGCCGAACGTGCGCAAGCGGAAGAAGAAGCATGGCTTCCGCGCCCGCATGGCCACCCGTGCCGGCCAGATGGTCCTGAAGCGCCGCCGCGCCAAGGGCCGCAAGCGCCTCTCGGCCTGAGTGTCGCCCTGCACCCCAGAGATCACGGGGAAACTGGCACACCGTGCAGCCCAAGGGCCATGCAGCGTAAGAACCGCCTGTCGCGATCGCGCGACTTCGACGCGGTGTACCGCCAGGGCAGGTCGGTCTCGACCCGCTTTCTGACACTGTACTGGTTTGCGCAGGGCGAAGATCCTGGTGAACCACGGCTTGGCCTTGCCGTTCCCAAGGCCGCAGGGAATGCCGTTGTCCGCAACCGCATCAAGCGACAGCTGCGCGAGACATGGCGTGCCCTGCTTGACAAAGATGCGGTTCCGGCCGGAAGCGACTACGTTCTCGTCGTGCGACCCGGACTTCCCGAAGCTGCCGAAGCTCGCGGCCACGAGTGGCTCGCCGAGCGTGTCGACGAGGTGCTCGAAAAGGTTGCGGTGTGATCGCGATCCGTCGCGCACCCATGATGTTCGGGGTCGGGCTGGTCTACGCCTACCGCTACACGCTTGGGCTGCTCGTGCGCCCCGGCACCTGCAAGTACCACCCGACCTGCTCGCAGTACGCAATCGATGCGCTGCACAAGCACGGTCTTGTCAAAGGTTCGGCCAAGGCTGGCTGGCGGCTCCTCCGCTGCAACCCCTGGTCGGCCGGAGGAGTTGACCACGCATGACCGCAGCACTCGTCTTCAGCATCCTGAGTCCGCTTGAGAACGCCGTCGGGTGGATCCTCGACCGCTTCCACGACAACGTCGGTCTGTCGTGGGCCTGGTCGATCATCGCAACCACGATCGTCGTTCGGATCCTGCTCGTGCCCCTCACCGTTCGTCAGATCCATTCGATGCAGGCGATGCAGGCGCACGCGCCGCAGATGAAGGAGATCCAGAAGAAGTACAAGGGCGACCGGCAGAAGCTCAACGAAGAGATGATGAAGTTCTACAAGGAGAACAACGTCAATCCGGCGGCCTCATGCCTGCCTCTCGTAGCGCAGATGCCGGTGTTCTTCTCGCTGTACCTCGTCCTGAAGCACTTCGGGCGCCACATCCAGTCTGGCGCCGACCTCTCGTGGCTTCACATCGTTCCGAGCATCACCGACAAGGCGAACGCGCACTGGTCGGGCTACCTCCTGCTCGGCATCTATGCCGCGAGTCAGGTGCTGTCGTCGTGGTTCATGTCAGGCCAGATGGAGAAGGCGCAGCGCTACGTGATGATGGTGGTGCCGCTGATCTTCATCACGGTGATTGCCAACTTCCCGACCGGCCTCGTTCTCTACTGGGTCACTACCAATCTCTGGACCGTCGGCCAGGGCGTCGTCACCCGCCGCCTCGTTCCGAAGACCGCAGCTCCCGCTGCGCCAACGAAGCCATCGGGCAAGTCGCGCACCCCGGCAGGAACCGTTCCAGCACCCGCCGCCGCACCCCAGAAGCAGCAGCGCACCACCCCACCCCCAGGCCGCCGTCGCGTCAAGCGCCAGGGCGGCGGGCGTCGCGGGTAGGAGCTGATGGCAGACGGTGGGCAGCTGAGCGTCGAGGCCTCAGGCGAAACAGTTGCCCAGGCGAAGCTCCACGCGCTCCGCGAGCTCGAATTGCGGATTCCCGCGCTCGACCACACCGCTGTCACATTTCAGGTGGTCGAGGAGGGAAGTCGCGGCATCCTCGGGGTTGGATACACACCGGCGCGGGTGATTGCCTCTGCTCCGGCCTCAGCAACGGCCGCGCATGAGCCGGGCGACGCGTCACCTGCAGGCCGCATCCACACGCTGCTTGCGCGGGTGACCGGTGCGATGGGAATCGACTGCGAGATCGCGGTGGTCGAAGACGAAGACGGAATCGTCGCGACCTGCGAGGGCGACGACCTCGGGCTCTTGATCGGGAAGCACGGTTCGACGATCGATGCGCTCCAGACGCTCGCTGGCGCAATCGCATCGCAGGGAGCCGACGACCGAATCACTGTGGTCGTCGATGCGGCTGGTTACCGAGATCGCCGCCGGCGAACGCTTGAATCGATCGCCCTCCGAGCAGCCGACGACGCCCGCGAGTCTGGATATCCAGTCGAGCTTGAGTCAATGCCTGCGGCAGAGCGGCGGATCGTGCACGAGCGCCTGAAGGATCTCGACGGGATCGAAACGTCGAGCGACGGCGACGAGCCGCACCGGTTCGTTGTTGTCACGCCGGTCTATGCAACCGCACGCTGAGGCGTGGCTGAAAGCCGTGGTTGAGACGCCCGGTTTGACCGCTCTTGACCTCGACGCTGCCCGCACGTTTCTCTACGACGACGCGATGCGTGGCGTCGAGCTCGTGCGAGAACTTCGAGGGCCGATCGTTGACGTTGGCTCGGGCGGCGGCGTGCCGGGGATCCCTCTCGCCCTCGCCTTGCCCGAGCACGAGTTCGTGTTGCTTGAGGCCGAGCGGCGAAAGTGGGAGTTCCTCAGCGAATGGGCACCCGCGAATACCCGGGCGGTCTGGGGTCGTGCGGAGGAGCAGGAGACAGACTGGGCTGGTGGCGCTGTAGCCAAGGCGCTGGCGCACCCTGCGACTGCTGCCGAGTGGTGTCTACCTCTTGTCGCTCCTGGCGGGGCGGTCGTGCTCTGGATCGGGGAGAGCGCCGATCTCGACACGCTCGGTGTCGTTGCCGAACGACTCGCCGGCTCACTTGAGTCTTCGCCCGAGGGGTTTGCTGTGCTCCGTAAGGTCGGCCCAACGCCAGCCGGCTTCCCACGCCGTACGGGCGTTGCGAAGAAGCGTCCGCTTGCTTGATGCACGCGGCTGCGCCATCCGGCGCGACCGCGAAAATTGCATGGTGGCGGCAAGGATCTACGCATTCGCAAAC
>OMIZ01000005.1 GCA_900299235.1 Actinomycetota bacterium
CAGTGCGCGGTGTGCGAGAGAACACTGCTGCTCGGTGAACGAACAATCCGCTTCACCTCAAACGGCGGTGAGGATTACGTTGACGTCTGCCCGCTCTGCCGCGAAGTCGCCCTCGAGTACGGCTGGGTGAAAGAGGGTTCGCCGCTCACGCCAACAGTTCCGCTGGAGCGTCGCAAGAGTCGTTGGTCGCTCGCCGCGTTCCTCGGCACGCCACGAACAACCGTGCGTGCCCCAGCACTCGCCGATCCGTCTCACCTAGGCCTCTCCGAGGCAGAGCTTGCGATTGTCGAGGCCGCGGACATTTTCAACGGCTCGACCTACCGCCGCACACTCGCGGGGATCGCGAAGAGCCTCGGCTCGCCGACGATCTCGATCGTGCCGCTCTCGGGGATCAACTCTGACCTTGTCGTGACGGTGGTCTGGGACATCAGTTGGTACCAGTACCGCGTGATGCCCGGGTCGGCTCAGCCGGTGCGGCTTGAGGAGCGCGGACTCGACCCGACCGAGCTTGAGCGGTCGTTTGTTGAGTGGAACGCGACGCTCGCCGAAGACGGCCGGATCATCCCGAACATCGCGCAACCCTAGGTTGCGCGGCCGCATCGGCCGTACACTGCGCGCGTGATCTACTGCGTCGTCCCTCGAGAACTCGAAGACCAACTCTTCGACCGGCTCGTTGAGCATTACAAGGACAACCCGAACGTCACGGTGATCGTTGATCGCCGGGTCGGGAACGACCGCCGTGCAGGTCAACCGCCGGGTGAGTTCATCGAGCGCCGCAAGACGCGTGACCGCCGCCGTCCGCGGGTGCCAGGAACGTTTCCGCAGATCGGTACGCCCGACGAGGACGACAAGCCGTGAGCCTGCACCCGAACTTGATCGGTGCTGAGCGCAGCGCGGCTGTGAGCGGCGAGACGTTCGTCTCGACGATGCCCGCGACAGGCGCCGAGGTCGGCACGTTCCCCCGCTCCGCCAAAGCCGACGTCGACCGTGCGGTTGCGTCGGCGAAGGCGGCGTTCGATGGCTGGCGTCTCACCCCCGCGCCTGAACGCGGCGCAATCCTCTTCCGCTTTGCCGACATCCTCCGCGCCCACAAAGACGAGCTGACGCTGCTGATGACCCAGGAGATGGGGAAGGTCGCCGCTGAAGCCGGCGGTGACGTGCAGGAGGCGATCGACATGAGCCTCTACATGGCGGGCGAAGGTCGACGGCTCTTCGGACAGACCACCCCAAGCGAGTTGCGCGACAAGTTCATGATGAGCACGCGTATGCCTATCGGCGTCGTTGGCGCGATCACGCCCTGGAACTTCCCGATCGCGATCCCGTCGTGGAAGCTCGCGCCCGCGCTCGTATGCGGCAACACGGTGGTGTTGAAGCCTGCAGAAGACACGCCGTTGCTCGCCCAACGCTTCGTCAAGCTGCTGCACGAGGCAGGCCTCCCTGAGGGCGTCGTCAACATCGTCCATGGTTTCGGTGAAGAGGCAGGCGACGCGCTCGTCCGCCACCCCGATGTCCCGGTGCTGAGCTTCACGGGCTCGCGCGAAACGGGCATCGCGGTCACCAAGGCGGCTGCCGACAACCTGAAGCACGTCCACCTCGAGCTCGGTGGCAAGAACGCGATCATCGTGATGGACGACGCCGACATCGACCTTGCGGTTGACGGGATCGTCTGGTCGGCGTTCGGCACTGCTGGGCAGCGCTGCACCGCGGCGTCGCGGGTGATCGTGCATCGCGCCGTCTACGACGAGCTGCAGTCACGCCTCGTTGCGCGCGTCGAAAAGCTTCGCCTGGGACTCCCATGGGAGCCCGACACAGACATCGGGCCACTGATCAACGCGGCTGCGCTCGCGAAGGTGCACTCCTACACCGAGATCGGCCTCGGCGAAGGCGCGAAGCTCCTTACCGGCGGTGAGCCGGGCAGCGCTGACGGCTTCTACTACCGGCCAACCGTCTTCGCCGATGTTGACGCAGGGATGCGCATCGCACGCGAGGAGATCTTCGGGCCGACGACCACGCTCATTCCGGTCGGCAGCTTCGAGGAGGCAGTCGCGGCGGCGAATAGCGTGGAGTACGGCCTTTCGTCGTCGATCTTCACCCGCGACGTCAACAAGGCGTTTCGCGCCATGCGCGATCTCCAGGCAGGTATCACCTACATCAACGCCGGCACGACCGGGGCGGAGGTGCACCTGCCGTTTGGCGGCGTGAAGGGGACGGGCAACGGCCACCGTGAGGCGGGCCAGGCTGCGCTCGATGTCTTCACCGAGTGGAAGTCGATCTACGTCGACTACTCGGGCAAGCTCCAGCGCGCTCAGATCGACAACCAGTAGCGATGGCGGATCGGAAGCTGATCGTCTTCGTGCCGCAGGCCTCGCTCGATGCCGTGCGTGACGCGGTGTTTGCGGCTGGTGCTGGACGGATCGGCGACTACGACCGTTGCTCGTGGTGGACGGAGGGAACCGGTTCGTTCCGCCCGCTCGCGGGTGCAGACCCTGCGATTGGGGCCGTCGGGCGGGAGG
>OMIZ01000006.1 GCA_900299235.1 Actinomycetota bacterium
AAGAAGGTGATGAAGGAGATCACCCAGCGCGGCGACATCATCCTGTTCATCGACGAGCTCCACAACCTCGTTGGCGCTGGTGCCGCCGAGGGCGCAATCGACGCCGCGTCGATCTTGAAGCCGGCGCTCGCGCGTGGCGAGCTGCAGACGATCGGTGCGACGACGCTCGACGAGTACCGCAAGTACCTCGAGCGCGACGCTGCACTTGAGCGGCGTTTCCAGCAGATCCGTGTTGAGGAGCCGTCAACCGAGGACACCGTGCAGATCCTCCGTGGCCTGCGTGATCGGTACGAGGCCCATCACCGTTGCAAGATCACCGACGAAGCCCTTGAGGCTGCGGCGACACTTGCCGATCGTTACATCCAGGATCGCCAGCTGCCCGACAAGGCGATCGACCTGATCGACGAGGCCGCATCGCGCATGCGCATCAAGACGATGTCTGCGCCTGCGCGGTACCGCGAGCTCGATGAAGAGATTGAGCGCGTGCGCACCGACAAGGAAGATGCGATCGAGAACCAGGAGTTCGAGAAGGCCGCGTCGCTGCGCGACAAGGAGCGCAAGCTCAGCGCCAAGAAGAAGGAGCTCGAAGAGGAGTGGCGCAGCCAGGAGCAGGTTGAGCAGCCGGAGATCGGTGAGGATGAGATCGCCGACATCGTCTCGATGTGGACGGGCATCCCGGTGTTCAAGCTGACCGAGGCGGAGTCGCAGAAGCTCATGCGTATGGAGGAGGAACTCCACAAGCGCGTGATCGGTCAGGACGCAGCGATCGTCGCGGTCTCGAAGGCGATTCGCCGTGCCCGCGCTGGCATCAAGGATCCCAAGCGGCCGACCGGCTCGTTCATCTTCCTCGGCCCGTCAGGCGTCGGCAAGACGGAACTCGCCCGTACGCTCGCGCAGTTCCTGTTCGGCGATGACGAGGCAATGATCCAGCTCGACATGTCCGAGTACATGGAGAAGCACGCGGTATCGCGGCTCGTTGGCTCGCCGCCTGGCTACGTCGGCTACGACGAGGGCGGTCAGCTGACCGAGGCCGTGCGTCGGCGCCCGTACTCGGTGCTGCTCTTCGACGAGATCGAGAAGGCGCATCCGGATGTCTTCAACATCCTCTTGCAGATCCTCGAAGACGGAAAGCTCACCGACTCGCAGGGCCGCAAGGTCGACTTCCGCAACGTGATCGTGATCATGACCTCGAATATCGGTTCGGCGTCGATCTCGAAGAACGTCTCGCTCGGTTTCAACATGAGCGACGAGCAGGGTCTGTCGTACGACGACATGAAGACCCGCGTGATGGGCGATCTCAAGCGCGTGTTCCGGCCTGAGCTACTGAACCGCATCGACGAGATCATCGTGTTCCCGAAGCTGTCGAAGGAAGAGATCCTGCAGATCGTCGACCTGATGCTCAACCGTCTGCGGGTGCAGATGGCCGAGCATGGCGTCACGATCGAGCTCTCCGACGAGGCGAAGGAGATGCTCGTCGACAAGGGCTACGACCCGGCGATGGGGGCCCGGCCGCTGCGCCGCGCGATCCAGCGCCTGATCGAAGATCCGCTCGCCGACTTCGTCCTTGGACGGAACCTCGAGGCGGGCTCGACGATCATCGTTACGCGTAAGAACGACGAAGAGGTCGATATCGAGGTCGTCCCGCCGGCACCGGCCGAGCTTGTCGCTGCGGCCGCCGACACGGAGCCTGATACCGCAGGCGACGCCGACGGCGAGTAACGCCTCGTTGAGCTAACTCTTCCCGGTGCCCGCGCAAGCGGGCATCGGGCGTTTCTGGGGCTTTTGACGCTTTACGTGTGGCTTACGACGACTTACCGACGTCTGACCCGAGCGGCACGGTCGGCTTACAGAGTGGTCGCACGATCCGCCCATCACCTACCCCTCCTCGTAAGGAGCCCTCTGATGGGAAAGCGCATCTTCATCCTCATGTTCTCGCTGTTTGCCCTCCTCGCCGGGAGCGCAGTCGCCGCTGATCCTCCCGCCGCCAAGGGGCCGTTCGCGGATGCCGTGCACTCGACGGCGAACGTCACCTACAAGGACGCTTCGACGCAGGCGTGGACGTGGGATCGCGGTGCGATCACGGCCGTCTCCTCATCGTCGATCACCCTCAAGCGCAAGGACAACCAGTCGGTCACCTTCGCGATCACCGACAAGACGATCGTCCGTAACAACGGCGCGAGCTACGCCGTCTCCGATCTGAAGGTCGGCGATGCAGCAACGGCGATCTCGCAGAGTGGCAGTGCCGTGATCATCCGCAACATCAAGGGCGACGGCGCTCCTGCCGGCGGCTCGGCCTCGCCGATCGAGGGTCCGGCGTACCAGTCGGTCAACGGCACGGTCAACGCGCTCTACGCCGACGGTACGACCCAGACCTTCGACTTCAATCATGGTCTGATCACCGCTGCGAGCGCCACCTCGGTCACCATCAAGCGCCCTGACGGCCAGTCGGTGACGCTGACCATCGACTCCTCCACGATCGTCCGTGAGAAGGGCCAGATCGGTACTGCGGATGATCTCCAGGTCGGTTACGGCGGCCTTTTCTTCTCGCAGAACGGCGCGCTCAAGCTCGCCGCGTGCCTCAAGGCGGGTAGGCAGGGCCAGGGCCAGCAGAACGGGCAGGGTAACGCCGGTCCCCGGCAGGCACGCCAGGGTCAGCAGAGCCAGGGCTCGCAGGGCCTCCAGGGCCAGTCGACCGGAAACGGCGTACAGATCCTCAGCGTCTCGGTTCGCTAAGAACCCGCACAGAACACCCCCGCAGCAGAGCAAGGGAGGGGCGCCAGGGGCGCCCCTCCCTTGCGTTCTGAGGTTGGGTCGGTTGCCGCTACTACGCGAAGATCGCGTCGATCGCTGCGAGGGTCGAAGCGTCGAGCTCAATGCCTGACGCTCCAACGTTGTCGACGACCTGCTCGGGCCTTGAGGCGCCGATGATCGCCGAGGCAACATTCGGCTCCCGCAGCGTCCAGGCGATTGCAAGCTGGGCCATCGAGATGCCAAGGTCGTCAGCGATCGGGCGAAGCTTCTGCACCCGGGTGAGCGTGTCGTCGGAGCGGAAGTGGCCCATCCAGCCGCCGATCTCGTCGTTCGCGGCCCGCGAATCGGAGGGAGGAGGAGACCCCGGCAGATACTTGCCGGTCAAGACCCCCTGCGCGAGTGGCGACCAGATGATCTGCGAGATGCCGTTTGCGGCACACACGGGGATCACCTCTTCCTCCGGAACGCGCCAGAGGATCGAGTACTGCGGCTGTGACGAGACAAACTTCGCGACACCGGGCACGAGGTCAATGGCGGCCTGAATCTGCGGCGCCGTCCATTCGGAGAAGCCGATGTAGCGCACCTTCCCGGCGTTGACGATGTCGGTGAGCGCCTCCATCGTCTCTTCGAGCGGCGTCTCGGGGTCGTAGCGGTGGCACTGATAGAGGTCGACGTAATCCGTCCGGAGGCGTGCGAGCGATAGGTCGATCTGCTTGTAGACCTGCTCGCGCGAGAGGCCCTTGTCGGTGTCGGTCATCGGCCAGAAGAGCTTCGTCGCGAGGATGTACGAGTCGCGGGGGCGATTGGCGAGCGCGCGTCCGAGGAACTCCTCGGCGGTGCCCTTGCCGTAGATGTTCGCCGTGTCGATGAAGTTGATGCCGGCATCGAACGAAGCGTCGACGCAGGCGAGCGCCGCCGTTTCGTCGACGGCGACACCGTAGGTCAGCCAGGAGCCGAGGGAGATCTCCGAGACGTGGAGGTCGCTATCGCCGAGTTGCCGGTATCGCACTCGCGCATTGTTCCCGAGATGCAACATCCGCCGTCGGGGTGCCTGCGTAGAGTGGCCACATGGCCTCGAAGTCAAAGCCGGCACCGATGCAGCACGTCTGTACCGAGTGCGGAACGATCTCTGCACGCTGGCTTGGGCGGTGCCCAGGCTGCGGTGCGTGGGGGACGTTGCTCGCCGAGTCGACCGAGCCTGCGCGCGGTGCCGATCCGGCGCGGGCCCGCCCATTGTTGCGGCTTGTCGACGTCACAACCGAAGAGGTTGAGCGGATCGCGACGGGTGTTCCCGAGCTCGATCGAGTGCTCGGCGGCGGTCTCGTCCCAGCCTCGCTCGTGCTTGTCGGTGGTGAGCCAGGTGTCGGTAAGTCGACGTTGCTGCTGACGGCTCTCGGCGCGATCTCGCAGACCCGCCGCGCGCTGCTTGTGACCGGCGAGGAGTCGGCGGCGCAGGTGTCGCTTCGTGCGACGCGACTCGGTGGCTGCGACGGGGTCGAGATCTTGGCCGAGACCGAACTCGAAGCCGTATGCGCGACGCTTGAGCGGGAACGTCCCGATGTGTGTGTGATCGATTCGGTGCAGACGCTCTGGTCGAGTGAGGTTGGCTCCGCACCGGGCTCGGTAAATCAGGTGCGCGAGGCGGCGTCACGGCTGCTGCGGGTCGCGAAGGAGTCGGGCGTTGCGACGTTCCTCGTTGGGCACGTGACAAAGGACGGCTCGGTCGCAGGGCCGCGCGTGCTCGAGCACCTCGTTGACTGCGTGCTGCAGTTCGAGGGTGATCGCTACAACGCCCACCGCGTGCTGCGGGCGGTGAAGAACCGCTTCGGCTCGACGAACGAGTTGGGCGTCTTCGAGATGACGGGCGAAGGTCTTGTCGGTGTTCCTGATGCCTCAGCCGTGTTTGGCAAGAGTGAGGTGGGCGAGATCGGCGCCGCCGTCGTCTGCGCCCTTGAGGGAACGCGGCCGATTCTCGTCGAGATTCAGGCGCTCGTGTCGCCCACAGACCTCGCCATGCCCCGGAGGGTTGCGACGGGTGTCGATCCCAAGCGCCTCGCGATGATCGTTGCGGTGCTCGCACGTCACGCCGGGCTGCCGCTTGGCACCGCCGATGTCTTCGTGAACGTCGCGGGTGGCCTGCGCATCGACGAACCCGGTGCTGACCTCGGTATCGCGCTCGCAATCGCTTCGGCGGCGCGGAACGTTCCGGTGCGTCCCGACCTTGCCGCGTTCGGCGAGATCGGTCTCACCGGGCGTCTACGGCCTGCAGCTCAGGCGCCACGCCGACTCGACGAATGCCGCAAGCTCGGGCGGAGTGCGGTACTCGCTCCAGCGGGCACCGAGGGCGCACCACTCACCGCCGACACGCTCCGGCGTGCGCTCGGCGCGGGTCTCGCAGCAGGCGAATAGTCGCTCGTGACGCCAAAAAATCCAAAAACAAGCCTTTTACGGCCCTTTGGTACGATGTCCTCCTTCGCCGGGTGGGGAAATTTCCCCGTCCGGCGCTTTTTCCGGGCACGACGGGAGAGGGAGTCAGCTTGTACAAGGTCGGCGACAAGGTGGTGTATCCGCACCACGGGGCGGGAACGGTGGTTAGCCGGGAGAAGCGCGAGGTATTGGGGGAAATGCGCGATCTCCTGACCATCAAGATCCTGCACAACGATATGACCGTGACGGTTCCGGCAGACAATGTTGAGCGTGTCGGGCTTCGGACAGTCATCGACGAGGAGTCCGTGAAGAAGGTCATCCGGTACCTCACGAGTGGCGGCACCGAAATGCCGAAGAACTGGAACCGTCGTTTCAAGCACAATCGGGACAAGATGAAGACCGGCGACATCTTTGAGTTGGCAGAGGTTGTCTGCAACCTCTCGCTGCGGGACGTCGACAAGGGTCTCTCAACCGGTGAGAAGCAGATGTACGTCAAGGCGAAGAAGATCCTCGCCTCGGAGCTCATGTACGCAAAGGACATGACCGAGGAAGAGGCGTTGGCATGGCTCGATGAGGTTCTCGTCGGTCAGGCTGGCGGCGCCAAGAAGCCGGCGTCGGCCGCGGCGAAGAAGCCTGCCGCGACGAAGCCCGCAGCCTCCAAGGCTGCGCCGAAGAAGACGCCTGCCGCCGCCTAGCGCGGCGCGAGTTTTCGGGGTGCGAAGCTGAGCGTCTGGGCCGTGCTCGTCGCCGCAGGGCGGGGGGAGCGGCTCGGCGGGGACCGGCCGAAGGCGTTCGCTCCTCTGGCCAGTTTCCCGCTGCTTGCCGAGCCGCTGCGTCGGCTCGACGAGGAGCAGCTGATCGACGCGATTGTCGTTGTGTGCCCTCCCGGTTGGGAGGAACAGTCGATCCTCGTTGCCGAGGAGCTTGGCGCGTCGAAGGTCAGTTCGTGTGTGCCGGGCGGCGATAGTCGATCCGATTCTGTGCGGATCGGACTCGCCGAAGTGCCTGATGATGCAGCTGTCGTGCTCGTCCACGATGCTGCAAGACCGCTCCTTCCCGAGGGTGTCGTCCAACGACTTCTCGATGCGTTGCTCCAGGGCTTCGATGGGGCCGTACCGGGTCTACCGGTCGCGGACACGATGAAGCGCGTTACTGGCGACGTGGTGACCGAGACGCTGCCGCGCTCCGAGCTTGTCGCAGTGCAGACACCACAGGCGTTTGTCGCCCCGACCCTGAAGCGTGCGCTCGCCGCCGGCGGGGAGCAGACCGATTGTGCGGCGTTTGTCGAGGCCGCGGGCGGTCGCGTGACCGTGGTGGCGGGCGACGAGCGTCTGCTCAAGGTCACAGGGCCTGCCGATCTCGCCCGCGCTGCTGCATTGCTTGCGGCTGAACGCGGTGAGTAGCCTTCGCGCATGGCTGACATTCGCGTTGGAATCGGCGTCGACGCCCACGCGCTCGCGGAGGGTGTTCGGCTCGTTCTCGGCGGCATCACAATCGACCATCCGCGCGGTCTTGCCGGTCACTCCGACGGTGACGTGATCGCCCATGCGCTCACCGACGCGTTGCTCGGTGCCGCCGGCCTCGGGGATATCGGCGGGCTCTTCCCGTCGAGCGACGATCGGTACAAGGACGCTGACTCGGTTGGCCTGCTCACGCAGGCCTACACCCACGTGCAGGCGGCAGGGTGGCGTCTCGTCAATGCCGACTGCGTGTTGATCGGCCAGGAGCCGAAGATCGCGGAGCATCGCCACGCGATCGCCGCGAAGCTCACGAACGCGATCGGCGAGGGCGAGGTCAACGTCCGCGCGACGACGACCGACTTTCTCGGGTTTACCGGCCGTGGCGAGGGCCTTGCCGCACAGGCCGTCGCGCTGCTCGAGCGGCGCTAGCCGTCTCTACTCCGGCAGCTTCGGCCCGTCGGCACTGACGACGACGAGGCCGTCCTTGGCAAGGGACGCGACCGCCTCTTTGTCGTCGGGCGCGTTGCCTGCTGCAATCGCGCGCAGAGCGACGGCGCGTCGCTGCCGGAACGAGCCCTCGAACCGCGACTGCTTCCGTTCGGGCTCGAAGCGTTTGCCGCGCGAGGGGCAACGCGCTGCGAGCGGACAGCTGTCGCAGCGCGGGATGCGCGCGAGGCAGATCGTCGCGCCAAGATCGAAGAGGGCCTGCGTGCACGCACCGTCGAACTGCTCCCCGGTGCGCTCCTGGATGCGGCGGATGTTCACATCGACGGGAAGGACGTCGCGACCGAACGCGAAGTTGCCAACGGCACCTGCGGTGTAGGGGCCAACGCCCGGAAGCTCGGTGAGGTCATCGGGCCACCCGCGCTCGGCAACGGCCCGTGCCGCACGCTGCAGGTTCAGCGCACGGCGGTTGTAGCCAAGGCCCTGCCAGGCGACGATGACGTCGGCGGTCGAAGCGGCCGCGAGCGCGTCCACCGTCGGCCAGCGCTCCAGCCACGCGAGGTAGCGGGGAGTGACGCGCTCGACCTGCGTCTGCTGCAGCATGATCTCCGACACGAGGATCGCGTAGGGGTCGGTCGTGTGACGCCAGGGCAGGTCGCGTCCGTTCTTCGCGTACCAGTCGAGGAGCAGTTCGCGCACGCAGCGACTCTACGACAACCGCCCGGGCTGCTGACACCTTGGTAGCGCGCGAGCTCACGCTCACGACCACGTACGAAAAGTGCCCACTTTTCGGGGATGCGTACCCCCGGCTTGCCTTGTAGGCTCGGTTGATGCAAGACGCAAACGCCCTGCAGCAGGCCGCTCGCGATCACCTCTGGCTCCACTTCACGCGGATGGCCGGTTACAGCGACGCCGACGTGCCGGTGATCACTCGCGGGGAGGGCTGCTACCTCTACGACGCAAACGGCAAGCGCTACCTCGACGCGCTCGCGGGACTGTTCGCCGTGCAGATCGGGTACTCGCACGGCGAGGAGATCGGTCTTGCCGCGCTCGAGCAGATGAAGGAACTGCCGTACTACTCCAACTGGTCGTACGCGCATCCGAAGGCGATCGAACTCGCGAAGGAGATCGCCGATCTCGCCCCAGGAGATCTCAACCGTGTGTTCTTTGTTTCGAGTGGGTCAGAGGCCAACGAGACGATCTGGAAGCTCTCGCGCGAGTACCACGCTGCAAACCGCGAACGGCGATGGAAGGCCGTTACGCGCAACCTCGCCTACCACGGTACGACGATGGGGGCGCTTTCGCTCACGGGGCTACCGACGATCCGCGCGCAGTTCGAGCCGCTCGTCCCCGACGTGATTCGCGTACGGAACACCAATCGCTTCCACCGCCCCCGACACGAGACGGAGGCTGAATTCACGCAGTTCCTGCTCGATGAACTTGAGAACGCGATCGTCAACGCCGGGCCGCATACGGTCGCCGTGGTCTTCATGGAGCCTGTCCAGAACGGTGGCGGAGCATTCACTCCGCCGGCCGGGTATTTCAAGGGCGTTCGCGAGATCTGCGACACCTACGGGGTGTTGCTCGCCGCCGATGAGGTGATCTGCGGGTTCGGTCGTGTCGGCGATTGGTTCGGCTCAGCGAAGTACGACATCCGCCCCGACTTCATCACCGCCGCGAAGGGACTCTCGTCTGCGTATGCGCCGATGGCCGCGGTGATCGCGGGTGACCACCTGATGGAGCCGTTCCTCAAGGGGACCGCGATGTTCACCCACGGGACGACGTTCGGCGGTCACCCGGTTGGGGCAGCAGTCGCTCTCAAGAACCTCGAGATCCTCAAGCGCGAGAAAATCGTCGAACACGTGGCCGAAACCGAGGCGATGTTCCGCGCAAAACTGGAGGCGCTGCTCGACCTTCCGATCGCCGGCGACGTCCGCGGAACGGGCTTCTTCTACGCGATTGAGCTTGTCAAGGACAAGGAGACGCGCGAGTCTTTTAACGATGAGGAGAGCGAACGGCTCTTGCGCGGCTATCTTTCCGGCGCGCTCTTCAAGCGCGGACTCATCTGCCGTGCCGACGATCGTGGCGATCCAGTGATTCAGGTCTGCCCGCCACTGATCGCCGGAGAGAAGGAAATGGATGAAATCGTGGGCGTTCTCGGGGATGTGCTCCCCGAGGCGTGGAAACTGATCACTGGGGGTTAGCGCCGTGTCGACTGTGTCAATGCCAAAGGAAGTGACGACGAGCTTCGCGCTCGAAGAGAAGAGCAAGCTCGTCAAGTCGCTTCGGCGTCTCGACATGGTCGGTTTCACGCTGTGTGCTTTCGTCGGACTAGACACGCTCGGCAGCGTCGCGGCGAACGGTCCCCAGGGCTTCTTCTGGCTCGCCGCCCTAGCCGTGCTGTTCGTCTATCCGTACATGCTGGTGATGGCTGAGCTCGGCTCAACCTTTACGCAGGAGGGTGGCCCGTACGAGTGGACAAAGCTCGCGTGGGGGCGCTTTGCTGGCGGGGTTGGCGCAATCCTCTACTGGGCGACCAACCCGATCTGGGTCGGCGGCTCGCTTGCGTTCATTGCGACCGACGCCTGGAGCGGCCAGGTGTTCAAGATCGGTGAGGGAACCGTCGGCGACTACGTGTTCAAGCTGATCTTCGTCTGGTTCTCGATCATGGTCGCGATCATGTCCCTCAGCAAGGGCAAGTGGATCCCGAACATCGGCGCGATCCTCCGCGTCTTCGTGCTCGGCTTCTTCACGATCGCCGTCATCGTCTACGGCATCCGGCACGGCGTCCATGGCTTCTCCGCATCGGATCTCTCGCCGAGCCGCGCCGTGCTGCTCAGCCTCGTGCCGGTGATCCTCTTCAACTACGTTGGGTTCGAGTTGCAGTCCGGCGCAGCTGAAGAGATGGACGATCCGCAGAAGGACGTCCCGATCTCGATTCTCCGCAGCGGCATCCTGGGCGTCGTCCTCTACTGCGTTCCGGTCTTCGGAATCATCCTCGTGCTGCCCACCACGGCAATCACGGGCCTCGGTGGCTTCCTCGACGCCGTCAATGCGACCTACCACGGTGCGTTTGGCGGCGCCGCGCACCCCTTGCTCGTCGCCTCGACGATCGGGTTCGTCGGCTCACTGATCACCTCCGGCTCCGTGTGGATGATCGGCGCCGACCGGACGCAGGCCGTTGCTGCGTACGACGGTTCATTCTTCTCGTACTTCGGCGTCTTCAACAAGAAGCTCGGAACCCCGGTGCGCGTCAACGTCCTGTCGGGCGTAGTCGCGACCGTGTTCATGGTGAGCGCCATCGAGTTCTTCCACAGTGGCGCCGACGCGACGTTCCAGGTCGTTCTCGACATCGCCGTCTCAACGACGCTGCTGAGCTACATCCTGATCTTCCCGTCCGTGGTGATCCTGCGCCGCAAGTACCCCGAGGTGCACCGCCCGTTCCGCGTCCCGTTCGGGAATATCGGCCTCTACATCTCCACGGGCCTGATCATGTTCTGGGTGCTGCTCGGCTCGTGGGTTGGCGTGTTCCCGGGGACACTCGACCGCCTTCTCGGCCTGTCGTACAACTTCCAGGACAACTGGGGCGTCTCCCGCGCCAAGTTTGAGACGTACACGCTCGGCACCCTCGGCATCATCTTCCTCGTTGGCGTCCTCGGCTACCTCGCATCTGGCGGCGTACGCAGCCAGGCAGCGACGATCTCGATCGAAGACCCGGACGAAGGGCTGCCGGAACCGCCACCGAGCTACTAACTCTTGGCGGTCGATAGGCGGAGAACAGGCACCGCCACCGTGGTGAATTGCCGATGCGTCCGAGGCTGTACGGAGCGATGCTTGGGCCATGACACCTTCACTTGACGCACTGCTTGACCTCCACGGTACGACCGCGATCGTCACCGGTGGAGCGAAGGGAATTGGCAAGGGCATCGCCGCGCGGCTCCACGAAGCTGGCGCTGCGGTGGTCGTTGCCGATCTCGACATCGACGCTGCCCGCGCCACGGTCGCCGAATTTGAGGCGCTCCGACCCGGCTCTGCGATGGCGCAGCAGGCTGACGTCTCGAACGCGGCGAGTGTCGACGCAATGGTGCGCGACACCGTTGAGCGCTTCGGTGGCGTCGATGTGCTGGTGAACAACGCAGGCATCTTCCCGGCGGTTCCGCTGGCGGAGATGACCGAGAACGACTTCATGAAGGTCATCGGCGTGAACCTCGATGGCGTCTTCCTTTGCACGAAGGCGGCGTCGACGCAGATGATCAAGCAGGGCCGTGGCGGCAAGATCATCAACGTCACGTCGATCGATGCACTGCACCCGTCGATGATCGGCCTCGCGCAGTACGACGCCTCGAAGCACGGCGTGTGGGGCTTCACGAAGAACGTTGCGATCGAGCTTGCCCAGCACCAGATCTGGGTCAACGCGATCGCACCAGGCGGCATCGTCACCCCGGGTGTGGAATCGATGCAATCGGGCGAGACGGTCGATCCGGCCGTGATCGAGCAGATGATCGCGCGAGTACCGATGCATCGCTTTGGTGATCCCGACGAGATCGGGCGCGTGGCGCTGTTCCTCGCCTCGGGGCTTTCGAGCTACATGACCGGCTCGCAGATCGTCGTCGACGGTGGTCTCCTGCTGATGTAGCGCAACATGAGGGGGCGCCCGGATCTTCTCGGGCGCCCGACCTCTGCCTAGACTCACTGGTGTGAAGGTTCGCTTTGCACCCAGCCCCACGGGCTCGCTCCATATCGGCAATGCGCTCGGCGCGGTCGCCAACCGCAACTTCGGCGGCACATTCCTGCTGCGGATCGATGACACAGACCCCGCCCGAAACCTCCCTGGCGGCGAGGAGGCGATCCTGGCCGACCTCACATGGCTCGGGATCACTTGGGATGAAGGGCCGGTGCGGCAGAGCGACCGTGGCGACCGCTACCGGGACGTTGCGGCGAACCTGCCAGAGCGCTTCCAGGGCGTACAGCTCCTACGTCCCGACGGCACCGCGACCTACCACCTTGCGAGCGTCGTCGACGACATCGACTTCGGCATCACACACGTCATTCGCGGCAACGACCATCGCCCAAACGAGCAGCTCCACCGAGCGCTCACCGAGGCGATTGGTGGAACGCCGCCCGAGTACATCCACTACGGGCTTGTGCTCGGCCCCGACGGGAAGAAGATCTCCAAGCGCGCTGACGGAGCGTCGGTCGCGTCGCTGCGCGAGGAAGGGATCCCCGCCGAAGCCGTTCGGGCCTACCTTGACGAGCTTGGCATCCCAAAACACGACATTCAGCTCGACCTTGCCCGGATCCGCTCGCTTGCGGTCGAGGTGATAGCCGAGCTCTCCGACGAGGCGCTCACCTCCCGTGTCGGAGTGCCGCTTGAGGTTGCTCCTGCTCTCCGCGGCGCGCACACGCTCGTTGAGGCGCGGGAGCTGGCCGAGTCGATCCTGGCCGTTCCCGACGTGTCGCTGCCTGAGGAGGCGCCGACGCTCGAGCGGTTTCGCGAACTGCGCGTTGGGGTGGCAGAGCCGCTCTCGAAAGACGACGCAAAGGCGATCGTGCGCGAGGTGAAGGCCG
>OMIZ01000007.1 GCA_900299235.1 Actinomycetota bacterium
GGCGAGCAGGTCGAGCAGGGCCCGGGCGCCCGGAGCCGTGACGACCGACGCCGCTCGGTCGAGCTCCGTCGACAGGGCCGCGGCCGAGCCGGCGTCGCCTGCGATGCCGAGCAGCGCTGCGGCGTACCGACGCGCGGAACCGAGCGGCCGATCCATCAGTTGCCGCTCCGTGCGTGCGTGTCGAGGAACTCGCCGACGAGGGCCCGCTGCCGCTCGCCGTCCATGGACGCGCCGACGACCTTCGTGGCGGCGCCGATCGCGAGCTCGGCGACCTCGTTGCGAATCGACGCGAGCGCGCTCACGCGGGCCGCCTCGATCTCGTCGGCTGCGCTCTGCCGCATGCGATCGAGCTCGGCCTTCAGTGCCGCGACCTGCTCGTCGCGCGCCTGCGACGCCGAGCGTTCTGCCGCGGCGCGGATGGCGTTCGCCTCGCGTCGTGCCTCGGCAAGCGCGGCGTCCGCCGCCTCGACCGCACGACTCTTCGCGAGCGTCGCATCGGACGCGTCGCGCAGCCCCTGCTCGATCCTCGCTCGACGCTCGTCGAGCATCTTCGTGATCGGGCCGAGCGCAACCGCGCGCAAGACCAGGATGAAGAAGCCGAAGTTCGCCGCCGAGACGAGGATCCAGAACAGGTTGAAGCTGATCCCCGCCTCCGCGGGCGCGGACGTGGCCGGGGTGTCGGCAGCATGGATGCCGAGTCCCGCGACTCCGTGGAGCAACGCGTCGAACCGCACGATGCCCGATCCGATCAGAGAACGAGCGAGAGGATGCCGAGCACGATCGCGAGGACGCCGAGGCCCTCGGCGAACGCCGCGCCGATGATGAAGACGCCGCGGACCGCGCCAGCCGATTCCGGATTGCGCCCGATGGCGCTCGCCGCGGCCGCGGTCGCGATGCCGACGCCGATGCCCGGCCCGATCACGCCGAGCGCTGCAATGCCTGCCTGGATCTTGTCCATCGATCCGTTCCTCCTGCTACGCCGCCATCCGGGCTTCTGCCGGACGCTCGGACCCGCTGACCTCAGCCGCGACTAGTGTGCCGCAACTGCAGATTCCGTTGCTGCGCCGGCCTCTCCGTGCGCAGGGTGCTCGCCGTGGCCCTCCTCGCCGTGGCCCTCCATGGCCAGCATCGTGAAGACCAGCACGAGCACGCTGAAGATGATCCCCTGGATCAGGCCGACGAAGAGCTCCAGTCCGTAGAGGGCCATCGGCACGAAGGCGAGCGTCAGCGTCGTCATCACGGTGAGCGCCAGCTCGCCGCCGTAGATGTTGCCGAAGAGTCGCATTGCCAGGGTCACGGGCTTGACGAACTCGAGCAGGAACTCGAGCGACCCGACGAAGAGGCCGATGCCGCCGTTCTTCAGGGTGAAGAACTTTCCGAGATAGCCGCGCACGCCGAGCGCGCGCACGCCCTGGAAATGGAAGTAGACGAAGGTGACCAGCGCCATGCCGACGGTGACGTTGATGTCGCTCGTCGGGGCGCGGAGGGCGTGGATGCGACCGACGCCGGGGATGAGCCCCGACCAGTTCGAGACCACGATGAACAGGAAGCAGGCGAGGAAGAAGGTGACGAAGCCCTTCGCCTCCGGTCCGCCGATGCCGAGCGCGAAGCCCGAGAGGCTCTCGATCGCGAATTCGATGATGTTCTGCACCGTGCCCGGCACGTCGCGCAGGCGACGGGCGGCGATCGCGAAGACGGCGACGACCAGTGCCATGACGGCCCACGACATGATGATCGATCCCGTGATCGACGGATAGAAATCGAAGAGCGTCGCGGCGTGCTCGCTCTCGGTGCCGAGGTTGATCACCGCATGGGGGACGATCGGCTCCAGCGCGAGCTTGATCGCGCCGCCCGGGAATCCGACGAGCCCCGCACCGCCGGTCGCCAGCGCAGCGAGCACGTCGACGGCGAGGACGACGAGCGCGCCGAGGAGCAGCGTTCGCCGCGGCGACCGCGATGCTGCCGTCGTTCCGCTCATCGCTCCCTCCTCTCCTTCTCGCTCGCGATCCGCCGTCGAAGTCGTTCGGCGTTCGCAGATGCCTCCAGCGCGTCGAACCGCGCGAGTGCCCGTGCGACCGTTCGTGCCACACCGACGGTGCCGACGACGGTGCCGCCGGCGAACCCGACGACCAGGAGGATCGGGCGTGTCCCGAGCTCTCGGTCGACGGCGTTCCCGAGGAGTGCGCCGCCGAGCATCGACACGAGCAGCATGATGCCGATCTGCGAGAAGAGTGCGAGATACGCACCCCGTCCCCCGATCGTCGTCAGCCCGCGCGAGGCGTCGAGCGGTTCGCCTGAGTCTAGCCGAGGGTCGCGACGGGTCGGCATCAGCGCCCTGCCCCGCGGCGACCGAGGGTTGCAACCAGGCCGCCGAGCGCGACGAGCAGACCGAAGAACGCGTAGAGCGAGAGGCTCTCGCTCAGGATGAGCGCGGCGGCGGCAAGCAGCGTTGTCGCGCCGTAGAGGACGAGAACGACGCCGCGGTGGCTCAAGCCGGCGGCGAGGAGCCGCTGGTGGATGTGCGTGGTGTCGGCGCTGTACGGCGACCGCCCCGCGAGGATCCGCCCGACGATCACGAAGAAGGCGTCGATCACGGGGATGCCGACCACCAGGAGGGCCGCAGCCACCTTGGCGGTGCCGAGGAGGGCGAGCACGGCCAGCGCATAGGCAACGGCCTGGATGCCGCTCGTGCCCATGTAGATGGAGGCGGGGTAGAAGTTGAACACGAGGAATCCGGCCGTGGCCCCCGCAAGAGCGAAGCAGAGGGCCGCCAGGA
>OMIZ01000008.1 GCA_900299235.1 Actinomycetota bacterium
GATCCCGTACCTCGGCATCTGCCTCGGCATGCACGTCGCGGTGTCGGAGTTTGCGCGCCATGTCGTCGGACTCGACGGCGCGAACTCGACCGAGATGGATCCCGAAACGCCCTACCCGGTGATCGACCTGCTCCCGGGGCAGAAGGAGATCGAGGATCTCGGCGGCACGCTGCGGCTCGGCGCTCAGGCGGTCGAGCTGGGCGAGGGTACGCGCACGCGGTCGGTGTATGGCGGCGAGCCTGTGATCGCTGAGCGGCACCGTCATCGCTACGAGGTCAACAACCACTACCGCGATCAGCTCGTTGATGCGGGCCTCGTCGTCAGCGGCACCTTCCAGGAGGGGCGACTCGTGGAGATCATCGAGCTGCCCGGCCATCCGTGGTTCGTCGCATCGCAGTTCCATCCCGAGTTCAAGTCACGGCCCACGCGCCCGGCGCCGCTGTTCCGCGAGTTCGTCGCCGCGGCAAAGGAGCGGGCGCATGCGCGCCAGGGCTCCGGCGTCGGTCTCACCTCCAACTAGGCGTGTGTCGCATGGTGGGAGTGGGCCTGCGTAGGATGGTCGCGTGACCCCGGTCGTCGATCTCTTCTGCGAGCTCGCTGCTGTTCGCAGCCCGTCGTGGAACGAGCGACCGGTCGCCGACATGGTGTTGAAGTACCTGCGCGACCTTGGCCTCGATCCGATCGAGGACGAGAGCGGCGCGACGACCGGCTCCGACATGGGGAACATCTATGCCCGAATCCCGGGCACGGTTGAGGGAACACCGATCTTCCTGTGCGCGCATCTCGACACGGTTCCGCCGGTCGACGAGATCGTTCCCGTGATCAACGACGGGGTGATCACGAACGAGCGCGAGGCGATCCTCGGTGGCGACAACAAGTCGGCCGTTGCGGTGATGCTCGAGGCGGCACGGATCGTGCTCGCCGAGGGCCGCGATCACGCCGGCCTCGAGCTGCTCTTCACATCCACCGAGGAGGTCGGCCTCCTCGGTGCCTATGCGTGGGATGCATCGCGGTTCCATGCGAAGGTCGGCTACGTCTACGACCAAGCAGCGCCGATTGGCGAGATCATTCTTGGCGCGCCGTCGTCGAAGTCGATGGAGATCACGTTCCATGGACGCGCCGCACACGCGGGGATGTTCCCCGAGGACGGCCGCTCAGCAATCGCCGCGGCATCCCGTGCGATCGCCGAGATGCGGCTTGGGCGTCTCGACGAGGAGACGACTGCGAACGTCGGGACGATCAAGGGTGGCACCGCAGGCAACGTCGTTCCCGAGTGGTGCACCGTCGTCGCTGAGGCGCGCTCGCACGACGACAAGAAGCTCGTTGAGGTGATCCAGGAAATGCAAGACGCGATCACGTTCGCCGCGAATGTCGCCGAGGTCGAGGTGCAGACGACGTTCCTGCGCAGCTACCAGGGGTACCGCTTCACCAAGGACGACGTCGCTGTGTCGCTCGCCGCCAAGGCGCTCGCAGCTGCCGGGTACGAAGTGACGTACGCGCTCTCGGGTGGCGGGGCCGACGCGAACGCCTTCAACGAGCACGGCCTTGAGTGTGTGAACCTCGCAAACGCAATGGTCGACATCCACACGCCCGATGAGTCGATTGCCGTCGCCGATCTCGACGGAATGCTGAACGTGACGCTCGCGCTGCTCGACGCCGCACGCGCGTAACTGCACGCCGTACCCCGCGCGACTCTGTCACCTCCGACCGGTTCGGTATCGTCCGCCGCCGTGAGGATCGGCGTCGTCAAGGAGATCAAGCCCGACGAGTACCGCGTCGCGCTGACCCCGGCAGGAGCCTTCGAGCTCGTGAACCGCGGGCACGAGGTGGTCGTTGAGACGGGCGCTGGCCTCGGCAGCTCTTTCACCGACGAGGCCTACACGCGCGTCGGCGCCAAGATCGCGTCGGTCGACGAGGTGTGGGCTGGCGCCGAGCTGCTGCTGAAGGTTAAGGAGCCGATCGAGCCCGAGTACAAGCGGCTTCGCTCCGACCTCACCCTGTTTACGTACTTGCACATCGCTGCCGACGAGCCGCTCACGCGTGCGCTCGTCGACTCAGGTATCAGCGCGGTGGCGTATGAGACGGTCGAGACCGGTCGCGGACAGCTGCCGCTGCTCGCACCGATGTCGGAGGTTGCAGGCCGCCTCGCCTCGCAGGCCGGTGCGTACTTCCTTGAGAAGCCGCTCGGTGGCCGGGGGCTGCTGCTCGGTGGCGTTCCGGGTGTCGCGCCGGGCAAGGTCGTGATTATCGGCGGCGGCATCGTGGGCTACAACGCTGCGATCATCGCGCTCGGTCTTGGCGCGCAGGTGACGATCTTGGAGCGCTCGATCGACCGCATGCGCCACCTCGAAGAGATTCTCTCGGGTCGCGTCACGCTGCTCATGTCGTCGAGCCTTGAGATTGCCGAGCGGGTCGCCGATGCCGACCTCGTGATTGGTGCCGTGCTGATCCCTGGCGCGCTGGCGCCAAAGCTTGTGACGCGCGAGATGGTTGCTGGCATGAAGCAGGGTGCTGTGATCGTCGATGTGGCGATCGATCAGGGCGGCTGCATCGAAACCTCGCATGCAACGACGCACGGCGATCCTGTCTACACGGTCGATGGTGTCATCCACTACTGCGTCGCAAACATGCCGGGCGGTGTTCCGGTCACCTCGACGATGGCACTGACGAACGCGACGCTGCCGTACGTCGAAGCGATCTCCAACAAGAGCCTGCGTCAGGCTGTGGCAGACGATCCGGCGCTTGCCAAGGGTGTCAACGTCCTCGGCGGCAAGATCACGTACGCGGCCGTCGCTGAGGCGCACGGATTGCCGTACACGCCGCTCGACGCGGCACTCGCGAGCTAGCGCGCGCTACGCGGCAGCTTCGGGCTTCGGCTTCTTCTTGGCGTTCGGCTTCGGGCTGAGCCGAACAGTCAAGTAGGTGACTCCAGCTGCGAGTGAGATCACTCCGGCGATGAAGAGTGCGATACCGATCAATCCGAGAGCTGTGGTCACGGGACTAGGATAGCCATGTGAGCCGCGTGTGCGTGATCGTGCTGGATGCCGTTGGGGCGGGAGCTCTTCCCGACGCCGACGAGTTTGGCGATGTCGGCTCCGACACGCTCGGCAATGTGGCGCGGGCTGTGGGCGGTCTCGACCTGCCAACGCTTGAAGCGCTTGGGCTCGGCAACGTTGAGTCGCTCGAAGGCTGCCCACCGCAGCCGGGGGCGCCTGCGGTGGCCGCACGGCTCCTTGAGCGCTCGAAAGGGAAGGACACGACGACGGGGCACTGGGAGCTCGTGGGGATCGTGACCCCCACTGCGATGCCGACCTACCCGCATGGGTTCCCCGACGAGGTGATCGACCCGTTCATGAACCAGACGGGCCGCGGCGTGATCGGCAATGTGCCTGCGAGCGGAACCGAGATCATCCAAGAGCTTGGCGAGGAGCATCAGAAGACGGGCAAGTGGATCGTCTACACCTCCGCCGATTCGGTGTTCCAGATCGCCGCGCACGAAGACACGGTGCCGCTTGATGAGCTGTATGAGGCCTGTCGCGTCGCCCGCACGATCCTCACCGGGAAGCATGCGGTGGGCCGGGTGATCGCGCGGCCGTTCACCGGGGAGCCGGGCAACTACACGCGCACGACAAACCGCCACGACTTTTCGCTCGAGCCGAAGCGCCCGAACTACCTGTCGCAGATTCGCGAGGCAGGTCACAAGATCTACGGCGTCGGGAAGATCTACGACATCTTCGCCGGCTGCGACATCGACGAGTCGTTTCCGACGAAGTCGAACGTTGAAGGCATTCAGAAGACCGAGGAGCTGCTGCGGACGGTCGATGAGGGCGTGATCTTCACGAACCTCGTTGAGACCGACATGCTCTGGGGCCACCGCAACGACCCGGTCAACTTCCATCGCTGCCTGCAGGATTTCGACCGCCGCCTGCCCGATCTGCTCTCTGCGTTGCGGCCGGGCGACCTGTTGCTCCTGACGTCTGACCACGGCTGCGACCCGACGACACCGTCAACGGATCACTCGCGCGAGCACGCGCTACTCCTCGCGTACGTCGAAGGCCGGAACGCGGCCGGCCGAATCGTGGAGGGTGGCGAGTTCGGCGATGTTGGGGCGACCATGGCTGCGTGGTTTGGCCTGCCGCCTGCAAAGGGTCTGCCCGGCAAACCGCTCGTCACTCCGTAGGCATCGTGGCGAGCGAGGTGATCCGTCCAGCCGAGCTGATCCAGCGCAAGCGCGACGGTGAAGAGCTGAGCGATGCCGAGATTGCGAGTCTGATCCTCGGGTACGCGAAGGGCGAGATTCCCGACTACCAGCTTGCCGCGTTCTGCATGGCGGTGTACTTCCGGGGCCTGAATCCGCGGGAGACGTTTGCGCTCACCGACGCGATGATCCGTAGCGGCGAGACGATCGACCTCGGTACCGCGCTCGGCCGCAAGGTCGTCGACAAGCATTCGACGGGCGGTGTGGGGGATAAGACCTCGCTCGCCGTTGGCCCGATTGTGGCGGCCTGCGGTGTGCCGCTCGGCAAGATGAGCGGCCGCGGGCTTGGCCACACCGGGGGCACACTCGACAAGCTTGAGTCGATTCCGGGCTACCGCATCGAGCTTGGGCTCGACGAGTTCATCACCCAGGTCAAGGACGTGGGGATCGCGATCGTCGGTCAGACCGCCGACCTCGTACCTGCCGACAAGTTGCTCTACGCGCTCCGCGATGTGACCGCGACGGTCGATCAGCTGTCGCTCATCGCCGCATCGATCATGTCGAAGAAGCTGGCCGCTGGCGCCCAGGCGATCGTGCTCGACGTGAAGGTGGGGGACGGTGCGTTCATGAAGACCGTCGACGACGCGCGCCGCCTCGCCGAGGCGATGATCTCGCTGGGGCAGCACGCTGGCCGCGAGGTTGTGTGCCTGCTGACCGACATGGATCAGCCGCTCGGTTCGGCGGTCGGCAACGCCCTTGAGGTGCGTGAGGCTCTGCACACGGTGCAAGGCCGCGGCCCGGCCAACTTCACCGAGCTCGTGCTCGACGCGTGCGCGAGGCTGCTGGCGCTCTCAGACCTGGGTATCGACCTCGCGGAGGGCCGTCGCCGCGCCGAAGCAGCTGTCGCCGACGGGTCTGCCGAAGCGAAGTGGCGCGAGTGGATCGCCGCGCAGGGCGGCGACCCAGATGAGAGCGTGCTTGAGCAGGCTCCGGTGATGCACGAGGTGCGGGCAACAACCGGAGGTGTCGTCGAGGAGCTGGGCGCGATTGCGGTTGCGAACGCCGCACTGCATCTGGGCGCTGGCCGTCGTACGAAGGCCGACCTGATCGATCACGCAGTCGGTGTCGTCTGTCACGCGAAGCGAGGCGATCAAGTAGCGCCGGGCGATCTGCTCGCCGAAGTACACGGGCGCACCGACGAGACCGCTGCAACAGCTGCCGCCGAGGTGCTCACCGCGTACACGATCGGCGCAGGGCCAGCGCGCGAGCGCAACGTGCTGCTCGAGGTCGTCGACTAGCCAGCGAGGTTCGGATCGACGAGCGGCAGACGCGCCGCGCGACACTTATGCCAGTGAACGATACCTTCGCTGAACTCCGCCCGCTGCTGTTCTCCGTGGCCTACC
>OMIZ01000009.1 GCA_900299235.1 Actinomycetota bacterium
CCGCCTCGGCGGCAACTCGCTGATGGAGACGATCACCTTCGGTCGCCGCGCCGGCCGGACAGCCGCCGAGGACGCGCACTTCGCACCCGACGCTGCCGTGCCCGACTCCGCCCTCGCCGACGCCGAGCGCGAGCTCAAGGAGCTCCTTGGCCGCTCCGGTGGCGAGCGCCCATGGCAGGTTCGCGAGGAACTCGGCTCGTCAATGCTCGAGAACTTCGGTGTGTTCCGCCGCGAGGAGCAGATGCAGAACGAGGTCGAGATCATCGAGAAGCTCCGCCACCGCTACGAGAACGTCGTCGTCGAAGACAAGGGTGGCGTGTTCAACAGCGATCTCACCCAAGCAATCGAGCTCGGGTACTGCCTCGACCTCGCCGCCTGCATGGTGCAGGCCGGTGTCGCCCGCAAGGAGAGCCGTGGCGCCCACGCGCGACCGCACGACTACCCGACCCGCGACGACGACACCTTCATGAAGCACTCCGTGACGCGCTGGGTCGACGGTGGGCCAAAGCTCGACTACGCACCGGTGACCGTCACGAAGTGGCAGCCCACCGAGCGGACGTATTGATGCGGCGGATGCTCGTGCTCGCGCCGCTCTGCCTCACCCTCAGCGCCTGCGGCTCTTCGAGCAAGCCGGCCACATTCGCTGGCGCAGTCGCAAAGACGCAGAAGCAGAGCACCGAACACGTCGCGCTTGACCTGAACGTTGTTGCCCGCGGCCAGACACTCTCGTTCTCCGGCGGCGGCGACTTCGACCAGAACGGCACGCGTGGCACGTACACCACCACGCTCTCGAGCGGCGGCCAGACAATCGAATTCGACGAGATCATCGATGGCACCAAGCTCTACGTCAGCTCGCCGATGTTCACCTCGACCCTGCCATCCGGCAAGGATTGGCTGATGTACGACTCGTCGGTGCCGACGAGCGCCGACGGTTTCAACTTCAACGCGCTCACGGGAATCAGCCCGGCGGCCGTTCTCAGCCTGCTCGCCGACACCACCGCGCCGCAGATGCACCTTGGCGCCGCGACGATCGACGGTGCGAAGACGATCCACTGGCAGGCGACCTACGACACGTCAAAGCTTTCCGCAGCAACCCAGAGCACAGTCGATCCGGTCTACAAGACCTTCGACGTGTGGATCGACGACAAGGGCCTTGTCCGCAAAGCCGTGATCGACTTCACGGCAAAGCAGGCTCGGAACTCCACCAAGCGCGCCCATGTCACACTCACGCTGACCCTCTCGAACTTCGGGTCGGCAGTCACCGTTCCCATCCCGACCGCGGCCGAAACGGTCGACGCAACCGCCGCGGCCGGCTAATCCGGCCGCCCGTCACGACGAGGTAGAGACGATGAAGGTAGCTCTCAAGATCTGGCGTTCGAACTCCCAGACGGGCGAGCGCGCTCTGCGCGAGTACGAGGTTGACGCGCCTGAATGGGCGACACTCCTCGACGTCCTCGACCTCGTGAAGGATCGACACGACGGCTCGCTCGCCTACCGCAAGAGCTGCCGCATGACGATCTGTGGCTCGTGCGGCATGCGGATGGACGGCAAGACGGTGCTCGCCTGCCGCACCCGCATGTACGAGATCGCCGAGGCCGGTCATATCCCGGTCATCTCCGCGATGGGGAACATGCCGGTCGTCAAGGATCTCGTCACCGACATGGAGTCGTTCTGGACAAAGTTCAAGGCGGTCAAGCCGTACGTGCAGCCGGGCTACATCGAGCCGCCGGGCGGTCGTGAGCACATCATCAGCCGTGAGCAGATGAGCGCGATCCATAAGGAGTCGCTGTGCATCAACTGTGGCTCGTGCGTGTCGGAGTGCAACGCGATGGAGTCCGATCCCGCGTTCCTCGGCCCGCACGCACTCGCGAAGGCGATGCGTTTCGTCGGCGATCCTCGCGACTCGAAGCGGATTGACCGCCTCGAAGAGGTCAGCGGCCACAACGGCATCCACCAGTGCACCCGCTGTTACTACTGCAACGAGCGGTGCCCGAAGGGTGTCGATCCGCGCGATGCGATCGCGAAGCTCTCCGCCGAGGCAATCAAGGAGAGCATCGACAGTGACATGGGCGCGAAGCACGCAAAGTGGTTCGTGACGTCAGCGAAGACGACCGGCTGGCTGCGCGAAACAGAGCTCGTACCGAAGACGCAGGGTGTGCTCGCCTCGATCAAGCAGGCGAAGTTCGCACTGGAGTTGGCGCGCCACGGCAAGGTGCCGCCGCCGTTCCCGCCGCACGTCGCGAAGAACGTCAAGGAGGCGCGGCGCCTCCATGGCATCGTCGCCCGCCAGGGCCGCAACGGGTTCGCCGGCATCGTCCAGGGCGAGCAGGCGATGGCAAAGCTCGAACACGGGCACACAGGACATAGCGACCGCGATCCGTACGGTCCCGGGTCATTCCCGCGGCCGTACCTCCCGGGCGAGAAGCGGGAAGGGGCAAAGGCATGAAGCAGGTTGCGTACTACAAGGGGTGTCTCGCCTCGCTGTCGGCGAAGGAGCTCGACACCTCCACCCGCGCACTCGCACCGAAGGTTGGCCTTGAGCTGATCGAGCTTGAGTCGGTCACGTGCTGCGGTGCCGGTGACATCCACGAGGCCGAGCCTGACTACTACCTGCACCTGAACGCGCGCATCCTCGCGTACGCGGCTGCCACGGGCGCCGACACGCTGATGACGGTCTGCAACGTGTGCACGCTCAACCTCCGCCAGGCGAACTGGCAGCTCGTGAACGACACCGAGCTCCGCGCCCGCGTGAACGAGAACCTCGCGCAGGTCGGTGTTCAGCCGTACGAGCGCGACATCGACGTGAAGCACTTCCTGTGGGAGGTCGCTGCAGGTGAGGGGTACGAGAAGCTGAAGGTGGCGGCGCATCGCGGGCTCAAGGGCCTGAAGATCGCGCCGTTCTACGGCTGCCAGATCCTGCGCCCGTCGAAGCTGATGGGCTTCGAGGATCCCGACGCTCCGTCGTCGCTCGAGCGGATCATCGAGGCGTGTGGAGGCGAGGCGCTCGACTACCCCGCGAAGCTCAAGTGCTGTGGGTTCCCGATCATCCAGGCCCGTGAGGAGACCGCGCTCGGCGAGCTCGTCCAGCCGATCGAGCAGGCCTACGAGATGGGTGCTGACGCGATGGTGACGCCGTGCCCGCTCTGCCATCTCTCGCTTGATGCGTGGCAGTCGAAGCTCAAGAAGACGACCGGCAAGGACTTCAAGATGCCGATCCTGCATCTCTCCCAGCTGATCGGGGTTGCTGCCGGGATCGCCGATGCCGACCTGCAGTTCAAGCGGCACGTTGTCTCGGTCGACAAGGTGATGGCGAAGCTCGACGCCTAGCGGCGTTCCGGCGTCTGCCGGGGCGGGACTACACTCGAAGCATGGAAGGCCAGAACGTCATCTCACCTGAGGTGACGGCGCGATATGCCGCGGATGCGGCGCGCGAGGTGCCTGGAGTGACGCGCATCGTTGAGGGTGTGCGCAAAGGTGTGCGGCTCGGCGACGACGGCTCGGTGGAGCTGCATCTCGCGGTGGCGTGGGGAGAGTCGCTTCCGACTGTCGCGGCCGAGGTGCAGGCACGTGTCTCGGAGTACCTTGAGCGAATGGCCGACGTGACCGTGACGGCCGTGAACGTCGTTGTCGAGGAGCTTGATGGCCGCCCCTAACATTGCGGGCCTCACGAAGCTGACGCTTGAGTCGGCCCCGACGGTGTGCCACGAGTGCGTGTGGTGGCAGAGTCGTGGTTCGCGGCCGCTCGACAAGGATCGGTGGATGGAGCGTACGGAGCTCGATTTCGGCGCCTTCGGAACCGTGTACGCCGACAGCGACGGCCGGGTGCTCGGGGTGATGCAGTACGGGCCATCGCGGTTCTTCCCCCGCGCCGCGATCCTTCCGGGCGGGCCGCCCTCGCACGACTCGTTGCTCGTCACGTGCGCCTATCTCGTCGACTCGTCGAGCCCCTGGGTGTTGCAGTCGCTGATGCTCGCGGCGATTGGTGAGGCGCGTGATCGTGGGGCGACGTCGATCGAGGCCTTCGCCTACCGGTATCCCGAAGGGGAGCCTGCTTCGGAGCGGTTGCGTGTGCATCGCACGGTGTTTCCTGCGGACTTCCTTGAGGATTTCGGCTTCCGTATCGTGCGTAGCTCCGGCCGCGCAGGTCTGGCCCGGCTTGATCTGGGCGGCCTGCGGCTTGTGGAGGACGAGAGCCGCGCCGAGCGGCTGATCCGCGCGGTTCAGGAGCGCCTTGTGCCGGAGCCTGCTCCAGCTCCCGCGCCGCCGGCCTAGGTGCGCCCAACATCTACCGGGCAACCTGCACCAACTTCTGCCCGCACCCTCCAACCGGGGACTGTCCCCAGGACATGTCCCCTCGGTGCGGGTCGGTGTTCGGGTGGTGGCGAGCGAGGCCGCGGCAGAGAGGCGACCAGATCCGTCCGTAGACCACGCTCCCACAGCCTGCAAACCGTTGCTGCTACTCGTCTAGCCGCGCGGTGGATTCGGTTGCCGCATTCCGTCCGAAAATAGCGAGCGCTATCCGGTTCCGGCGACGCGGTTCAGCACACGTCGGTGGCAAGAAAAACAACCGAGCACGAAACACCGCTCCCGCGAATAGTTCGCGACAATCTCGCGCCGAAAGAGTGGCTAGCGCGACGCGAGTGCAGACACGAGCAGATCAGCGATCTGGATCGCGTTCAGCGCAGCACCCTTGCGAAGGTTGTCGCTCGCAAGATGCAAGGTCAGGCCGTAGTTGCCCTCGACCGTCGTGTCCTGACGGATGCGGCCAACGAGCACCTCGTCCTCGCCAGCAGCCTTGCCAGGCGACGGGAACTCCTCAAGACGAACCGACGGCGCCGCGCCAAGAATCGCGGTCGCATCGGCAGCGGAGAGCGGCTCCTCCGTCTCGATCCACACCGTCTCGGCATGCCCAACCATCACAGGCACGCGCACGCATGTCGCCTGGATCGCGAGATCGGGCATCTCCATGATCTTCCGCGTCTCGTCGCGGAGCTTCGACTCCTCGTCGAACTCGACGCCATCGAACTCCCAATCCATGCGGAGGTCATGATCCTTCGGCGCCTCGTGCGCCAGCTTGTCCATCGCCTTCGCGCCCGCACCCGACACCGACTGGTAGGTCGCCACACGCACGCGCTTCAAACCGGCCCGCTCATGCAGCGGCTTCAACACACAGGTGAGCGGGATCGTGCAGCAGTTCGGGTTGGCGATGATGCCGTTGTGCTCAAGCGCGCGATTGCCGTTTACCTCGGGCACAACAAGCGGGATGCCCGGCTCGAGGCGGTAGGCCGAGCTCTTGTCGACGGCGATCGCACCACCCGCAACGGCGTGGGGGACGAGAGCGCGCGACGCGCCCGTGCCGACCGAGAACAGGAAGATGTCAATGTCGCCACGCTCAAGCGCCTCAGTGGTTGCCTCCTCGACGAGGTAGCCGTGCACCTCGGTGCCTGCTGAACGCGCTGACGCGAACACACGCACGTGCTCGTAGCCGCGGTCGCGCAGCAGGCCGAGCGTGACCGTTCCTACGGCACCTGTGCCGCCGACGACGCCGATGCGTGGATAGCTCGCCATAGCCATAACAGTGTAAGGACCGCGCAGAGACGCCGGTTCGCTACATCTCGCGCCGGCCCGACAGGGCGCGGCCGAGGGTCACTTCGTCGGCGTACTCGAGGTCGCCACCAACAGGCAGGCCGCTTGCGAGCCGCGTCACGCGCACGCGGTCGCGCAGCCGATCGGCCAGGAACGCGGCGGTCGCCTCGCCGGTCATCGTCGGGTTTGTGGCAAGCACGATCTCCCGCACGTCGTTCTGCTCGACGCGTCGCATCAGCTCGTCGATCCGCAGGTCGCCTGGCTCGACACCATCGAGCGGGCTCAACGCACCACCAAGCACGTGGTAGAGGCCGCGGTACTCGTGCGTCCGCTCAAGCGAGATCACGTCGACCGGCTGCTCGACGACGCAGATCGTCGTATGGTCGCGGCGCTGATCGAGGCAGATCGCGCACACCTCTTCCTCGGTTAGATTCCCGCACTCACGGCAGAAGCGCACACGTTCCTTCACCTCTTCGAGCGCCGCAGCCAGCGCGAGCGCCTCGTCCTTTGGCCGCTGGAGGATGTGGAAGGCGAGCCGTTGCGCCGTGCGGGATCCGACCCCAGGAAGACGGGTCAGCTGGTTGACGAGGTTGTCGACCGACGGGCTAAACACGGAGAGGCATTGTGCCCACCCGTCCCGGTCGGACAGGCGGCGCGAACGGCTCGGTTCAGTCGAGCTCGCGTGCGTCGAATGTGCTCTTGATGCGATCCATCAGCTCTTCTTCGGTGACGGGGCCGTCGTGTTCGCTCTTCGGCTGCTCGCGTTCGCCACCTGCCGCGAAGATCAGGGTCAACCTGCGACCCGTGACCTCGTAGAGCGCATCTTTCAGGAGGCCAGCGTTCTTCGGGTCTTCCATCATCCCGCGGTGGAATGAGGCTGCTGGCGGGAATTCGATCGTGAGCACCTCGCCGTCAAACGACGCGACGTGTCCCTCGTGCAGCATTGCCGCGGTGGGGATTGAGCGTTGCTCGACGGCCGGAATGATCGCGCGCTTCCACGCCTCCTGGAGCCGTTCAAGGTCAAGGGGAGGTGCCTCGGCGACCGCCACGGCGGTGGGAGATGCCGTCTCAACGGCCGGGGCCGCATCGGCCGCGTCTGGCGTGTCGACCGGATCTGTCGCTGCGACGGGCTTCGCCTCTGGTGTCTGCGGGCGCGGTGTTGCTGCGACTGGCCCAGGCCCGACCGGTAGGTGCCCGGCGCCACCTTCGAGCCGTTCGAGCCGGAACGCGAGCGATTCACGTGAGAGGTCGGATCCTGGGCGCGTCACCTTGACGAGGGCGAGCTCGAGGGGCAGCCGTGGGTCGCCGCCCTGGCGCATGTCGTCTACCGCGATAGCGAGGAGGTCGATCAACCGAACGACGGTCGGCGCTGGCAGCTGGTTTGCCTGCTCACGCAGTCGCTCGCGTGCCTCGTCTGTAACGGGGGGCGTGTCGGGCACCGCGCCGGTGTGTTGGACGAGCATCAGGTGGCGGAGATGCTCGAGCAGGTCGATCACGAGCCGCCCGAGATCCTGACCGCCCTCCGAGAGCTCCTCCAGGAATACGAGAGCGCCGGCGGTGTCACCGTCGACGACGAGGTCGCAGAGGCGGAACAGCACCTCATCCTCCACTGCGCCGAGGAGCTGGAGCACGTCCTGCACGGTGATCGTGCCACCGGTGGCCGAGGCGAGCTGGTCGAGGGTCGAGACGGCGTCGCGGAACGAGCCACGGGCGGCGCGTGCGACGAGCGCGAGAGCCGCGTCGGAGACGTCCATCTCCTCGCCGTCGGCAACGCGCCGCAGCAGCTTGACGATGTCGGGGAGCCGCGGCCGCGCGAACACGAACGTCTGGCAACGGGAGCGAACAGTTGCGAGCACCTTCTGCAACTCGGTGGTGCAGAAGACGAAGATCAGGTGGGGCGGCGGCTCCTCGATCAGTTTGAGCAGCGCGTTCCAGGCAGCGTCTGTCAACTGGTGGGCCTCGTCGAGGATGTAGATCTTGAAGCGCCCCTCGGCCGGTTGCAGCACGACGCGGTCGCGGATGTCTCGGATGTCATCGATCCCGCGCTGCGATGCGGCATCCATCTCGATCACGTCGAGCGATGTGCCGCTCGAGATCGATGCGCACACGTGGCAGGTGTTGTCGGGATTTGGCGTGGGCCCGTGCTCGCAGTTGATTCCCTTCGCGAGGATCCGCGCGAGCGACGTCTTGCCTGTTCCGCGCGGGCCAGCGAAGAGGTAGGCCTGCCGCACCTTGCCGGTTGTGATCGCGTTTGTCAGCGTCCGAACGACGGCCTCTTGCCCGACGACGTCAGCGAAGGTCTGCGGGCGGTACTTGCGATAGAGGGCGGCCACAGGTCGATCTTCGCAGATTCCTGCCCGTCGCTGCGTTGACGTGACGCTCCTCTTGCCGCAACGAGGGAGCGAAACGGTGGTAAGGTCGCGGCCGGTGGTCGAGTCGTCGCCGTCTCTGCTCTGCGCGCCCATTTCGGGCCTCTCCGTACTTCGGCATAACTCGATGGAAAGCATTGAAAGTCCTATTTGCATTCTATTTATTCGGGGCGTACGCTCGACCCTGCCCAAATCACGATCGGGAGACATCAACCTATGAGCCCATCACCCACCGACGGCACCAGCCTCGAGAAGAAAGAGCGCTGGGCCTCCGGAGTCACGCCGTATGCCGAAATGGGGTACTACGACGCGGACTACGTCCCGAAGGACACCGACATCCTGGCGGCCTTCCGCATCACCCCTCAGGCCGGCGTTGACGCAATCGAGGCGGCAGCAGCCGTCGCGGGTGAGTCGTCGACCGCCACCTGGACTGTCGTTTGGACAGACCGCCTGACCGACCACAAGCACTACCAGGCCAAGGCCTACAGCGTGGAGCCGGTTCCGGGCGTTGAAGGTCAGTACATCGCGAAGATCGCCTACGACCTCGATCTCTTCGAGGAAGGGTCGATCGCAAACCTTTCGTCGTCGATCATCGGCAACGTCTTCGGCTTCAAGCCGCTCAAGGCTCTTCGCCTCGAGGACATGCGGATCCCGACGCACTACGTGAAGACCTTCCATGGCCCGCCGCACGGCATCGTCATGGAGCGCGAGTACCTCGACAAGTTCGGCCGCCCGCTCCTTGGCGCGACCGTCAAGCCGAAGCTCGGTCTCTCGGCCAAGAACTACGGCCGCATCGTCTACGAGGCGCTTGTTGGCGGCCTCGACTTCACCAAGGACGACGAGAACATCAACTCGCAGCCGTTCATGCGGTGGCGTGACCGCTTCCTCTACTGCATGGAAGGCGTCCAGAAGGCGTCGGCCGGCTCGGGTGAGGTCAAGGGTCACTACCTGAACGTCACTGCCGGAACGATGGAAGAGATGTACGAGCGCGCTGAGTTCGCGAAGGAGATCGGCTCGGTCATCGTGATGATCGACCTGACGATCGGCTACACCGCGATCCAGTCGATGGCGAAGTGGGCCCGCGCCAACGGCGTATTGCTTCATCTCCATCGTGCAGGCCATGGCACCTACACGCGTCAGAAGACGCACGGTGTCAGCTTCCGTGTCATCGCGAAGTGGTGCCGCCTCATGGGTGTCGACCACATCCACGCGGGTACGGTCGTCGGCAAGCTCGAAGGCGATCCGAACACGACCGCCGGTTTCTACGACACCCTCCGGAACGACTTCATCCCGGAGAACCCGCTTCACGGCATCTACTTCGACCAGCACTGGGCGTCGATGCCCGGCACCATGCCGGTCGCGTCGGGCGGTATTCACGCCGGCCAGATGCACCAGCTCCTCCACTACCTCGGCGATGACGTCGTCCTGCAGTTCGGCGGCGGCACCATCGGCCACCCGATGGGCATCCGCGCGGGCGCAACGGCGAACCGCGTCGCGACCGAGGCGATGATCCAGGCTCGCAACGAGGGCCGGGATTACTACCAGGAGGGCCCGGACATCCTTGAGAAGGCTGCCAAGGGCTGCCCCGAGCTGAACGCTGCGCTCGAGGTCTGGAAGGACATCACGTTCAACTTCGAATCGACCGACACGCCGGACGTCCTCGCGACGCCGAGCATCGGCTAAGGGGAGACTGAGCCATGAAAATCACTCAAGGCGCGTTCTCGTTCCTGCCCGATCTGACTGATGAGCAGATCGACGCTCAGGTCAAGTACTCGATTTCGAAGGGCTGGTCGATCTCGATCGAGTACACCGACGATCCGCACCCGCGGAACTTCTACTGGGAGATGTGGGGCCTTCCTCGCTTCGACCTGACGCCGGATCAGTCCGACGTCGTCATGCGCGAGGTTCGCGCGTGCCGTGAGGCGTTCCCGCAGGCGTACATCAAGATCATCGCCTACGACGCCACGCGTGGCCGTCAGACCACGGCGTTGAGCTTCATCGTCAATCGTCCGGCTGAGGAGCATGGCTTCCAGCTCGAGCGCACTGACGATCACGATCGGGTCGTCCGTTACAAGCTGACGCATCTCAAGGCATCGTCGGGTTCGGTCGGAGTGACCGGCGCGGCGATCCGCGGAAACGACTGAGAGAAGCACCCATGACGCGCATCCCCTTCGGTAGCTCCGGTAACTCGACACCCTCCGTGCCGAGTGCGACTCCTAGCGAGTCGGTGCCGGCGGCTGCCGAAGGGGAGGCGGTCGTGACCGAAACCCCCGTCGTCACCGAACTTCCTAAGAAGGCGACGGCAAACCTCCAGGCGATCCTGGAGGAGACGAACATCCAGCAGGTTCTGCATGAGCTCGACGAAGAGCTGATCGCGCTCGCCCCGGTGAAGACCCGGATTCGTGAGATCGCGGCGTTGCTGCTTGTCGATCGCCTGCGTAGCGAGGTCGGTCTCGCGTCGGGGCGCCCGTCGCTCCACATGTCGTTCACCGGCAACCCGGGTACGGGCAAGACGACGGTCGCCATGAAGATGGCGCAGATCCTGCACCGGCTCGGCTACATCGAGAAGCCGGTCGTCGTCGCGTGTACCCGTGACGACCTCGTTGGCCAGTACGTCGGCCATACGGCGCCGAAGACGAAGGAGGTGCTCCGCCGCGCGTTTGGCGGTGTGCTCTTCATCGACGAGGCCTACTACCTTTACCGTCCCGAGAACGAGCGCGACTACGGCCAGGAGGCGATCGAGATCCTTCTGCAGGTGATGGAGGCAGAGCGTGACAAGCTCGTCGTCATCTTCGCCGGGTACCGCGATCGCATGGACACGTTCTTCTCGTCGAATCCGGGCATGGGGTCGCGTGTCGCGCACCACATCCACTTCCCGGACTACGACATCGACGAGCTGCTGCAGATCACGCAGCTGATGCTCGAGCAGCAGTCGTACCGCTTCGGGGAAGGCGGCGAGGCCGCGTTCCGCGAATACCTTGAGCGTCGCATCCATCGTCCGCGCTTCGCGCATGGCCGCAGCGTTCGCAATGCCCTCGACCGTGCCCGTCTGCGCCAGGCGAATCGGCTCTTCGACCAGGGCGACAAGATCCTCACGCGTGAGGATCTCATGACGATCATCCCCGACGACATCATGAAGAGCAGCGTCTTCGACGAAGACCGCGAAGCGGACACGTCCGCTTCTGCTGCCTGACGAGAGCAAGGAGCGACCATGGCCCGGCCGATTATTCTCGGCGTCGTCGGCGATTCGGCGGCAGGTAAGACGACCCTCACTCGCGGTCTCGTTCGCGTGCTCGGCGATCACAACGTGACGCACGTCTGCACCGACGACTACCACCGTTATGACCGTCGCCAGCGGGCGGAACGGCAGATCACACCGCTCCACCCCGACTGCAACTACATGGACATCATGGGCCAGCACCTCGGCCACATGCGTCGAGGCGAGTCGTTCCTGAAGCCGGTCTACCAGCACACGGATGGGACGTTTGGCGCGCTCGTGCGGATCGACCCCACCGAGTATGCGGTCGTCGAAGGGCTGCTCGGCTACTACACCGAGGATCTGCGTCAGAACTACGACGTGCGCGTCTATCTCGCGCCGCCGGAGGAGCTGCGCCGCAAGTGGAAGGTGCAGCGCGACTGTTCGCGTCGCGGTTACACCACCGATCAGGTGCTCGCCGAGCTCGACAAGCGTGAGCCAGACTCGGAGGCGTTTATTCGCCCGCAGCGGAACTCGTCCGACATGGTCGTGTCGTTCCTGCCGAGCTCAGACGATCAGGAGCACCTCGATGTTGAGATGATCCTGCGCCCGTCGCTTCGCCATCCCGATCTGACGCCGCTTGAGCAGGCCGGTGAGGAGGCGGGGATCCGTTTCAGCCGCGACGGCGAGGACATCCATCTGTTCGTTTCCGGCCAGCTCGATCCGAAGATCGCGCATGCGATGGAGGAGTCGATCTGGGAGAACCTGCACTTCGCGAGCCATCTGCGCACCGAGCGCCTCGGTGAGTTCACGATCGGCACCGACCTCCACCGGTCGGAGTCGCTTGCGGTCGTGCAGCTGCTGCTGCTCTACCACCTCTTTACCGCAAAGGCGAGCGTTGCGCTCGGCGGTGCCGGTACGCGCGCAGCGTAGTTCGCCGAAGCGGCAAAACCCCCCTTCGCGGGATATCGGTCGCGGCGTTTCGCCGTGACTATGTGACAGATGGATAGGCATCCCCTTCCGCCTGGGCCGCCGCCCCGGCCCCCGCTTGACGGTCATGGGGTCGGCGAAATCGTTGTGTGCGTCGTCGCACTCATCGTCGTTGCCGTGGCCGTGTACCTGATCGCACGCATCGTTGAGGGGCGTACGCCGTTTGGGCGACGCTTCGCTACACCGAGCGATCCGGTTGAGCTTCTTCGAGTGCGGTACGCGCGTGGCGAGATTGGCCGCGAGGAGTACCTCGCTGCCTGGCTTGACCTGACGAGCGCAAATCCGGCACCGCCAGTGTCGCCTCCGTCGTCGGATTAGCCGCGCCGCGCGAGGCGGCGCGCGTGCGCCTAGGCGGCGTTTTCGCCGAGGTCGCCGTCGAGGTGAACGCCGTCTGACAGCTTGAGGCGGTCGTGGACGACGTTCACCGCACGCTGCACCTCGCTCGCGCGGATGACGCAGGAGATGCGGATCGACGAGGTCGAGATGATCTCGATATTGATCCCAGCGTCAGCGATCGCCTCGAAGACGTCGGCGGCGACACCCGGATGACTCTTCATGCCGGCGCCGATAACGGAGACCTTCGCGATATCTGGGTCGATCGAGAAGCCGCCTGCACCCACCTCGTCGGCGAGCTTGGCGAGGATCGGTTCGGCGGCCTGAATGTCGATCTTCGGTAGCGTGAACGAGATGTCGGTGTGCCCCTCTGCCGAAACGTTCTGGACGATCATGTCGATGTTCACGCCGGCATCAGCGAGCGGTCGGAAGACGCGGACGGCAACACCTGGCTGGTCGGGAACAGCCTGGATCGTCACCTTCGCTTCTGAGGTGTCGTGCGCGATACCCGAGATGATCGGCTGTTCCAACATGTCCTCCTCGTTGACGATCCAGGTGCCTTCGGTCTCGTTGAACGACGACCGGACGTGAATCTTGACACCGTGATTGCGAGCGTACTCGACCGACCGCAACATCAGCACTCGTGCACCGTTTGCGGAGAGTTCGAGCATCTCTTCAAATGACACTTCGCGACGCTTCCGCGCGTTCGGCTCGATGCGCGGGTCGGCGGTGTAGACGCCGTCGACGTCGGTGTAGATCTCGCAGACGTCAGCATTGACTGCGGCAGCGATTGCGACTGCCGTTGTGTCGGAGCCGCCGCGACCGAGCGTCGTGACGTCCTTCGATGACTCCGAGACGCCCTGGAAGCCCGCGACGATCACGATCTTGTCGTCGTCGAGTGCTTCGATCACGCGCTTGGCACGCATATCGACGATGCGGGCGCGGCCATGGCTCTCGTCGGTGACGATCCCCGCCTGGCTACCCGTAAACGAGACGGCCTCATGGCCGAGGTCGTTGATCGCCATCGAGACGAGCGCGATCGAGATCCGCTCGCCAGCGGTGAGCAGCATGTCTTGCTCGCGCGGGTGCGGGCTCGGTGACACTTCGCGTGCGAGATCGATCAGGCGGTCGGTCGTGTCGCCCATCGCCGAGACGACAACGCACACCTTGTTTCCTGCGCGGGCAGCGTCGACAACGCGTCGCGCGACGCGCCTGATCTCCTTCGGCCCGGCGACAGACGTGCCGCCGTACTTCTGCACGATAATGCTCATCGCCCTTAACGCTAGCGGCGCCGCGCGTACAGGCTCAGACCAGCGTACGGGTACGCGTTGAGAGCCCACAGGGTGGCTGGCATTTTTCCGATGCGCAGGAGCTTGCCGGCGATGTTGCGCTCTCGGAGCTTGTCTGGCCCTTCCGCGTACTCGAGGCGGACGGGTCGGAGGCCCGCCCGGGTGAACGCCGCGACATAGGCCCACATGGTGTGGACGTGTTCGTTGATGCCGAGCTCCTTCTCGTGTTCCTGGTCGGGGTTTTCGCCCGAGCGATATGGGGCCCGGGTGCCCTCGTTGAGCCCCGCGACGATGCCGCCGCGTCGGGTGACGCGTGCGAGCTCCGACACCATCGCGCGCAGGTCGATCGCGTGGTGGAGCGTCGCCACACAGAACGCAAGGTCAAACGCTCCCTCGGCAAACGGCAGGCGCTCGCCGTCAGCTTGCACGCGAAGGTACGGGCCGACCTTCTGCTCGAAGTACGCACCACGCCCGAGCCCGATCACGGGATCAACGACCAAGTCGGCCGCCACGTACTCACAGCCAAGCGGAATCAGACGTTGCGATGCCCAGCTCTTCGCGGCGCCGATCTCAAGGATCCGCATCCCTGGCTTCACGTAGTGGCGGAGAAGGGTGTCGAACCCCTGCTGTGTAGCTCCCCACGCGCGGTCGTCCCAGCCGAGGTCGCGGTTGAGGTAGGGGAGGGCATCGTCGATGCGGTCGTCGGTGCCGTACCACCCCTGCTCCTTTGCGAGTTCGGGCCAGGCGGCGAGCTCACGGAGCTTTGCCTCGACGCCGGGCGCGTTGCGGTCGAGGAGGCGCGGGATTCCGTCCAGCGTTTCGTACGAGGTGCGACATGCTGGGCACGTTTGGCTCGCGTCGAGGGCGA
>OMIZ01000010.1 GCA_900299235.1 Actinomycetota bacterium
CGAGCGCCTCGAAGCGCTCCGGGAACTTGAGGAACTCGACGACCTCGGCCAGCTCGACCTTGGCCTCCTCGACGCCGGCGACTTCGGCAAAGGTGACGGGCGTCTTGTTGGCGATGAACATCTTCGCCTTGCTCTTGCCGAAGCTCATTGCCTGGTTGTTCTGTCCCTGGGCGCTGCGCATCATGAACACGAAGAGCCCGCCGATCAGGAGCACCGGCAGGACGGCGCTCACCAGCAGGCTGAGGAGCTGACCCGACGAATCCGCCGCCTTCGCGCTGAAGGCGACCGAGCCCGCAGCATGGCCGCCCGCGCTCTCCGCTGCGACGACGTCGCCGTACACGTCGGTGAGCTGGGTCGGCACCTGCACGGTGTACGTCTCGGGCGGGGTGCCGCTGCGCGTGACGGTGAGCGTCTGCTCCTGCTGGACGATTGCCGAGACGGAGCCGGCCTTCACGTCGGCGAGGAGGTCGGAGTAGCCCTTGGTCGGCGACGGGGTGGGAGAGAGGAGGACGCTGCCGAGCAGCACCACCGTGCCCACCAGGAGCACCAGCATCACTGCGCCGTTGCGGAAGGCCTTCGGGACCACGTGTCTCCTCCGTCTCGATCCAGGTCGGTGGTAGCGAGGGCAGGAATCGAACCTGCGACCAAGGGCTTATGAATCCCCTGCTCTACCGCTGAGCTACCCCGCCATGTCCCCACCGAGCAGGATACCGAACCGAGGAGCCAGCCGCAGCAGTGCCCCGCAGCCGCCTCCGCTACGCTGCAGCGGTGCTGCGGGTCCTGGTGCTGTGCCACGGAAACATCTGCCGCTCGCCCATCGCCGAGGTCCTCCTGGAGGCCGCGATCGCGGGCGACCCCGACCTCGTCGGCCGCGTGCGTGTTACAAGCGCCGGGACGTCGGCCGAGCACGAGGGCGAGGGAATGCATCCCGAGAGCGCGGCCCTGCTGGCCCGACGCGGACTCCGCACCAGCCATCGAGCGCGCCGCCTTTCGCCTGCGGTGGCGGCGCAGCAGGATCTCATCGTGGCCGCCGACCGGTGGAACCTCCGCGACGGCCGCGCCATCGTCGCGGCGGCGACGTCGCATGCAGAGATCAGGCTCCTCCGCGACTTCGATCCCGAGGCAGTCGGTCGCGACCTCGACGATCCGTGGGGCCAGCCGCCGCGCGCGTACGAGCAGACGGCCGCTGCGGTCGAGGCGGCGATTCCCGGCATCCTCGGCGCCCTGCGGGCGCGCCTCTGAGGGTGCCTGGCTCCCTCAGGGAAGCTGCGCGTAGGTCTCCACCAACAGGTCGACGAACCGCGCGCGGTCGATCGTGAGGCCGACGTCGCAATTCGCCCCCCGCCCGTCGCGCCCGAGCCGATAGGGCGAGCAGTCGCCGATGGTGCGGCCGCGAGCCGGGCCGCTCGTTGCGTCGATCTCGACGCAGTAACGCGCCACCCCCACGAGGTCGGGAACGGCCAGGTGCAAGACGGCCACGAGATCGTGGATCGCCATTCGCTCCCCCTGGCCCCACTCCGCGGATCGCTCGAACGAGAAGGCGAGGAGCTCGGTCGCGACCCGCGCCGAGGCGCCCGGCAGCGCCGCCAACCGCGGCAGCACGGACCGATCGACGTACGCATGGTGCGTCACGTCGAGCCCGATCATGGTGATCGGGACACCGCTCTTGAACACGATGTCCGCGGCAACCGGATCGGCGAAGATGTTGAACTCGGCCGAGGCCGACGAATTGCCCTCGCCGATCGAGCCGCCCATGATCGAGAGGTGGGCGATCTTCGCGGCAAGGTGCGGATAGCTCCGCAGCAGCAGCGCGATGTTCGTCAACGGCCCGATGGGTGCGATCGCAACCGGCTCGGGAGAGGCGTCCAGGATGCGCGCCATCAGCGCGACCGCTCCGCCCGGCTCGGGACGGCGCTTCGCGGCCGGGAGCACGGTGCGGCCGAGACCAGCCTCTCCGTGCACCTCGGTGGCGCGTTCGAGGGGACCGGCGAGCGGCCCTGCCGCACCCTCCGCAACCGGTACCTCGGCCGCGCCGTACAGCTCCAGCAGCCGAAGGGCGTTCTCGGTGCAGTGATGGACATCGGCGTTGCCTCCGACGCTCGTGACGGCGAGAAGCCGGAGCTCGGGTCGCACGACGGCCGCCGCGATGGCAAGCGCGTCGTCGAGCCCCGGATCGCTGTCGACGATCAACGGGAGCGGATGGTCGACCGTCCCGACCGGAGCCGTTCGCGGCGAGAGCGCTGCCTGGTGGAAGGTCGGCCACCCGACTCGCGGATCGCCTCCCACGGGGTCAGCCCTGTTCGTATGGACGCCCCGCCGACGCGGGGCCGCGCACGCGGCCGATCAGGCCGGCGACGACGACGATCGTCACGATGTAGGGCACGGCGAGGAGCAGCTGCGGCGGGAGGCCGACACCGAGGATCGCGAGCAAGGTGGATGCGGCCTCGGCGAAGCCGAAGACGAGTGCCGCTCCGAAGGCGTAGATCGGATTCCAGGCGCCGAAGATCAGCGCGGCAAGGGCGATGAAACCCTTCCCGGAGCTGATCCCCATCCCGAATCCGCCCGTCCCGCTCAGCGAGAGGTACGACCCGCCGAGTCCCGCGAGGGCGCCGGCGATCACGACAGCCCGGTAGCGCAGCTTGATCACGTCCACGCCGACGGTGCCTGCGGCGCTCGGCTGCTCGCCGCTGGCGCGCAGTCGCAGACCCCACCGCGTCCGGTAGATCATGTAGCTGAAGAAGGCGACGAACCCCACCGCCAGGTAGAAGTAGGGATTGAGCGAGAAGAAGATGTGGCCGACGACGGGAATGCCGCTCAGGAACGGCAGCTCCATCGACGTGATGTTCTGCGGCTGGTTGAACTCGGAGTGCTGCTGGAGCACGCGAAGGTAGAGGAAGTTCGTGATCCCCGCGGCGCCGATGTTGATCACGGTGCCGGCGACGATCTGGTCGACCTTGTAGCGCAGGCCCAGCACGGCAAGCAGCAGGCCGATCAGCGCACCCATGATCGCTCCGGCGACGGGCCCTGCAATCGCCACGCCGAAGATGCTCGAGGCAACCGCGCCGACGAGCGCGCCGATCAGGAAGTTCCCCTCGATGGCGATGTTGAGCACGCCGCTGCGCTCGGAGATGATGCCGGCGAGTGCGCCGATGGCCACCGGCGCCGCGTAGTTGAAGGTCGCGGTGAACAGCACCGTCAGGTTCGCCGGAGTGCCGTCGAGCAGCGCTGCGAAGATCGCGGTGATCCAGATGGGCAGCACGAGACCGAGCGCACGGCGCCAGCGGAAGGTCGCGCCGCGTCGGAACTGCAGGAGGGAGGTGGCCGCGAGGGCGATCCCCGCCAGCGTCCAGGCGA
>OMIZ01000011.1 GCA_900299235.1 Actinomycetota bacterium
ACTAGGTTCGATCTCCGCCCGCCGAAGGCGCGGTGCGAGTGCGCGGTCGCGTCGCTCGCTTCGCTCCGGTGTCAGACACCATTTTCCGTCAAGTGTCCTTTGGAACATCTTTGTGACGTTTTTACTGATGTGCGGAAGCGGAGGAGGGCCTCAAAGCCGAGAGTTTGAGCCAAAAGCCGCCCAGCGATTGTTTCAATGATGCAACAGCGTTAGCCTCGACTTAATTCGGTGTCTGACACCGGGGGTTGGAGCGACTCGCCAGACGACCTCAACCGCGCCGTCTTCCGCGGCTGGCTCCCGCAAGCGCGGTCACTAGTAGCAGGTCAGAGCTAAGGGTTGCACCGCTCCGGATGCGGGAGCGGCCGCGAGGCGAGCAGCCAAAAATCGCCCAGCTTCTCGACTCGCCACCCCGCCTCCGCAAGCACATCCGCCTCATGCGCAGGCTGCGCGTCCTGAGCGCTCAGCACGACGTACGCGAGATTGTGTGAGGCGGCTTCCGCAGCCGCGTTCGTCTGCGGCAGAAACACCACCCGATGCTCCCTGCGCCTCCCGTACAGCAACGAGTACGGCTCGTTCGAGGTCATGATCGCCCCGACACACGCACGCGGCGGCGTCTTCGCCTGGAACGCGACCAACGCGCCCGCTGCGTAACCCATCGAATTCGCCGTCAGCGCCGTCGCCCGGCTGTAGTTCCACGGCCGTCCGAGATGGTTCGGGTTGTCAAACTGCTTCGGGCCGTCGTGCAACAGGGTGACGCCGATCGACAGAGCTGCCGTGGTGGCGATCGCCGCCGTCGCGAGCCGCCCCCGAAAGAGCTGCGCGAGCAGCGGTGCAGTGAGGACAGCAGGCAGCAAGAAGTAGCGGATCAGGAACGGCACCCACGCCGCCGTCAGTGAGATCAAGACGAGAAAGATCGGAAGCGAGAGCGCCAGGACGACCCTGCTTCGGTCGACTCGCCGACGCAGCGTTGCGCCGATCGCAATCAGGACACCGATGATCCCGATCGGACCGTACGCCGAGTAATCCTCGTTCGCGATCCGCCCGTACTCGAGATTGAGGTTCGCCTCGAGCTTCACAAGCATCCCGTGCGAGCCACGGATCGGAACGCTGAACCTCGCGGAACCCCACGCGACGACGGCCGCACCAACCGTCACAAGCAATGGCGCAAGAAACGGCCACGAAACGGAGAGCCCGTCGCCGAATCGCGTCGGGCGTGATCTCGCCCAGATCAACACGCCCAAGCCTGCGACGACGCCCACCAACGCGAGTGCGTGGATTGTGACGTGCGTCAGAACAGTGTTGTCCATCAGCCCGTAAAGCAGGTTGAACGCGTTCGCCACGCTTCGCGGGTACCCCGGGTTTGCGCGATCCTGCAACCCGCCCGTGTCAGCACCAAGAAGGTGCCCCGTGTGCCGGACGTTCATCACGTAGCCCCACATCGCGATGGCCACGGCACCGACGACACCACCCACCGCCGCCGTCATGAAAGCCGTACGGCCACGCGTCCAGGCAAGCCACGCGAGGATCGGCACGACGAGGCCCGCAGTCAGCTTCGCCCCAAGCCCGAGCGCCGTTGCGAAGCCGCCGAGCGCCGGCTCAAACCGTGCTTGCCCAACGAGGAACACCACCGCTGCAGCAACGAGCGACGCAGTAAAGAGGTCGTTCTGTGCCGTCACCGACTCCAGAACGACCACCGAGAACGTGCTCAGGAAGAACGATGCGCACACCGAGCGACGCACGTCAAAGCCAAGGCGTCGCGCCGACGCATACGTCGCAGTCAACACCGCAAGCTCTGCCAGGTACTGCGGCAACGCGTAGAGCACCGTTGAGCCCGTCGCGACGAACACGAATAGGAGCTGCTGCTCGGCAAGCGGCTGATATGCCGTGAGTTCCACCTCGGGCGCGTTCGCGATCCAATGCACGCCGCCGTACTGCGCCCAGGCGAGCGCCTTGGTGAGGTGGTAGGTCAGCGAGTCGCCGTTGTTCGGCGGCGAGCTCGCGAGCAGCAGCTCGTAGCCGAGCACCGCGAGCACCACGACACCGAACGCGAGTACGACCAGATCGCGTCGGAGCATCGCAGTCACCGCATCGATGCCGTCCCTCGATGGCCGCGGCCTCCCCCGGGAGTGCCAAAACGACGCGGCGAGCACAAGCAGAAGCGCCTCAACAATCGCGAGCGTCAGCGTCTGCACCTGCCGGAACGGCGAGAGCGCGAGCGTGGTGACGCCAAGGTTCGCGACGTACGCGAGGTAGGCGGCAACGAGCGTCGCTGCGAGCCCGGAGATCCGCAGCGAGAACGCGACGAGCACGCCTGTCAGCCCCGCCGCCGCAATGATCAGAACTCCCGCCACGGCCGGAGTGTCTCAGACCAGGCGGAGCGTGCGGTGTCGTATGCTGACCCGCCCGTGCGCCGTCTCGTATCCGACTTCTCGCTGTCTGCGGTTGCCGCCGGATTCATTGCGGTGCTCGTTGGATACTCGAGCTCGGTCGCGATTGTGTTTCAGGCCGCGAGGGCTGTCGGGGCAACGCCCGCCGAGACGACGTCATGGCTCTGGGCGCTCGGGATCGGGATGGGCGTCACGTGCATCGGCTTCGCGCTCTGGTTTCGACGCCCGGTTCTCACCGCGTGGTCGACACCTGGCGCTGCTCTGATCGCGTCGTCCCACGGATTGACCGTGCACGAGGCGATTGGCGGGTTCCTCATCGGCGGTGCGCTGACGTTTCTTGTCGGCGCGACCGGGTTGTTCGCGCGCGTGATGAACCGCATTCCGATCGCGCTCGCATCGGCGCTGCTCGCTGGGGTGCTCGTGCGCTTCGGACTCGACGCGGCAAACGCGAGCGTCTCGGCCCCGTGGATCGTCGTGCCGATGGCTGCCGCGTACGTCCTCGGGCGGATCTTCGTCGCGCGGTACGCAGTTCTGATCGTGCTTGTCGTCGGGACGGTCGCTGCGCTGATCGACGGTCACCTCTCGTTCGCGCACGTGGTCGTGGGCGCCGCGACACCCCACTGGACATCACCGTCCTTCACGGTTTCGGCCGCGGTCGGTCTTGCGGTGCCGCTCTTCATCGTGACGATGGCGTCGCAGAACCTGCCCGGGGTGGCTGTCATTCGAGGTAATGGCTATGAGGCCCCTGTCTCAGAAGCGGTCGTCGCGACCGGGGCGACCACGGTGATCCTCGCGCCATTCGGTGGCTTCGCGTTCAACCTTGCCGCCATCTCTGCCGCGATCTGCGCCGGGCCGCACGCGCATCACGATCCGGAGAAGCGCTACACCGCGGTCGTTGCGGCTGGGGCGTTCTACACCGTGATGGGTCTGCTTGGTGGCGCGGTCGTCGGGCTCCTTGCGGCGTTTCCCACCGAACTCGTGCAGGCGCTCGCGGGCCTCGCGCTTGTCGGCACGATTGCCGGGGCTCTCGCGGCGTCGTTTGCCGAGGAGCGGATGCGCGACGCGGCGGCGATCACGTTTCTCGTCACGCTCTCGGGCGTCGAAGCAGCCGGGATCGGCTCGGCCTTCTGGGGAATCGTCGCTGGCGCCGCTGCTCTGGCCGCCCAGCGACTCGCTCGTTCCTAGCCGCTACTCAGCGAGGTGAACGTCGCCCTCGGGAACGGGCGAGATGTAGTACTGATAGGCCCGCTCGAGGTCTGCAAGCCGCGTGGCGCCGAGCGCCAGGGCTGCGGTCGCGTGGCCTTGCACGAGCGCGACCGCAGGGTACGACCCAACGCCGTAGTCGTGCACGACTGCGAAATCCTGCAGCGCAACGCTGTGTGAGACAGGTGAACGGAAGTAGTCGACCACAGCGTCCGCATCGAGCTCAAAAGCGGTGGCGATCTCGCGGTAGGTGTTGGGCTCCGAGAGGTCTTTGCCGTCTCGGAAGAACGCCTTCATCTGGGCGTAGGCTAGGTCAAGCGTCTTTTCGGGGGCGACATCTTTGAGCGCGGCCAGCCCCCTCGTTGCGTCGAGAGAGTTCATCTCGAACGAGCCGTCGGCGAGGAGCGCCTCGTATGCGGGGCCAAACTCTGCGCCCAGAATCTCTGCAATCTGACGGCTCGTGTCGCCGAGGCCTTCGATCTCGCATAGCGGACGGACCCCCGCGTCGCGATAGAGGCCAGCGCACGCGACGTGGAACGGTATCTCGTCCTTGTGCTGCTCCCAGAACTCGATCAGGGTCGGCAGAAAGCCGTACGACCACTGGCAGTACGGGTCGACAACGCACAGGACGCCCATTTCGTCGCTCATCTCACGTCGAAGGTACCTGGCGGAACGGATTGGGTGCAACGCGACCAGATGTCGTCGGGTTCGACCGTCATGCTGTGACGGTCTTTACACCGCGCTCACCAGCAGGCGACTACGGTCACCTAAAGGTCTGTGTCCCCGGCTAGGAGGTCCCTGTCTGTGCTTCGCACGACTCGCATCGCGCTCATCGTTGTACTTGCTCTTATGGCCCTTCCGGCCGCCGCCGCCAAGGCGAATCCGAGGATGCAGATCGGCTTCTTCGATGATCCAAGCTTCCGCTGGTCGAAATCGACCGCGGCCAACCTTGAGTCAGCGTCGAAGACGGGTGCGTCGATCATGCATGTCCTGGCCGACTGGTCGCAGATCGCCGCGTCGAAGCCCGCGTCGCCACTGAATGGCGACGACCCTGCGTACAAGATCAGCGATCTCGACGCGCTCGTCCGGACAGCGCCGAAGTACGGCCTCCAGGTGATGATCACGATCACCGGTACACCGAAGTGGGCGAATGGTGGGCAGACCCCAAATCATCCGCCTACGAATCTCGCTGATCTGACCGACTTCGCTCGCATGTTGGCTGCGCGCTACAACGGCCTGCACCCCGGGTACGGCGTTGTCACGCGTTTTGCGATCTGGAATGAGCCGAACCTTCAGCTCTTCCTCACCCCACAGTTCGAGAACGGCCAGATCGTAAGTCCGGCTGCGTACGCGAAGCTGTTTGCCGCTGGGTACGCCGGGATCAAGGCCGGTAACCCGCTCGCGCTTGTCGCGGCTGGTGAGACATCAAACCGCGGCCACAACACCCCAACAGGTGGCGTGAGCGACTCGGTGGCACCTGCCACGTTCGCCCGCCTGCTTGCGATCGCCGCGCCGAAGCTGAAGTTTGACGCGTGGGCGACGCACCCGTATCCGACGAGCCCCAATCTTCCGCCAACGCAGAAGGTGCAGTACCCGGCGGTGACGCTCACCACACTCCAGCAGTTCGGTAGCGACCTGCAGACGTGGTGGCAGCGACGCGTGCCGATCTGGGTCACCGAATACGGCGAGCAAACCAAGCCGCAATATCCGCTCGGTGTTTCCACCGCCCAGCAGGCTGCCGATGCACGGACGGCCATTCAGATGGCGGCAAAGAACCCGTACGTCGACATGTTCGTTTGGTTCATCTTCCGCGACAGCTCGAGCCAGACCTGGTTCAGCGGTCTGCAGAACGTCAACGGCTCCAAGAAGCCCTCGTATACGACGTTCTCGGCCGCCGCGAAGGCGGTAGTTGGGCAGACGTACTACATCCCTGAAGGCATGGGGTTCACTCCAAACATCGATGTTCCGCAGTTCTTCAATTACAACCCGCCTGGGTCGCGAATCGGTGTCACATACGCAGTCTTTGAGGGCAAGAAGAAGATCGCTGTTGGTCAGCCACCTGCCTCGCTGGCTGCGAACGAGACGATCTCTCCGGCTATTTCGTTCCGGGATGTGAAGGGCCACGACTACACCGTCGTCTTGAAGCTGGTCGACAAGCACGGTGTGACCGTGAACTACACGCTCGCGGTCTTCGCGCAGTAACAGCCTCTGACGAGCGGCCTTACCGGCGGTAGCGATCGTCGGTAAGGCCGCTTTGTCGTTCTCGGGGCGAATTGGCGTTGGGAGTGGGTAACGTGCCCTGCGTGGGGAAGCTCGACGGCAAGATCGCGATCGTCACCGGTGCATCGAGCGGCATTGGCGCCGCTACGGCGCGCATGCTTGCGGAGGAAGGCGCTCGTGTCATCGGTGGCGCACGCCGCGTCGATCGGCTGACCACGGAGGTCGCGCTCGAGCTTGACGTGACCGACCCTGCGAGCTGCGAGGCGTTCGTCGATGCGGCAGGGCCTTGCAACATCCTTGTGAATGGCGCGGGTCTCGGACTTGGGCGTGATCCGTTTGTTGAGTCGTCTGAGGAAGATGAGCGCCGCGTGTTCGAGACGAACGTCAACGGTCTTGTGCGGATGACGCGACTTGTGCTGCAGCGGTCGATGCGGGAGCCGGGGCACATCGTGAATCTCGGCTCGATTGCCGGCCGCTGGGCCTATCCCAACGGCGCGACCTACGTGACATCAAAGTTCGCTGTGCGTGGCTTCACGCGCGCGCTGCGCGAGGATCTGCTCGGGCAAGACATTCGCGTTACGACGGTCGACTCGGGTCTTGTCGAGACCGAGTTCTCGGTCGTCCGGTTCCGCGGCGATGTTGAGAAGGCGAGGGCGGTCTATGCAGGCACGCGGCCGCTCTCAGCTGACGATGTGGCCGATGCGATCATGTACGCTGTGACACGGCCGGAGCACATGGTGGTCGACGAGATGGTGCTGATGTCGATCGACCAGTCAAGCGGCGCGCGCATTCATCGCCGCGAGAGCTAACGGGCGCTACGCCGACGCCTCAGCGGCTTCAGCCTTCTTATCCCAGTAGCGACGCAGGCCTTGCCAGCACGGCTCGATTGGCCCTGCGAGCTCGTATAGGTCGGCTGCATCGCCGAACTCGGCTCGGCCGACACGGACGAACTCTTCGGCCTCCATGCCGTTTTCGACGCGAGCCGACCAGCGGTCGAGGCCCTCTTCAAGGCGGTCGAGATGATCGGTCACCTGGGTTTCGACGCCAAAGTGGATGAGGGCGAGGCGATCGGGTGAGCGTCGGCGAATCTCTGCGATCGAGGCATGCCACGTCTCGATATCGATATCGGGTGGTGGCGTGGGCGGGAGGATGTGCGGCTCGGGCTGGATGCGTACGCCAGCGACGTCGCCCGCAAGCAGTGTGCCGTCGCAGAAATAGGCCACATGGTGGATTGCGTGCCCCGGGGTCGGGAACGCCTCCCACCCGTTGACGTTGCCGTTGGCGATCCGCACGTTCGCCTCTGGGATCGGGGCAAGCTCGCCCCAGAGCGTGTCGAACTCGTCGCCGTACAGTCGCCGTGCAGAGCGCTCCAGTCGCGACGGATCGATCATGTGCGGAGCGCCACGCTCAGACACCCACAGCGTGATGTGCGGGAACTCGCGAATGATCGGGCCGGCTGCGCCTGCGTGATCGAAATGGATGTGGGAGAGCATCAGGTGGCGGATCTCGCTCAGATCGGTGCCGAGGTCGGCGAGGCCAGCCTTCAGAGTTGGCAGTGTCGTCGCGGGACCACAGTCGTAGAGCGCTGGGCCGTCACTGGTTTCGATCAGGTACACGCCGATGGCGCGCTCTTGGCCTCTGAACCGAAGATCGATGGGCGACAACGTCTGCATAACGCCATCTTCGCATTCGCAGACCTACTCTCGTCGGTATGAGGAAATACGCGCTTGTTCTCTCCCTTGCCGCGCTGCTCAGCGCACCCGCGGCTTCGGCGTCACTTGCGCCGCACGCGTTGATCGCGACTCGTTCGCGCGTCATCACGTATCGCTCGCATGACGGTCAGATCCGTAGGGCGTGGCTGCTCTACCCGGCCCGCCTCATCCACCGGCCGATCCCCCTCATCATCTCGCCGCACGGTCGAGGCCTCTCCGGGCGTGCGAACGCTCGGATCTGGGGCGACCTGCCAGGCATGGGTGACTTCGCCGTGATCAATCCGGCCGGTCAGGGTCGCGTCCTGCATCAATATTCGTGGGGATATCCGGGAGAGATCTCGGATCTCGCCCGGATGGTTAGCATCGCGCAGCATCACGGGATCCCCGTCAATCGTCGCCGGGTCTACGCGGTTGGCGGATCGATGGGTGGGCAGGAGACCCTGCTCCTCGCGGCCCGTTACCCTCACCTGCTCGCCGGGGCGATCGCGTTTGATCCGGCGACCAACCTTCGCCGTCGCTACGTCGACTTTGCTGCCCTGCCCAATGGAAAGCAGTTGCAGCAGTTCATGCGGCGGGAGGTCGGTGGAACCCCGACCACGAACCCGGGTGGCTACGCCGTCCGAAGTCCATCGTCGTATGCGAAGCAGCTTGCGTTTTCTGGGGTGAAGCTGCAGCTCTGGTGGAGCACGCGCGATCGGATCATCCGCGACCAGCGGCTCGAAACTGGTGCGCTCGCCAAGGAGCTTCGGCGACTCAACCCGCACATGTGGCTGCGTTCGCTCAAGGGGACGTGGGCGCACACGGCGGAAATGGAGCCCTGGGGTCGGCTACCGGATGCGCTTGCGTGGTTCCATCTGCTGCCAAAGGAGTACGCGACCTGGCCGCACCAGGAGCCGATCGCGCTCTCGACGTAGAGGCCTGAAGTGGGGTGGCGGCGCGTGATGGCGCGTCGCCACCCAACCGTTTGCGACGCGCGCTAGAGCGCGAGTGCGTGCTCGAGGTCGGCGAGCAGGTCGGTGACCGACTCGATACCGACGGAAAGCCGTACAAGGTTTTTTGGTGACGCGAACGGTGCCGATGCGGTTGAGGCGTGCGTCATCTTCGCGGGCAGTTCGATCAAGCTCTCAACGCCGCCAAGCGATTCGGCGAGCGCGAACAGCTTCGTGCGTGCACAGATCGCCTCGGCCTCTTCCGGGCTCCGGGCGAGGAACGAGATCATTCCGCCAAAATCACGCATCTGCTGCGATGCGACGGCGTGGCCGGGGTGCGATGCAAGCCCGGGGTAGAGCACCTGCTCGACCGCTGCGTGCTGCTCCAGATACGACGCGATGATGTGAGCGTTCTCGCAGTGCTGACGCATGCGCACTGAGAGCGTCTTGAGGCCGCGCAGCACGAGCCAGGAGTCGAACGGGCCAGGTACAGCGCCAAGTGACTTCTGCAGGAAGCGCAGCCGCTCACCGATCGCATCGTCGTTTGTCGCGATGAAGCCGCCGATCACGTCGGAGTGGCCGCCGAGGTACTTGGTTGTCGAGTGCACGACAACGTCGGCGCCAAGGTCGAGCGGCTGCTGCAGGTACGGGGTTGCGAACGTGTTGTCGACGGCGAGGATCGCCCCGACCTTGTGCGCCGCGTCGGCCGCCTTGCGGATGTCGACGACGTTCAGCAGCGGGTTTGACGGCGTCTCGATCCACACGAGCTTCACGTCGTCGTCGAGGTATGCGGCCAGGTTTGAGTCGAACTCGTCGGCTGGGACGTAGGTGAAGTGGTAGCCCTTTGGCTCGTAGACCTGTGAGGTCATGCGGTACACGCCGCCGTAGACGTCGGCGATCAGCACAACGCGCTCGCCGGGATCGACGAGGTGCGTCAGCGTTGTTGTCGCGCCAAGGCCCGAGGAGTACGCAAGGCCGTGCTTCGCGTTCTCGAGGCTCGCGAGTGCAACCTCGAGCGCGGTGCGCGTGGGATTGCCGACGCGCGAGTAGTCGTAGCCTTTGTGTTTTCCGACCTCTTCCTGCACGTAGGTTGAGGTCTGGTAGATCGGGACGATCACCGCGCCGGTTGCCGGGTCGGGCTCCTGGCCGTCGTGAATCGCGCGTGTCTCGAATTCCATGGGCCTAGCCTAGCCGTCAGGCGATCACGGCCTGCTCAAGGCCGAGCGCGCGGGCGAGCCGGTCGGCCGCCTTCGCTAGCGGTTCGTCGGGTTTGCGTCGCACACCTGGCTCTGGCGTGAACCTCTTGACGATCAGCGTGCGTGTGGCGCGGTCGGCTTTGAGGTCGGCTCTGCCGAGGAAGCGGTCGCCCTCGAGGAGTGGCAGGACGTAGTAGCCGTAGACGCGCTCGTGCTCGCGCTTGTAGACCTCGATCAGGTGGGTGAAGTCGAACAGGCGGGTGAGGAACGGCCGATCCCACATCAGGTTGTCGAACGGGCAAAGGAGCACGGCACCGGTCGGGGCACCATCGAGTTCGGCATCGACGGGGACGATCACGGGCGGGCCACCATCATCGACGGCAACGCGACCACGAGCCCGTCGGCAATCAGTGCGTCGACGTGTGGACGTACCTCACGCGTACCGCCGCGAAAGCGGCAGTGCTCTGCGATGCCGGCCTCGGTGAGCGCTCCCCGGCCCTGCACGGCGCGCAAGGCATACCCGCGGTGGAACTCATCGTCCGTCGGGGCTGGCGTATTCAGGTACGTGGCAGGAATTACCCGCTCGGGCAGGTCGTACAGCCGTTGGAACCCCTGCCGCCCGGCGATTGCAAGCTCGCCGGCCGCGAACAACTGCTCGAGCGCCCGCTTCTCGGGCTTCCAGCCCCACATCGGTTCGCTCTTGCCCTCGAACGCACGGACCGGGAGTGCTCCCTCGTCACGAATGCGCGCGAGCACCACTTCCTCGACGTCTCGTGCCTGTCGCTTACGTCCCCACCAGTGCTCGTTGGCGAGATGTTCCATGCGGCGCTTGAAGAGCGGGTAGTCCTGGATCGGCAGCAAGCAGGCCTCGTGCGCCCAGTACTCAAAGATTTCGCCGCGCGTGAGCAGCGCACTCACGGCCTTCTCGTCGTAGCCGCCGATGCGCGTGCTCAGCGTGATGCGGTGGGCGCGGTCGACGGTCGCAATCGAATCGAGCTGCACTGCGCCGAGGCGTGCGATCTCGTGTGCGACCTCGGCGGGCTTCGCCGAGCGGACACGCGAGGTGTACCCCTGGTGTGCAACGACGTACCGCCGCAGGGCGGCGCGTGTGACCGTCGCCATTACCGCGCGTGCGCGAGATACTCGAGCACGTCGGAGCGCGTGACGACGCCGACGGGACGCCCTGCTTCGCCGACGATCACGGCGTTGGTCTTGCCGGTGAGTGCCGCGATGATCGCGTCGACCGACGCAGCCATGTCGACGGTGGGCAGTGGCGGCTGCATCGCCGAGGCGACATCCTCGTGCAGCGCGTCCGAGTTCTTGAAGACGCGGTCGAGCAGGTCGCGATCCTGGAGCGACCCGATCACATCGGCGAGTGTCGCCGTCTCGCCGTTCCGAATGACCGGTAGCTGCGAGATGCCGTACTGCTGCATGACGCCGATTGCCTCGCCAACCTTCTGGTGCGACGAGATTGTGACGAGGCCCGGCAGTCCGCCCGGGCCAGACTTTGCGTGGATCAGCTGACCGACGGTCGGGGCGGGCGCGGAGCGCTCAAGGAAGCCGTATTCGAGCAGCCAGTTGTCGTCGTAGAACTTCGAGAGGTATGAGCGGCCCGAGTCGGGAATGATCGTCAGGACGCGGGCGTCAGGGCCGAGATCCTTGGCGACCTGGATCGCGCCCCACACCGTGCTGCCCGCCGAACCGCCGGCAAGGATCCCTTCTTCGCGTGAGAGACGGCGCGCTGTGAGGAACGAGTCGCGGTCGGAAACCTGCACCCAGCGGTCGACGACATTCAGGTCGATTGTCTCGGGCCAGGTGTCCTTGCCGATGCCTTCGACGAGGTACGGGCGTAGCTCGCTCTCGTCCTTCGCCGTGTAGATCGACCCCTCAGGGTCGACACCGATGATCTGGACGCTCGGCTTGTGCTCCTTGAAGTACCGACCAACGCCGCTGATCGTGCCGCCGGTTCCCACCGAGATGACGATTGCGTCGATCTCGCCACCGGTCTGCTCCATGATCTCAGGCCCGGTTGTGCGGTAGTGCGAATCAGGGTTTGCGGTGTTTGAGTACTGGTCGGGCTTGAAGCCGCCCGGGATCTCTTCGGCGAGGCGATCCGACACCGAGTAGTACGACTCGGGCGAGTGGTGATCGACCGCGGTTGGTGTGATCACGACCTCCGCGCCATACGCGCGCAGCACCGCGATCTTCTCCTGGCTCATCTTGTCGGGCATCACGAAGATGCAGCGGTAGCCCTTCTTCGCTGCCGCGATGGCGAGGCCCACGCCGGTGTTGCCCGACGTCGGCTCGACGATCGTGCCGCCGGGCTTCAACTTCCCCTCGCGTTCGGCGGCCTCGATCATCGAGAGGCCGATTCGATCCTTCACCGATCCGCCGGGGTTCAAGAACTCGAGCTTCGCGAGGATCTGGCCTGGGACGTCCTCGGAGATGCGGTCGAGCCGGACGATCGGCGTGCCGCCGACGAGCTCGAGCACGTTGGGGTATTCGCGCGCCATGCCCCGAAGCGTAGACGCTTCGCAGCCCGATACCGCTAGTGGCGGAAGTGGCGGCGGCCGGTGAGCACCATTGCCGCACCCGCCGACGTGATCGCCGCGGTGACCTCGTCGTCGCGCTTCGATCCGCCAGGCTGGATCACCGCGGTGACTCCGGCGTCGAGCGCAAGCTGGGGGCCGTCGGCGAACGGGAAGAACGCGTCGCTCGCGAGCACCGACCCGGCGACGTCGTGGCCGTGTTCGCGTGCCTTCTCGATCGCGATACGCACCGCGTCGACACGGCTCATCTGACCTGCGCCGATGCCGATCGTCTGCAGATCCTTGACGAGCACGATCGCGTTCGAGCTCACGTGTTTGCACACGCGCCACGCGAAGATCACATCACCCCAGGCCTTCTCGTCGATCGTGCCGGTGGCGAGCTCCATCGTGTCGCGCTCCTCGGTGTCGGCGTCGCGATCCTGCACGAGGATCCCGCCGAGGACGCGCTTGAAGTCGCGCTCGCCGGGTGTGTCGCTGCGGCGCTCGTCGTTGCGCAGAATCCGCAGCGCCGCCTTGCTCTGGAGCGCGGCGAGCGACTCGTCGTCGTAGCCCGGAGCGAGGAGTACCTCAATGAAGTGCTCGGCGAGCCGTGCACCAAACGCCCCGGTCACCGGCCGGTTGAGGATCATCACGCAGCCAAACGCCGATACGGGATCGCCCGCCAGGGCCCTTTCGTACGCCTCCTCGATCGTCTCGCCAAGCGCAACACCGCACGGGTTCGCGTGTTTGACGATGACCGCTGCCGGAACCGTGAACTCGCGTGCGACGCGACGCGCGCCCTCAAGGTCGGCCAGGTTGTTGTACGACAGCTCCTTGCCACCAAGCTGCTCGACGCGCGAGAGCAGGTGGCGCCGACCGCCGAGTTCGCGGTAGTACGCGGCCTCCTGGTGCGGGTTCTCGCCGTAGGAGAGGTCGGTGACCTTGCGGAACGAGAGGTTGAGCTGTGCGGGGAAACGCTCGGTGGCGCCAAACCAGTTGGCGATCGTCGCGTCGTAGGCAGCGGTCGTTGCAAACGCCTCGGTTGCGAGTGCACGCCGCGTTTCCAGCGATACCTCGCCGTTCGCGCGAACCTCGGCAAGGACGCCGTCGTACTGGGACGGATCGCAGACCGCAGCGACGTGAGCGAAGTTCTTCGCCGCACCGCGCAGCATCGACGGGCCGCCGACGTCGATCAACTCGATCGCCTGAGCGTCGGTCGTGTCCTTCTTGCCACTGACCGACGAGAAGGGGTAGAGGTTGACGCAGACGACCTGGAACGGCTCAATGCCGTGGTCGGTGAGTGCCGCCTGGTCGTCGGGGAGCGTGGGGCGGCCAAGGATGCCCGCGTGAATGCGCGGGTGAAGTGTCTTGACGCGGCCGCCGAGCATCTCGGGCGCCTGGGTGACATCCTCGACCTTGGTGACGGGCAGTCCCTGCTCGGCAAGGAACGCGGCGGTGCCACCCGACGACACGATCTCGAACCCGAGTTCGACGAGACCGCGGGCGAATGGTTCGAGGCCGGTCTTGTCCCAGACCGAGACGAGTGCTCTCACGAGATCTCCTTCGCAGTGGTGGTGGCAAACGCCGGGTCAGTGAGCAGCGAGCGAACGACTTCGGGCAACAGTCGGTGCTCGACGGCATGGATTCGCTCTTCGAGCGTGTCGACCGGTGCGACAGAGATGGCCTCCTGGCGCAGCACCGGGCCCGTGTCGAGGCCCTCGTCAACGAGATGCACTGTCACGCCCGTCTCCTGGACGCCAGCCGCGATCGCCTGCTCGATGGCGTGCAGGCCAGGGAAGGCCGGGAGGAGCGAGGGATGGACGTTCACAACCCGGTTCGGGAACCGGACGAGGAAGGGCCGCGTTACGAGATGCATGTAGCCGGCGAGGACGACGAGTTCGACCTCGTGTTCCTCAAGCCAGGTCGCCATCATGCGGTCGCGTTCCTCACGCGTTGAGTGGCAGTCGAGGCCAAAGACGGCCACGGGGATTCCGGCCTCACGTGCCCGCTGCAGCGCAAACGCGTCTTTGCGATTCGCGGCAACCCCTGAGATCGGCAGGCCAGCGTCGATCAGCGCCTGCAGGTTGGTGCCGTTGCCCGAGACGAGGACACCGATCACACGATCCTCCCAATCACGAGCTCGCCCGGTTGCGCCTCCGACACGACGGCGCACCACCCGATGCCAAGGTTGAATACGCGCCGCATCTCCTCCTCGGCGACGTGGCGGCCAAGCCAATCGAAGACGGGGAGCCGCTCCCATGCGTTCCAGGCGATCTCTGGCGTGCGACCCTCGGGTAGCACGCGCGGCAGGTTGCCGATGATGCCGCCGCCGGTGATGTGCGCGAACGCCTTGGCGCGGCCGCGCAGCGATCGGGCGACGTCGAGGTACAGGCGCGTCGGGGCGAGCAGGTCGGGCCCGTCGTAATCCTCTGTCTCGAGCACCTTGCGTGCCAGCGTGAAGCCGTTCGCATGGATGCCGGCTGAGGGGAAGCCGATGACGACATCGCCCGCGACGACGGTCGAACCGTCGATTAGATTGTCGCGATCGACGATCCCCACGCACGTACCGGCAAAGTCGAGTTCGCCCTCGCGATAGGTGCCGGGGAGCTCTGCGGTCTCGCCGCCGACGAGCGCGACACCGGCCGCCCGACAGACCTCGGCGGCCCCATCAACGAGGTCGGCGACTTCGGCGAGGTCGATCGTGTTCGCGGCGACGTAGTCGAGCAGCATCAGCGGGTCGGCGCCTGTGGTCACCACGTCGTTGATGCAGTGCGCGGCCAGGTCGGCACCGCAATCGCGCAATCTGCCCCGCGTGCGTGCGAGCATCAGCTTCGTGCCTACACCGTCGGTCGATGCGGCGAGCAGACGCCGATCGTCGAGTGGATGAAGGCCAGCGAACGCGCCAAACCCCGTGGCGCCGGTCGATTCGACCGCAGCGCGCAGACGACCTACCACCGCATCGGCGACCGAAAGTGACACTCCGGCGTCGGCGTAGGTGAGTGCGTCCTCGTTCAGATTCAAGAGTCTACGGTCGGCTGCGGAAGGCAGTCGCGAGAGCCGTTCCACTCGCGAGGTGAGGCGGTGTGCGCCACACTTGGCTGGTGCTTGGCGCGAACCTCTTGACGAGCTGGAACCTCGAGCCTCTGCAGCTCATTCCGACGATCCTCGCGTGTGTTCTCTACACGCGGCGCGCGCGGACGCTTGCCGCAAAGGGCACACCCGTGCCTGGCTGGCGCGTCGGCATGTTCTGGACGGGCATCGGTCTCGTTGTGCTCGCTCTGAACTCGCCGATCGATGCGCTGGGTGAGGACGACCTTTTCTTCTTCCACATGCTCCAGCACGTCTTGCTCGGGGATCTCGCACCTCTCTGCTTCGTACTCGGCCTGACCGGGCCTGTACTGCGCCCGGTGCTCGCGATTCGCTTCTTCGATCGCTTGCGCGTGCTTGCCCACCCATTCGTCGCCCTGCCCCTGTGGGCGCTCGACATGTACATCTGGCACGTCCCGTACCTCTACGAGGCGGCTCTGCACCACACGCCGATCCATGCGTTGGAGCACATGATGTTCTTCACCTTCGGTGGCCTGATGTGGGCGCCGGTGCTTGAGACGCTGCCTGCCCCTGAGTGGTTCGGAACAGGTGCGAAGCTCGGGTACGTCGCCGTTGTTCGCTTGCTTGAGACGGTGCTCGGAAACATCTTCGTGTGGTCGGGGACGGTGTTCTACCCGTGGTATGAGCGCGCCAACCCGAAGTGGGGTGTGACCGCAGTCCGCGACCAGAACTTCGCGGGCGTCGTGATGATGGCCGAGGGCGGTCTCGTCACGCTTGGCGCGTTGGTGGTGCTGTTCCTGCGGATGGCGACCGAGGGAGAGCTACGGCAGCGGCTACTCGAACAGGGCTTCGACCCCGTGCAGGCAAAGCGGGCAGTCCGCTTCGGTCGCGGCAAGGAGCTGCTCGAGCGCGGCCCCGGGGCCGGCACGACCGCCTAGGCGCGGGCGGCTTCGAAGCGGTGCTTGGCGGCTTCGTCAGGACGCGCCGTCGGGTACTCACGCGTCAGGCAGGCGCGGCAGAGCTGGGCGACCGGGCGTTGCGTCGCGGCCTGAAGCCCATCGAGCGAGAGGTAGGCGAGTGACGTTGCGCCGATCGCAAGCCGGACACCTTCGATATCGGTCTGTGCGGCGATCATCTCGTTTTCGGTGGCGAGGTCGATGCCGTAGAAGCACGGCGAAATCACCGGCGGCGACGAGATACGCACGTGGACTTCGGCGGCGCCCGAGTCGAACAGCATCTGGACTATCTGGCGCGTCGTCGAGCCACGCACGATCGAGTCGTCGACGATCACGAGTCGCTTGCCCGCAACCTCGTCGAGAGGGTTGAACTTCATGCGGATGCCCTGCTCGCGCATCGCCTGGTCGGGCTGGATGAACGTGCGGTGCACGTAGCGGTTCTTGATCAGGCCTTCGCTGAACGGAATGCCGCTCTCGCGCGAGAACCCGATTGCTGCCGGGGTACCCGAGTCGGGAATCGGCAGAACGAGGTCGGCCTCGGCAGGTGCCTCCTTGGCGAGGGTGACACCCATCTGCACGCGCGCGCCATGCACCTCGACGCCCTCAAGACGTGTATCGGGGCGGGCGAGATAGAAGTATTCGAAGATGCAGAGTGACGGATCGGGGCGCCCACCGACCTGAGCCGATTCAATTCCGTTCTCGTCGAGAATCACAAGCTCACCTGGGCTGATCTCGCGTTCGAACCGTGCGCCGAGGAGGTCGAGCGCGCAGGTCTCAGAGGCGACGACAGGGTCGAGGCCGACGTACCCGAGCACGAGCGGCCGGAAGCCGTGGCGGTCGCGGAACGCGAAGAGCTTGCCTTCGGCGATGCCGACGACCGAGGCGGCGCCGTCGATCTTCCGCATCGCATGAGTGATTGCGTCGACGAGCGAGTCCTCGTCGTTCGCGATCATCGCGGCAATCACCTCGCTGTCGGAGGTCGACGAGAGCGGGATGCCGAGCTCGGCCCGCAGCTCGGCGGCGTTCACGAGGTTCCCGTTGTGGCCGAGGGCGACGGTGCGGGCCTTCCCGTGATGGAGCAGCGGCTGCGCGTTCGCCCACGCATTCCGGCCGGTGGTCGAGTAGCGCGTGTGGCCGATCGCGAACGTGCCGTGAAGTCCGCCGAGCTTTGCCTCATCGAAGACCTGGGTGACGAGGCCAAGGTCGCGCAGCGCCGTCAGGCGGCCGTTATCGGAGACTGCGATACCGGCCGACTCTTGGCCACGGTGCTGCAGGGCGTGCAGGCCGAAGTAGGTGAGGCGCGCGACGTCGCGACCGGGTGCGTAGATGCCGAAGATGCCGCACATGGCTAGACGGTTCCGAGCTGGATCAGGTCGGGCCACGCGAGCGCGGCGACGTCTGCCGGGGCGAGCGCAACGATCACGCCAGGCCCGCTCGTGCCGTGGGCCGTGGGGCCGGCAAGTCCGCTCCACTCGGCTGCCTCATGCAGAGCGAGTTCCACGCTGCCCTTCGACACGTCGTGGGCGAGCGAGAAGCGATGCGCGTTCTGCCACACGAACTTCACGAGCTCGGCGCCCTCGCCGCGGAGCAGCACGACGGCGTCGCCGCTGCGCCAGCGGCTGGGCACGCGCGTGACGTCGGCGACGAGGCCAACGCAGCCGACAAACGGCGTGGGTGGGATCGGCGTGCCCCCGGTCTCGTTGTACAGCGACACATTCCCTGAGACGACGGGAATGCCGAGTTCGTTGGCGGCGGCGGCGATGCCGTCGATCCCGCGGGCGATCTCCCACGCGATCTCGGGGCGCTCGGGGTTGCCG
>OMIZ01000012.1 GCA_900299235.1 Actinomycetota bacterium
CAGGAGCGCATCACCTCCACGAAGAAGGGCTCGATCACCTCGGTGCAGGCGATTTATGTCCCGGCGGACGACTATACGGATCCGGCGCCGGCCACGACGTTCGCGCACCTGGACGCCACCACGAATCTCTCGCGACAGATCGCCGAGCTCGGCATCTACCCGGCCGTGGATCCACTGGCCTCGACATCCCGCATCCTCGATCCGCGCATCCTGGGCCAGGAACACTACAACGTTGCCCGGTCGGTTAAGCAGATCCTCCAGCGCTACAAGGACCTCCAAGACATCATCGCGATTCTCGGTATCGACGAACTGTCGGAGGACGACCGCCTGACCGTGTCGCGCGCCCGCAAGCTGCAGCGGTTCCTCTCGCAGCCATTCTTCGTGGCCGAGCAGTTCACTGGATTCAAGGGCAAGTACGTCCAGATTGCCGACACGATCAAGGGCTTCAAGGAGATCGCCGAGGGCAAGCACGACGCGCTGCCAGAGCAGGCCTTCTACATGGTGGGCACGATCGAGGAAGCGATCGAAAAAGCGCAGGCGATGAAGGCGGCGTAGACGCATGGCATTGCCAACCAAGCTCGTACTCGAGGTGGTCACGCCAGACCGCCTCGTCCTTCGCGAGGACGTGGACGAAGTGGTCGTTCCCGGCTCGGAGGGAGAACTCGGTGTCCTGCCGGGGCACACACCCTTGCTGGCGACGCTCAAGGTCGGGGAGATGTGGTACCGAACCGGCTCCGAGCGCCACTATCTGGCCGTGGCGATGGGATTCGTCGAGATCCTGCCGGACCGGGTGACGATCCTCGCGCAGGTCGGCGAACGGGCCCAGGACATCGACGTTGCCAGGGCGGAGCGCGCGAAGCAGCGCGCCGAGGGTCGCATCGCTGGCTCCACGGCTGCCACCGACATCGATCTCGAGCGGGCGCGGATTGCCCTGATGAAGTCCCTCATCCGTCTCCAGGTGGCGGCGAAGGTCCGCATGCGGTCGTAGCCGCCTGACAACCGGGCGTTCACGGCACGCCCCTCTCAGCTACACTGGCGCCGGTGCTGGCACATCTCCGACAACTGGTTCGTTACCGGGGTCTTGTGCAAAGCCTCGTCGCGAGGGAATTGCGCGCCCGCTATCGCGGGTCGGTTCTCGGCTTCTTCTGGTCGTTCATCAACCCGCTGCTCCTGCTCGTCATCTACACCTTTGTGTTCACGGTGGTGATGCCAGGCACCCACCCGCCCCAGCTCGAACCGTTTGCCCTGTTCATGTTCTGCGGCATCCTGCCCTGGACATGGTTCTCGTCTTCGCTGCTCGAGTCGGCCAACGTGCTCGTCGCGAACGCGAACCTGATTCGCAAAGTTCTCTTTCCGGCGGAGGTCCTGCCCATCGTCACCGTCCTCGCGGGTCTTGTGCACTTCTGTCTGGGATTGCCGATCCTCGCGGCCTTTCTGCTTTTCTACCGTATCCCGGTCACACCGTCGGACCTCGTCTGGTTCCCCGTGATCGTCGCGGTGCAGTTGGTACTGACCCTCGGACTGGCGCTCCTGGTCTCGGCACTCACGGTCCACTTCCGCGACGTGCGCGATCTGCTCACACACCTGCTGACGCTGTGGTTCTTTGCCACCCCGATCATCTATTCGCTCGACCAGGCTCCAGCCTCGGTCCGTCGTGTGATGGCGTTCAACCCCTTCACGCACCTCGCGGTGGCCTATCAGCAGGTTCTGTTCGCGCCAGGCGAGTTCAGTGACGCGTCGGGTCTGGGCCTGGTTGCTCTTGGAGCCATCGCCACGGCTGCTGTGGGTTACGTCGTCTTCGACCGTCTCCGCGACACGCTCTCGGAGGAAGTCTAGGTGAACGCGATCGAGGTCCGTGGCGTCAGCAAGCAGTTCCGTCGATACGGACGACGGCGTCACTTCGCGACACTGAAGAGCGCCCTGCTGTCCGGCGGACTCGCATCGGCTGTGCGACCCGATAGCTTGTTCGAGGCCCTCCGCGATGTGTCGTTCGACGTCACCGCCGGTCGCTCGTTCGGTGTCATCGGAAGGAACGGCTCCGGGAAGAGCACGCTGCTCAAGCTCCTCGCCGGCATCGGGAAGCCCACGTCCGGCAGTATCCACGTGACCGGGCGCGTGTCCGCCCTGATCGAGTTGGGCGCCGGCTTCCACCCGGAGATCTCTGGTCGGGAGAACGTCTACGTCAATGGGATGATGCTCGGTCTTTCCCGGAAGGAAATCGCGAAGCGCTTCGATGACATCGTCCGGTTCGCGGAGCTGGAGTCGTTCATCGACGAGCCCGTGAAAACCTATTCATCCGGCATGTATGTGCGGCTTGGTTTCGCCGTCGCGATCAACGTCAATCCGGACGTGCTGCTCGTGGACGAAGTGCTGGCCGTGGGAGACGAGGCCTTCACGCACAAGTGTCTCGACACGTTTGCCGAGCTCAGACGTCGAGGGCGAACGGTGCTGCTCGTGACCCACTCGCTCGACCTTGTTCGCCGCTATTGCGACGAGGCTCTGTGGCTCGACGCCGGTCGCGTGAAGGCACAGGGCGACCCGCATCGCGTCATCGACGCCTACTTGACCGACGTGGCGACCGACGAGACGCGCCACCTGGTTGATGCAGAGCTGGCTCGCAAGGCCGAGCAGGACACGTCGGCACCGGCCCCGTCCGAGTCGGCGCCCCCGGCCGACATGTTCAAGGCCGCCGAAGGACGGTGGGGATCTCGGGAGATCGAGATCGTGGACGTGGATTTGATGAACGCCCACGGGCAGTCGGCCCGCGTCTTCGACACCGGGACCCGCGTTGACGTCACGTTTGGGATTCGCTGCCACCAGCCGATGACCGACGTGGTCTTCGGGATCGGCATCTTCAACGCCGAAGGGGTGTGTTGTTACGGCACCAACACCGCGCTCGAAGGTGGCACCGTCGAGGGCGTGGCGACCGATGGTCAGATCCGATTCTCGATGGACGCGCTCGATCTGGTGGAAGGGACGTACAAGCTCGACGTCGCGGTACACCGCGAGAACGGCGTGCCCTACGATTACCACAGGCTTCTGTACACCTTCCGAATGAAGTCTCCGGTGGCAGACGCTGGCGTCTATCGGCCGCGCCACGGCTGGTCGTTCGACGGCGGCATCCGCATGGTCGGACTGGGCCGGCACGACGGGACGCGATAGGTTCCACCTGCTGGTGGCTGCCACGCACGCAACATGACGACCACCTTGTCGCTCGCCCTCCGGTCGCTGCTCAGCCGAGCCGCGGCTGCCCTCTCGTCGCCCGCCAACCAGCGCGTGACCGCGGGCCTCACGCCTCCAGGCAAAGCCCTCGCCGCGGTGGTGGCTTCACGTGGTGCGAGTGGCCGCCTGACGCTGGTCGTGGCTCCAACAGACCGAGAGGTCGAACAGCTCACGGCCGACGCCCGCTTCTTCTATGCGGGGCTCGAAGGCGCATCTGATGTCGAGGCGGCGAAGGCGGTGCTGCCGTTTCCCTCGCTGCAGGTGGATCCCTATCGCGGGATGGCTCCCCACTTCAAGGTGGCCGCCGCTCGCGCCCAGGCCCTCCATGCCGTCGCCACCGGGTCGGGTCGAATCGTCGTGGCCTCCGCCGCGTCGCTCCTGCCACGCGTGAGTGCGCCCGAGCGGCTGCTTCGCGCCTCCATGGAGCTCAGGCCTGGTACCGAGGTTGACCCTCTCGTCCTCGCCGACTTGCTGGGAGACGCAGGGTTCACACGCACGGATCCAGTCGAGTCGCACGGAACCTTTACGGTGAGAGGTGGCATCGTCGACTTCTTTCCGGCCGGAGAGGACGCGCCAGTCCGACTGGAGTTCATCGGGGACAACGTCGAGTCGCTTCGCCGATTCGACCCGGTCTCCCAGCGCTCGTCCGACATCATCGACCACGTCGTCGTCATGCCCGCCCGTGAGCGCTTTGAGGACGATTCACGCTCCGTCCCCGTTCTCGAGTTCTTCGCCGCGATGGGGGCGCCGCAGATTCTGGTGGCCGAGCCCCAGGACGTCGAGGCGCACCTGAGGAAGGTGCGCGAACAACTCGGGGCGAGCTACGAGACCGCAGTGACCCAGCGCAGACGCCCGGACCTCGTCCCGGTGTCGGAGGCTTTCGTCGATTGGGACGACGTGGAGGCGCCGCTGAGTGGCGCACGTGCGTTCGAGGAGCTGAGTGTCGATACTGATGGCGCCGTCCACCAGGTGCGCTGCCAGCCGGCGCTCGAGTTTCACGGGCGGGTACAGGACTGGGTCGCCGACGTGCGTGAGGCGCGTCAACGCGGAGATACGGTGGTGCTCGTCGCGGCCACGCCAGGTCGGGCAGAGCGGTCACTCGAGATACTCAAGGAATACGGCGTCCCCGCCGCCCTGATCGACCGGGGCGACGGAGGCCATGTCGGTGCCGTGCTTGTCTCCGTGGGCGTCCTGTCGCGCGGGTTCCGGGTGACCGATGCGGCGCTCCAGATTTACGCCGAGACGGACGTCTTCGACGAGGAGCGCCACGTCGCGGAACGCCAGCGCAGCAAGACCCAGGCGTTCCTGTCAGACCTTCGTGACCTGAAGATTGGCGATCTGATCGTCCACGTCGACCACGGGATCGGCGAGTTCGTCGGCCTCAAGCAACTGGGCG
>OMIZ01000013.1 GCA_900299235.1 Actinomycetota bacterium
CGATGATCGTCGAGGGCGAACTCGCCGACGCTGTCGCCGCGTCGCTGCCCGCGCTGCCGAAGCTCAAGCGCGTCGTGTCGGTCGGTGCCGCCCTCGACCTACCCGGCGTCGACACGTTCCTGTTCGACGAGCTGACCTCGGCCGCTCCGCCGACCGCGCGGCCGCACCACCGCGCCTCGGACGTTGGGGCGATCCACTTCACCTCGGGCACCTCCGGCCGCTCGAAAGGCGCACTGCTGCCGCACGCCGCCGTGCACATGCTCGCCGAGCGCAACCGCGAACTGCTCGACATCGGCCGCGACGACATCTACCTCACCGAGCTGCCGCTCTTCCACGTCAACGCCCAGATGAGCGTATACAGCACCCTGCTTGCGGGTGCGCGGCTGCGGATCGAGCGGCGCTTCTCGGCCAGCCAGTGGCTCGAACGGATCCGCGAAAGCGGCGCCACCCACACCTCGCTGCTCGGCGTGATGCTCGGCTTCATCCTCGCCCAGCCAGAGACGCCCGAGGACGCCGACAACGACCTGCGCTCGACCTGGACGGTGCCGTGCCCAACTCAGCCTGCACTCACGTTCCGCAAGCGGTTTGGGCTTGAGCGCGTCGTCACGTCGTACGGCTCCACCGAGGTGGGCATGGTCAGCCGCCGCATCGTTGGCGAAGGCCCCGACACCTCAGCCGGCAAGGTCTCGTTCGACCTCTACGACGTGCGCGTCGTCGACGAGTACGACGAGGAGGTGCCACACGGCGAGGTCGGCCAGCTGATCCTTAGGCCGAACTACCCGTGGACGACCACCCTCGGCTACATCGGCATGCCCGACGCCGCGTTCACCGCCTACCGCAACCTCTGGTTCCACACCGGCGACGCGGTGACGCTCGACGCCGACGGCTACCTGACGTTCATCGACCGCTTCGATGACCGCATCCGCCGCCGCGGCGAGAACGTCGCCTCCGCCGACGTTGAAGGCGTCATCAACGATCATCCTGCTGTCGCCGAGGCGGCCGTGATCGCCGTGAAGGCCGACGAGGAAGGCGGCGAAGACGAGCTGAAGGCCGTACTCGTCGCTGAGCCGGGGCAGACGCTCGAGGTCGAGTCGGTGTGGGAGTGGTGCGACGAGCGCCTCCCGTACTTCGCTGTGCCGCGCTACGTCGAGATCGTCGCCGAGCTGCCGAAGACGCCCACCTCGAAGGTGCGCAAGAACCTGCTGCGCGCCGACGGCATCACCGCTGCGACCGGCGACCGCGGTAGCGGTAGCCGAGGGCGCGGCAACCGGTGAGAATCGGGATCGTCGGCGCGGGTGCGATCGGCGGCACGTACGCCTGGTTCCTCGCACGCGCTGGACACGACGTCGCGCTGCTCGACATCCGCGGCGATCACGTTGAGGCGGTTCGGGCGAATGGGCTCGTCGCGCTGCTTCCCGACGGGAGCGAAGAGGCCGTCCAAGTCGAGATCGCGTCGGCCGGTGCTGAGCTTGCCCCCGCGCCGATCGTGATGGTCGCGACGAAGGCGTACTCGACCGAGGATGCCGCACGTGGAGCCGCCGGGCTGATCGGGCCCGAGACGATCCTCACCACCGTCCAGAACGGGCTCGGCAACGACCGCGCGCTCGCGCGGGTCGTGGGGGAGAGCCGTGTGGCGCCCGGCTCGACCACCGTTGCTGCCGAGGGGCGCCCGCCCGGCAAGGTGCTCGTTGGTGCGTCGGTGCTTGGCGGGCACTCGCACACGGTGGTCGGTAGGCCGCGCGGTGCCGCTTCGATTCCCGCTGCGGTCGGTGAGTTTGCGGCCGCGCTGTCGGGCGCGGGGCTACCCGCGGAGGTGGTGGAAAGCGCGGATCTTGTGATCTGGCGCAAGTTCGTGCTCGCCGGTTCGATGGGGCCGCTCTCGGCCGCGCTCCAAATGACGGTCGCGGGCGTGATGGAGAATCCGCCCGCCCGCGCGCTGCTTTTCCGTCTCGTCGACGAGATCGCTGCTGTGGCGACGGCAACGGGCGTACCGCTCGATGCCGCCGAGTGCCGCACGCTGTGCGAGAACACGTTCGGGCCGCTTGGCCATCACCGCGCCTCGATGACAGTCGATGTCGCCGAAGGTCGCCGCACCGAGATCGACGCGATGTGCGTGGAAGTCGCCCGCCTCGGCCGCGAGCACGGCATCCCCGCGCCCGTCAACGAGGTTGTCGGTGAGATGATTCGCGCGCTCGAAGCGCGCTAGGAAAGCAGCGCCGTCGCGGCGCCCGGCCAGGCGGCCGCGCCCGCGATCGGGATGATCGAGAGGAGCGCCCCGAAGAGCTGATCCTCGGTTGCGCCCATACGGCGGGCGGCGTCGGCGTGAATCTTCACGAACTCCGTCTGGAACTCTGACCCGTTGATGCCGCACAGGATCAGCTCGACCGACACAGGCGGCAGCGCGCCTTCACGCAGCCCTAGGCGATGCATCAGCGTGTAACCCTCAAACGCCTGCTGCGAACGGTCGGCAAGCAGTTGGATGCGTGGCGGGATGCCGTCGAAGTACTTCTGGAAGTAGGCGAGCGTGGCGTCCTTATCGAACGTGCCGTCGAACGCGGGGCCAGGGTCAGGCTCTCCGTAGACCTCGATCAGCGCCTCGGCGAGCCGCTCCGACACCGCCTGGCCGCGCGAGATCAGCACGACGGCGGGCGTCGCCCACGCCTGCTCCTTCGGGAACCCGCCAGCCAGCGCGCGTTCAAGCGACTCGCGCAGCACGACCGGCTGATTCTTCGCTGCTGCCGCAGCAGCGGCGATCATCCCCGCGAGGCCCGGATCGAGCAGGCCAGCGGCGGCATCGCGAATCATCTGCAGACCGTGCGCCGGGCCTGGGTTCGACACCTCGATCGCGCGGGCAGCCATCGCGGACGGGTGCGGGATCGGATCCCACTCCTTGCCGTGGTGGCCGCCGTACCAATCGTCCGGAATCTCACGGCGGCTCGGGATCGCGTCGAGGCCCGTCAGCCGGTGCTCTTTGATCAGCCACGACTCGCCATGCGGAACCATCACATCGACGAGGCGCGCCCACAGATGCCAGGTGCCGCCCGTCGCCTTCATACGGTGGTAGGCGTAGACGTAGGTCGTGAGGATCGCGTTCTCGCCGTCCATCTCGACCCGCTCGTTTGTGACGTGGTGGCTCGTGCGCGCGTACGCGTCGAGGATGCGGCCGAGCGCGCGCCCAATGCGGTCGCGGCCATCGAGGAACTTGCCGGTCATCACCTCGGCACGCGCGTCCTCGGTGAAGTTCTGCACCGCCGCCATCGGATCCTGGCGATCAATGCAATCGAAGTAGCGGTAGAGGACGTCGACGGGCTCCATCGCCGCCGAATCTACCAACCGTTGGTTCGAACTTCCACCGACGGGTACGCCGCCGATCGTTCGCGCCCTACGAGACCCGCTACTGCAACCCGGGGCGGCCGTCGATGAACGGCGGCAGACCAGCACGCATCGACTCGATCTCGGCGATCCGGCGGACAAAGCGGAACTCGCCGTCGGCCTCGCGCTGCAACGTGTCGCGGTAGCGGCCGAACACACGCAAGATCGGCTCCTCGCCATGCTCCATCAGCACAGCGAAGTACGCCTCGCTCGTCGCGGAATCGCCGTCGACGGTGATCTTCGGCTCGACGAGCATGTGCTTGTGCCACAGCTCCGGAGCCCGAGTGTGACGCGACACGAACTCGCGGATCGCTGCACGACCCTCGACGAGCTGATGCGGCCGGCCGGGGACGCGTGCGCGAATGTCGAACACGCCGTCCTTGGCGAAACACATCGCCCAAGCCTCCTCGTCGCCGTAATCGATCGCGTGCCCGTAGGTGTAGAGGCGTCGCAGAACGGCCCGCTCATCCTCAAGCATCGCGAGGCGACGTTCGAGATCTTCGAGACTTGCCACGCGCTAGGTCTACCAAACGGTCGGCAGAGAAACTAGGGTCTCGGACAATGCGATTCGCAAACAAGGTCTTGCTGGTAACCGGTGGCGCCTCCGGAATCGGGGCGGCAACCGCGCGTCGTTACACCGCCGAAGGCGGCCGCGTCACGGTCGTCGATCTCGATCTCGCGAAAGCCGAGGCGACCGCAGCCGACATTCCCGGTGCGATTGCCGTGCAGTGCGACGTCTCCGACGAAGCCTCCGTGATTGCCGCCGTCGGCCAGACGCGTGAACAGCTCGGCCGCATCGACCACGTGTTCAACGCAGCTGGCCACGTCGCGTTCGGCCGCGTCGAGAAGTTTCCGGTCGAGGCGTGGAACAAGCTGCTCGCCGTACACGTCACCGGCACGTTCCTTGTTACGCGCACCGCGATCCCCGCCATGCGCGAAGCGGGCGGCGGCGCCGTCGTGAACATCGCGTCGATCTCAGCGCTCGTCGCGCGCGCCCACACCACTGGGTACGCAGCGGCAAAAGGCGCGATCATTGGGATGTCGCGCCAGCTTGCACTTGACCTCGCGCCCGACAACATCCGGGTCAACGTCGTTATCCCCGGCTCGGTGCTGACGCCGATGACCTCGCCGCTCTGGGCGAAGGAGGGCGATGGCGATGGAGACATCAACCGCGCGGCCGCGTCAAGCGCCGGCGAGTCGATCCAGAACCGCGTGGCGGATCCGGAAGAGGTCGCCGCGCCCGTGCTGTTTCTGCTGTCTGACGACGCGAGCTTCATCACCGGCTCGCAGCTAGTGCCAGACGGCGGCATGACCGCGATCTAGGGGAAGGAGAGCACGTGAGCGACCGAACTGACTGGGTGGCGATTCCAACACTGGGCGACCTGATCGTCCGCCGTGCGGCAGCGGCACCGGACCGCGACGCGATCGTGTTCCCGGAGGTGCGCGAGACCGGGGCCGAGCTGCTCGAAGAGTCGATCAAGGCTGGACGCTCGCTCCTCGGCCTCGGGATCAAGCCGGGAGAGGCGATCGCGATCCTGATGCCGAACCACATCGACTACGCCCACGTGCTCTATGGCGCGGCGATGGTCGGCATTCGCGCTCTGCTTGTGAACGCGCGGTACAAGGCCTACGAGCTCGCCTACGTGCTTGAGAACGCCGACGCGGTCGCCGTGATCACCACCGACGTCGTATCGGAGTACGTCGACTTCGTCCCGCTGCTGCGCGACGCGACGACGAACCATGACGTGCCGCTCCTGCGTCAGCTGATCCTGCTCGGCTCCTCGTCGCCCGACGGCTTCATCGATCGTGCTGGATTCGACGTAGCCGCCGACACCGTTACCGAGGCGTACGTGCATGAGTTGCGCGAGTCCGTTCGCGTTCGTGACGTGGCGATCATGATGTACACGTCGGGCACGACCGCCCAGCCCAAGGGCTGCCTGATCACGCACGAGGCGCTCGTCCGCACGGGCATCAGCGTCGCGCGGCGCTGGCATATGCCCGAGGACGAGATCTTCTGGGATCCGTTGCCGTTCTTCCACATGGGCGCGATGCTCCAGCTCACGGCCACGCTCTACGCAGGCGGGACGTTCGTGACGATGACGCACTTCGAGCCCGGCGCCGCGCTCCGCCAGATCCACGAGGAGCACCCGACGTTCATCTTCCCGTGCTTCCCCACGATCACGCAAAGTCTGATCCACCACCCCGACTTCGAGAAGACCGACCTGTCGTCGATTCGCGGCCTGCTCGACACGGGGCCAAAGGAGTCGTTGCAGGAAGTCGAGCGTCGCTTCGGCGTGCCGGTCGTGACCTCGTATGGACTCACCGAGGCCGGTGGCGTGATCGCCTTCGGCCATCTTGAGGATCCGATCGAGAAGCGCTCGACGACCGGCGGTCGACCATTCCGCGGCATGGAGGCGAAGATCGTCGACCCCGACACGGGCGTCGAACTTCCGCCGAACACGCCGGGTGCGGTACTGCTGCGCGGCGTCGGCCTCTTTGAGGGCTACTACAAGGATCCCGAGCAGACCGCGAAGGCGATGGAGGGCGGCTGGCTGAACACGGGCGACCTCGGCATCATCGACGAGGATGGTCGTGTCGCTTACCGCGGCCGCTTCAAGGACATGCTCAAGGTCGGCGGTGAGAACGTCTCGGCGCTCGAAATTGAGGCGTACCTTGGCACCCATCCGAAGGTAAAGGTCGTCGCTGTCGCGTCCGTACCCGACGAGAAGTACACCGAGGTGCCGGCCGCATTCGTCGAGATCGTCCCGGGCGAGAGCCTCACCGAGGATGAGCTGATCGCGTACTGCAAGGATCAGATCGCAAACTTCAAGATCCCGCGATACGTCCGGTTCATCACCGAGTGGCCGATGTCGGCAACCAAGATCCAGAAGTTCAAGCTTCGCGCCGACCTGCTCGCCGAACTCGGGCTCGAGTAGTGGGGGAGCTTGATCGCGTCGGGCTCGCGTTGTGGACGATGCAGTCCACCGCGGCCGGACCTGGTCTGCACCGCACGCTGTACCGCCGTTTCGGCGAGGACGCGCAGCTTGCCGACCGCTTGGGGTACGCCGCGGTGTGGATCGGTGAGCACCGGGTGTGGTACGACGGCTGGTGCCCGGCGCCGCTCCATGCGCTCGCCTACGTTGCGGGGCTGACCGAGCGGATCCACCTCGGCACCGCGATGTACCTCGTGCCTCAGCACGACGCGGCGGGTGCTGCGCGCACGCTTGCGCAGCTCGACGAGATCTCGGGCGGGCGCTTGGAGCTCGGCGCTGGCCTCGGCTACCGCGACCCCGAGTTTGACGCGCTCGGCCTGCGCCGCGACAGGCGCGGCAAGCTGATGGACGCAAACCTCGACGCCATCGAGGCTGCCTGGGCAGGAGCGGATGGCGAGCAGCCGCCAACGAAGCGCCCCGCCCCGCTAATCTGGATGGGCGGCATGGCGCCGCAGGCGATCGCGCGTGCCGCGCGCCGCGGCTACGGGCTGCTGTTGCCCCAGACGCTCTCGCTCGACGAGGTACGCCGGATCGTCGAGAGCTACCGCGAGCAAGGTGGCGCGGCACCCATCGGGATGCTGCGCGAAATCTGGGTGGGGGAGGGCGGCGAGCGCCACGCGCGTCGCGTCAGCCTCCACCTCACTGAAGAGGCCGGCTCCTGGTGGGCGATGAAAGACAGCTTCGGCTTCGCCGCGCCCGAGCAGATCGCTAAGCAGGTTGCCCGAGGTGTCTCAGGCATTGCGACGGGTGGGGCCGACGCGGTCGCTGAGCGGCTCCGCGACACGCTCGACGCGGGTGTCGATCATCTCGCCGTGCGCTTCGCATTCGAGTTCGTCGAGCAGGCTGCGCTGCACGACCAGATCCACCGGCTCGCCGAAGACGTCGCGCCACTCCTGGCTGGAGCTGGCGCGTGAGGTTCCTGCTCGAGCCGGTCGGCCCGCCGTCGCTAGCGGCCCTCACCGACGCGGCAACCGCCGCGCGCGAGTCGGGGCTCGACGGCATCTACCTCACTGAGTCAGTAGCGCTGCCCGCGCCGCTGATTGCCGCCGCAGCGCTCGCTGGGCGGGTCGAGGACGTGCTCGTCGCGGCCGAGATCGGGCTCGGCGACCGCCACCCGCTTGAGGTTGCCGAGGAGGCGGCCGTCACCGATCTTGCACTCAACGGGAGGCTGATCCTCGTCGCACGTCCGGCAACCGACGACCTAAGCCGCTTCGGCGAGGCGCTCGACATCGTGCGCCTCGCTTGCACGCCAAAGCCGTTTCGCTTCGAGGGCACGCACTGGCAGGTGCCGGCGAACCTGCCCGAGAACGTCTGGCTGCCTGAGGAGCAGGTGCGCCAGATGCCTGGGCCGCCGCTGGCGCGCCTTGAGCTTTGGACAGCAGGGGCCGCGGCACGCCCGCTTGCGATCGAGCGCGGCCTCGGTCACGTGATCGGTTCCGGCGACGACCCAACCGCTGGCCTCGCACACCTCAACGCAGCGTCCGAGCTCGGGCCGCGCGCGCGCCGCGAGCAGCTCGCCGATCCGCTCGCGCTCGTCGAACGGCTTCGCGCAGGTCGCGAGTGGGGGCAGGACTGGGCCGTCGTCAGCGCACCAGCGTCTGCTGCGCCCGAACTCGGCTCAGTCGTGCGCCCGCGCGTGCAGATGCATAGGCTCTCGCCCGGGCTCGAGGCGTTCTGGGACGCCGAGCGCCCCTGGGCGCAGTAGGCCTAGCGGAAGCCGAGAACAGACTCGGCAACCAGCGCCTTGTGGAGCTGGTTATTGCCTTCGACGATCTGGAAGACCTTCGCGTCGCGCAAGTAGCGCGCGACCGGGTACTCGTCGGAGACGCCGTAAGCGCCGTGAATCTGGAACGCATCGGTCGCTGACTGGAGCGCCACGTCAGAGGCGGTCATCTTCGCGATCGAGGCCGCACCGCGAGCCCGCTGGCCGTGATCCTTCATGTGCGCGAGCTTCAACGTCAACAGCCGCGCTGCTTCCGTACCGCACACCATGTCGCTGATCATCTCCTGCACCATCTGGAACTTGCCGACGGGCTGCTTGAAGACGAGTCGCTCCTTGGCGTAACCGATCGCCGCGTCGCAGCAGGCCTGTGACAGTCCGACAGCACGCGCAGCAACGCCCAGGCGGCCGCTCTCAACGGAGTTCATCGCAATCTCAAAACCCTGGCCCTCTTCGCCAAGCAGCGCGCTCGCCGGAACGCGGACGTTCTCCAGAACGAGCTCGCCCGTGGCGAGAGGGCGGAAGCCGTACTTGTTCTTCAGCGGATGCCAGGAAACGCCTGGAAGATCGGCATCGACGATGAAGGCGCAGATCTTCTTGCGCCCCGTCTTCTCATCGACCCCGAGGTGCGCGAAGGTGAGGTAGTAGGTTGAGACGCCAAGGAAGCTGATCCACATCTTCGCGCCGTTGATGATGTAGTCGGAGCCGTCCTTGGTCGCCGTCGTGTCCATGTCAGACACGTCGGTGCCCGACCGGGCCTCCGTCACACCGGCACCAGCGAATGTCTCGCCGAGTGCGAGCGGCTTCAGATACTGCTGCTTCTGCTCCTCGGTGCCGTAGGTGAGGATCGAGTTGCCGACGAGACCGCTCGGGAACGAGAGCGCGCAGCCGACGATGTGGCAGACGCGCGAGATCTCTTCGATCAGACCGGCGTAGGTGACGTAGTCGAGGCCGGCGCCGCCGTACTCGGGTGGGACGATGCCACCACCGAAGCCGAGGGCTGCTGCTGCCTTGACGATCTCGACGGGGAAGCGCTCGTCGCGGTCATACTCGGCGACATGAGGCGCGATCTCCTTCTCGGCGAACTCGCGCGCAAGCTGCCGGAGTTCCTGCTGTTCCTGGCTCCACTCAAAGTCCATGCGGACATCTTAGACAATCGCTCACTTGCAATCTGCCAACCGTTTGGTAGAAAACAGGCCGATGGGTAGCGACGCGTTCATCGTGGGACTGGGTGAGACTCGTCACGCACCTACGCGTGACGACGCGAACACCACGGAACTCGCCTACGAAGCCGTCTCGGCAGCGCTCGCTGACGCGGGCGTCACGCTGCACGATGTCACCGCCGTCGTCTCGGCGTCACTTGACTTCTGGGAGGGCCGCACGATCTCGTCGATGGCCGTCAACGAGATCTCTGGCGCAACGTTCAAATCGGAGTCGAAGATCTCGGCTGACAGCGCACAGGCGCTCGCCTATGCGACAGCCCGCCTGAAGACCGACGGCGAGGGATTGATCGTGGTTGTCACCCACTGCAAGGAGTCGCAGGCCGACCCGCACGTGATCGACCTGGCCGGATTCGACCCGTACTACCACCGCGCGCTCGATCCCGACGAAACGGTGATCGCGGGCTTCCAGGCAGCCCAGCTCGGCTACAGCCTCGACGATCGCGCGCGTGTCGTCGCAGCCGGCCGCAAGAACTCACCGTGGCTTGCACCGCTCAGCGCAGCCGACGTTGCCGCCTCGCCCGAGACCGCGTCGCCGCTGCACGCACTTGAGCGAGCGCCGCGGATGGACGGTGCCTGCGCTGTGATCCTCACCGACGGCGCGACCGCCAAGCGGCTTGGTCGCCCGGCTGTACGTGTCGCCGGGTCGGGAACGACCACCGGCTCGTACTGGCTCGACCGCGATCTGACCTCGGCCAACGACTTCACGGTTGCGTTCGCACGCGCGCTCGAGAGCGCCGGTTGGAGCGACGCTCCTGACCATGTCGAGCTCACGACGCCGTACGCCCACCAGGCACTGCTCTTTGCGAGCGCGCTCGGCACGGGCGGAGCGGATGCGTTCGAGAACGGGACGCTGTCGCCCGCAGGCGGCCAGTTTGCGGGTCGGCCAGGCGTCGTCGCCGGCCTCTCCGGCGTCATCTCGGCGGTTAAGCAGCTGCAGGGCACGTCGAATCGCGCGATCTGTCACGGCGCCACCGGACTTCTTGCCCAGAGCCACCACGTGATCTGTCTGGAGGGCGCATGACTCGTGCAGTAGCCGGCGTCGCCGTCGGCCAGACCCACCACGCCTCGCGGCGTTCCGACGTCTCGATGCCGGAGATGATCCGCGAGGCAATCGATCGGTGCCTCGACTCGCGCGGGCTCCGCATCAAAGACGTTGACGCGTTCGTGCTCGGGAACATGGAGATGTTCGAAGGCATCAACTACGTCGAGCAGTGGATGTCTGACGCACTCGGCCTTGCCGGCAAGCAGGTGTGGAAGTTGAACAACGGCGGCACCGTGGGCGCCTCGACCGCGATCACGGCGTACAACCTGATCGCGAGCGGTTACCACGACCGTGTTCTGTGTGTTGGCTTTGAGAAGCAGTCAGAAGGCTCGACGCAGTCGGCGATCACGACGGTCGGCGACCCGATCTGGGAGCGGGCCGTAATGGCTGGCGCAATCGGCAACTTCGCCGCAATGACCTCGGTGTACTTGAAGGAGTCGGGTGCGACGGCCGAGCAGGCCGCGAAGGTCGCCGTGAAGGCACGCCGCAACGCTTGCAACAACGAGTACGCGCACCTCAAGCTGCCGAACATCACGGTGCAGGAGGTGCTCGACTCGGACATGCTCGCCTACCCGGTGCGCAAGCTCGACATGTGCCCAAGCTCCGATGGTGCGGCCGCTGTGCTGTTCGCAGCTGAGGATGACGCCAAGAAGCTTTCGCCGCGCCCCGCCTGGGTGCATGCGGCGGTCGTCGCCCACGACCAGCAGTACATGGGCGATAGCCCCAAGCGTCTTGCCGAGATGCGCAGCTTGATCGAGGCGCGCACGAAGGCCTACAAGATCGCGGGCATCACCGACCCGGTGAAGGAACTCGATGTCGCCGAGGTCTACGAGCCGGCGAGTTACGCCGAGCTTGCGATGTATGAGTGCCTCGGCTTCTGCCCGAAAGGCGGCGGTGGCGCGCACATCGATGCGGGCGTGTCGGAAATGGACGGCGAGCTTCCCGTCAACCCGTCGGGCGGCGTGTTGTCGACGAATCCGGTCGGCGCCACGGCGCTGATCCGCGTCGCCGAGGCAACGCTGCAGACGATGAACGAGGCGGAGGGCCACCAGGTGCCGAACGTCCGTCGCGCGCTCGCGACCGGCTACGGCGGCAACGCCTGGACAGACCTGATGATCCTCGGAACGGAGCGCCCATGAGCAACTGGGATAGCGACGAGCCGCTGCGGCTCGCGCAGCAGATCACGCTCAACTACCGCTTCGCCGGTGGCTACCACGCGTCGAAGTTCTTCCGCACGCTGCGTGGCGAGCAGAAGATCCTCGCCACCAAGTGTCCGAACGGCCACGTGCTGCTGCCGCCGCGCCCGGTCTGCGGCCTGTGCAACCTGCCGACGAACGACAACTGGGTCGAGGTCGGCCCGGGTGCGTCGCTCGCGGGCTACACCGTTGTCTACGTCCCGTTCATCGACCCGATGACCGGCGTCAAGCGCCCGGTGCCGTATGGCTTCGGCCTCGTGCGCTTCGACGGCTGCGACACGAACGTCTACCACCTGATCGATGAGACCGATCCGGCGAAGCTCCGCATCGGCCTCCCGGTCGAGCCGGTGTGGAAGGACGAGTCTGAGCGCACCGGTTCGTTCGCCGACATCCGCTGGTTCAGGCCGGTCGAGGGGGCCGAATGAGCGACGAGAGCTTGATCTTCGAGCAGAAGATCGACCTGCCCTACACCTACACGGCTGGCCGGGCGCATCGCGCGTTTCTGCGCGGTCTCGCGCAGCAGGTGTTCGTTGGCTCGGGCAGCGAGGGGTACGTCCCCGCGCGCGCGTATGCGCCGGACGGCACGCGCGTCGAGGGCCTCGCCGAGGTTGCGCCGCGTGGCGTCGTTCTGTCGACGACCGTCGCCCACCACCTCGGTGGCCGCGTCTTCGCACTCGTTCGCGTTGGCAACAGCCCAACGCCGTTCCTGCACTACCTCGACGAGGAACTCCCGGTTGGCACCGAGGTTGAGCCGGTGTGGGAGGAGGGCGGTGAGCCGGGTGTGCTCGCGCTCCGCTGTTTCCGGCGCGCCTCGTGAACATCGCTGACCTCGTGACCGTCGTCCTCGCGCGCGAGGTGCACGACGACGATGTTGTAGGGGTGGGTCTCGGCACGCCGCTCGCGCTCTGCTCAGCCCTCGTCGCGCGTGCGACCACGGCACCAAACGCGCAGGTGCTCGTCGGCGGCGCGGTCTCGCCTGTCGGCACGCTCGCCGAGTGTCTGACGAACGACTTTCGCGGTCGCACCGCGGGCTTCATCCAGCACATCGACACGCTCGACATGGCCGAGCGGCAGGCGATGACGCTGCAGTTCCTGCGGCCCGCTGAGGTTGGCCCTGACGGTTCGACGAACGTCAGCCGCATCCGTGCAGGCGAACGGCTGATCCGCTTCCCGGGGAGCCTCGCGCTCGCGGACGTGCCGAACCTGATGCCGCGGGTGATCCTCTACCACACCGCCCACGAGGCTCGCGCCTTCCCGCCCGCCGTGGGCTATCGCACGGGCGCTGGCGGCGGAATCGACCGTGGCGGGTACCACTCCGAGGGCCCGACCGTGCTCGTCACCGACCTCTGCGTCATCCGTTTCACGAAGAACGGCCCGGTCCTGGAGAGTGTCCACGAAGGGCACACCGTCGACGAGGTGGTTGCCGCCACAGGCTTCGCCTTGAAGGTGGAAAATCCGATCCAGACACCACCGCCGACCGACACCGAGATCGCCGCCCTCGAAGCCGTCGATCCGACCCGGTTGCGCGAACTCGAGTTCAAACACCTGCGCGCAGCCGCCAACCAAAGGAGAGCCCATGCCTGAGATGCGCCTCGATCACATTTCGTTCCTCGTCGCCAACCTCGACGCCGCCGTCGAGAAGTGGAAGAAGATCCTCGGGATCCTCGACCCGAACCAGGCCAAGGGCATCACCTACGGCGAAGGCATTGAGGGCGGCGAGCACATGAAGTGGGCGACGTTCGTCAACCCGGGCGGCTGTGCGATCCAGCTCTTCGAGCCGGTCAGCGCGGGCTTCCTCAAGCGGATCCTCGAAAAGCGCGGCGAGATGGTGCACCACGTCGCGTTCCTCTCGTCTGACGTCGACACGACGGTGCAGCAGCTGCGCGACGCCGACATTCCGATGGTTCAGGAAGAGAACACCGCGCCCGACACGATGCCGTGGCTCAAGTGGAACTTCATTCCGCCGGACTACGTCGGTGGTGTGCTGATCGAAGTTGCGCAGCGCTACAACGTGGAGGGCAACGAGTGGGTTCCGGTTCCGGGAGACCCGCAGTAGCCGATCTGCTCTCTGTTCTCGGCGACGCTGTCGCCGATGGCTCGCTCGTCGCGTTCGGCGGCGGCGAGTTGCGCCGCAAGCCGGTGGCGGCTGCGCGTGCGCTCGTCGAGCTCGGGCGCTGCGACCTGCGGGTTGCGACGCTGCTTGGCAGCGCCGAGGTCGAAGTGCTCCTGGGCGGTGGTGTCGTCGGCGAGCTGCACACCGCCGGCGTCGCCCTGCTTGGACTTGCACCGCGCTGGCGGGAGGCCCGCCAGACGGCGTCGGTGCGCGTGATCGAATGGTCGGAGGGCACGCTCGCGATTGCACTTGAGGCGGCTGCGCTGGGTGTCGACTCGCAGCTCTGGCCCTCAGGCCCCGGCACCGACCTGCCGGCGATCAACCCATGGCTGAAGGAGATCGCCGACCCGTTCACGGGCGCGCCGGTCGTGGCCGTGCAAGCGCTTGAGCCCGACGTCGCGATCATCCACGCAAACGGTGTCGACGAGCACGGCAACGTGTACATCGCAGAAGACCTCGTTGCCGACGAGATTCTCGTTCGCGCCGCGAAGCGCGTGATCGTCACCTATGAGGAGCTGGTGGCCCCCGATCCCGAGCGCGCGTCGATCTCGCGCCTCTTCGTCGACGACACGATCCACGTGCCGAGTGGCGCTGCGCCGACCGCCTGCGCGCCGCTCTACGGCGTCGATCCGGAGGGGTTGAAGGCGCTGTGATTGCCGATCTGCTCACGTCGACGCTCGCCGAAGAGATCGTCGCGGCGGTCGACCTGCGGGTCTTCGTGCCAACGACCCCGGCAACGGAGATTGCAGCCAAGGCGGCCCAGGAGCTCGGTGCGTCGTCCCTCGCGCTCGCGCGCGGCTTCACTGACCTCGACGTTGGCCAGCGTGGCTCGGTGATGAACGTCTTTACGCTGCTGCGCCGCGGCCGCTTGGGTGTGGCGGTTGCGCCGATCCAGCTCGACGCTGCTGGTCGTACGAACCTCTCTGGCATCGGCCCTGTCGGTCAGCCGAAGGCGGCGATGATCGGCCCGCGCGGCCTGACCGAGAACAACGACACGCCATCGCCACTCTGGTATCTGCTCGCCG
>OMIZ01000014.1 GCA_900299235.1 Actinomycetota bacterium
AACCTTGCCGCGTGCCTTGCCGAAGCGGGCGAGCGTGTGCTGCTCGTCGATCTCGACCCTCAGGCAAACGCCACGTCTGGCCTTGGCATGCGCGCAGGCACCACGTCGAGCTACGACCTGCTCGACGGTGCGCCGCTCGCGGAGCTCGCGCAGCCAAGTCCGTTCCCAAATCTCTCACTTGTCCCCTCAAAGCCCGAGCTTGCTGGCGCAGCCGTCGAGCTTTCGCGCCGAGCCGATGGCGAGCGCTTCCTCGCCGAGTCACTCGCGAATGTCGAGGGGTACGACTTCGTGCTGCTCGACTGCCCGCCGTCGCTTGGCCCGCTGACGGTCAATGCGCTTGGCGCGGCGCATCGTGTGATCGTTCCCGTTCAGGCCGAGTACTACGCGCTCGAAGGTCTGTCGCAGCTGATGGGGTCGATCAACCTGATCAAGAGCCGACTCAACCCGGGGCTCGCGATCGCAGGTGTGCTGATCACGATGAGCGACACCCGCACCCGGCTTGCGGCCGAGGTTGAGGAGGAGGTGCGTAAGCACTTCGGGACGCTCGTATTCGACACGGTCGTGCCGCGATCGGTGCGTGTTGCCGAAGCGCCGAGCCACGGCCTCCCTGTTACGCACTACGACCGGCACTCGCGCGGAGCTGAGGCCTACTGGAAGGTGGCGATGGAACTTGTCGAACGCAGCTGAGTTTCCCGGAGGCGGCGATGAGACCCAGGTGGTGACGCCCGAGGCTCCCTCTGAGCAGTCGACCACGCCCCGGCGCGGACTTGGCCGCGGCTTCGAGGTGCTGATCGGCGGCGCGGGCTCTCCCGAGCTCGCCCACCTGCCGATTGAGCAGATTCACGCGAATCCACGCCAGCCGCGGCGGCGCTTCGAGCACGAAGCAACGGCCGGCCTTGCCGACTCGATCCGCTCACAGGGTGTGCTGCAGCCAGTGGTCGTCCGCCCGCGCCTTGAAGGCGGCTACGAGCTGATCGCGGGTGAGCGCCGCTGGCGCGCCTCAAAAGAGGCGGGGTTGGCGACGCTTCCGTGTGTCATCCGCGAGGCCGACGACCGCGACACGCTTTTGCTTGGTCTTGTCGAGAACGTTGCTCGCGAAGACCTCTCGGTGATTGAAGAGGCTCGGGGGTACGCCCTGCTGATGGACGAGTTCGAGCTCTCACTCAGCGAGGTTTCGGAGCGGGTCGGTCGCTCGAAGCCGGCGATCTCGAACAAGACCCGCCTCCTCGAGCTGTCTGATGACGTCCTCGCAATGGTTGAGCGCGGCGAGCTTTCCGAGGGCCACGCTCGCGCGGTGCTTGCAGTGCCTGATCAGGCCGAACGCCGTAAGCTGGCGCGGAAGATCGTCTCGCAAGGGCTCTCAGTGCGTGCGGCTGAGCGCGCCGCGCGCTGGTCGGGCGCAAAGACGAAGCCGCGTACGAAATCGAGCGTCGACCCTGTGCTCGCCGCCAAGATTCGCGACGGGTTGAAGCGCCTCACAGGCCTCGAAACCCGCGTGGCACCAGGCAAGGTCGAGCTTCAGTGGAACAGCGAGACCGACCTCGAGAACCTCGCTGAGGCGCTCGACCGGCTCGGTCTCTAGACGCCCCTGAAAAGAAAACGGCCCCCGCGCGAAGCAGGGGCCTGCGAGTGGGCGATCCTGGATTCGAACCAGGGACCTCCGCCTTATCAGAGCGGCGCTCTAACCAACTGAGCTAATCGCCCGCGGGCAGCAGTGTAGCCAGACGGGACCGAGCGCGACGCACGGTTCCGGCAGCGCAGCGGTCCACCTCCGTCGAGGGCACTCCAGGCCAGGGGTGCGGGGTAATCTGGCCCCGTGGTCGAGATGACGATCTACGGGGTTTCGTTCGACCTCGTCGGCAAGCAGCCGATCGTGCTGCTGAAGACAGCCGACGGGAATCGCTACCTGCCGATCTGGATCGGTCACCCCGAGGCGGCCGCGATCCTGATGAAGCTGCAGGGCGCCACGGCCCCACGGCCGCTCACCCACGACCTCCTTGTGAACATCCTGGGCGAGCTGGAAGTTGAAGTTGCGCGCGTGACGGTGACCGAGCTGCGCGAGAACACGTTTCACGCATCGATCACGGTCGTGCACGACGGCAACGAGATCGAGATCGACTCACGCTCGTCTGACGCGATCGCCGTCGCGGTTCGCGCCCAGGCACCGATCTTTGCCGCCGACGCCGTTATCGAGGAGTCGTCGATCGAATTTGAGGGGGACGATGTGAACGATGAGGAGATCGTCGACGAGTTCCGGAAGTTTCTTGAGAACGTGTCGGCCGAAGATTTCGCCGAGGTCGAAGACGACGACCTGAGCGAAGAAGACGAAGACGACGGCCCGTTCGCCGAGCCGCCGCCAGACGAGTCGTAGTCGCCTAGGTCGCGACGGCGACGATCAGCGCGATCCCGTTGAACGTCCCGTGCAGGAGCATGCCGGGATAGACGCTCTGCACGCGCAAACGCAGCCATGCGAGTGCAGCACCGAAGAGCGCCAGTTCGGGGAACGCCTGCACAAGCCCGTGGTCGAACGCGAAGATGCAGCCGATCGCAATGATCGATGGCCAATGGCCGAGCCGCGCGAGCAAGGTGAGACCGAGTCCCCGGTAGGTGAGCTCCTCCACGATCGGCGCCATCACAGCGACAACGAGGAAGTTCGCTGCATAGGCACCGGCATGTGACGGCTCCCAGGCCGTCGGGGTGAGGCCCTGCTCCTTTCCACCGTGGAGGAACTGATCGAGCACCGAGACAGCGATGTAGATGCCGATCAAGAGCAACGCTGCAAGTCCGAGCGCGCGGAGCCAGCTCGTTGCCGGACGCCGCGCGCAGAGCAACCCACGGTTGAATCCGGCGATCGCGAGAACAGCGAGCGCGATGATCGCGTAGGCGATCGCGCCGCCGACGGCGGTTGAGTAGAGGTAGAGGGCGTTCCGGTCAGGCGTACCCGAGCTCGCGCGACCCGCGTACTGGATGAGCCCAAGGAGCAGGACGAGCCCGATCCAGAGCCCCGTACGAATCTGCCGTCCGGTCCACGGCTCCCTTTGCGACAGGGTCACGTCGTGCCTCGGCAGCCTCGGTCGCGCCTACACTCTGAGGCAATCGACGTGTGCGTTCTGTCAGTCATCCCGCACGACGCTAACACTCCGTCCGGCACAGAGTGGCGAAGGAGCGCGTCGCGGTGACGGCGTTCTGGTGGCGGCTTGTGACCGCGATCAGCGTGATCGTCGCGACCTCGCTTGTCGCGAAGGTCGTCGACGCACGCATGTCTCGACGTGATCTCGCCCCGGAAACGGCCACCCGGTACCGCGTCCTTCGCCGAACAGTCTTCGCGACGATCGTCTTTGTCGGGATCCTGTCGGCGCTACTCGTCATCCCGCATGTCCGCGCGATTGCGGGTGGAATCCTCGCGTCGTCGGCTGTCCTGGGACTCGTGATCGGCTTTGCCGCCCAGCGAACCATCGGCAACTTCGTAGCCGGGCTGATGATCGCCTTCACCCAGCCGGTACGGCTTGGAGACGAGATTGAAGTGCAGGGAACGAACGGGATTGTTGAAGAGATCGGCCTCACGTACACGTGGGTACGAACCCGCGACAACAACCTGCTCGTCATCCCGAATGAGAAGCTCGCGTCAGAGACCGTGGTCAACGCCACGATCCGTAGCTCGTCGGCCGTTGCCGAGATCCTCGTGCGTGTGCCGGTCGCGTCAGATCTTCGCTCGATCGTCGCAGCGCTCGAGCAGGATGGCGCTCGGGCGTACATCACTGCGCTTGGCGCGGAAGATGCTTCGATTGCTGTGCGGCGCGATACCGGTGGACTCTCGGCGGAGGAGGCAGCGAGCGAGCTTCGGCTCGTTGCCCAGGAACGACTTGTCGCGCTCGGTATTCTGCCGCGGCGTACGTAACCCGCGCCGCTAGCGACATCACCGACGACGACAGCCACCGAGTGGCGCCCGGCCCGGCTATCGTGGCCGCCGTGCCCGATCTGATCAGTATCTCCGAGGCAGTGGAGCTCGTCCTTGCGCGCGTGCGCCCGCTCGCCGCAGAGCGCGTTCCGCTCGATGCGGCAGCCGGTCGCTATGTCGCCGAGGCCGCGCACTCGCTCGTTGACCTCCCCCCGTTCCCTGCATCCGCGATGGATGGGTTTGCCCTTCGTTCGGAGGACACACCTGGTCGCCTTCCGATCGCGGGCCGCATCGTCACGGGCACCCCATCACCCGACGTTCTTGCCGCCGGACAGACGATCGGCATCTCGACCGGCGGCGTTGTTCCCGACGGCGCTGATGCAGTCGTGCCCGTGGAGCTCGTCACGGAAGAGGGGGGCACACTGGTTGTCCCCAAGGCCGTTGTCGGCGGTGACAACATTCGCCCGCGCGGTGGAGATCTCGCGGCCGGCGACGTCGTCGTTGCGCCAGGAACGCGGCTCGGGCCTGCCCATGTCGGCGCGCTCGCGGCTGGCGGAGTGCCCGAGGTCGCGGTCGGGCGCCGTCCGCGCGTGTGCGTCCTCGTCACCGGCTCCGAGCTGCAGGCTCCCGGAACTCCGCTTGGCCCAGGCCAGATCTATGACGCTAACGGGTCGATCCTCGCGGCGCAGCTTTCAGCGGCCGGCGCCGAGGTGGAGCGGCTCCCGCCAGTCCGAGACGACGAAGAGGCGACGTTTGCAGCTATCAAGCGCGGCCTTGAGGCCGACGTACTGATCACGACCGGGGGTGTCTCGGTTGGCGTCCACGACCTGGTGCGCTCGGCTGAGGCTCAACTTGGGGTTGAGGAGATCTTCTGGCGCGTCGCGATGCGTCCCGGAAAGCCGATCGCATTCGGCGTGCGCGGGTCAACGCTCGTCTTTGGGCTTCCCGGGAACCCGGTCTCATCGCTCGTTGGGTTCGAGCTGTTCGTACGCCCCGCATTGCTTGCGCTGCAGGGCGCGACCAATCCGCATCCCGAGTTCCTCCCCGGTCGTCTCGTACGTGGTTCTAAGCGCGTCGCGGAGCGCGATTCGCTCATCCGAGCCCGTCGAACCGTTCGTGACGGCGAGGTGCTCCTCGAGCCGCTCTCAGGGCAGGATTCACACATGATCGCGCGGGCCGCAACGGCTGACGCGCTCGTGCTTGTGCCACGCGGCGATGGCGTGCTCGAAGCTGGCAGCGCGGTCGAATTCCTGCCGCTCTAGCCGCTGCCCGAGTCGTTAGTAGGAGCGTCGCCGTCGATCGCGGCGCACGAGCACCGCGAAACGGATTGCGCGACGGACGGGGCCGAGTCGGCGACGCTCGCTACGTTCCGGGTACGGCGCATACCGGCCGATCGCGACCGCACCGAGCTGGCCGGTGATCGCGCCACCGAAGAGAGCGATGATGACGGGCACGAACGACACGTACCCGACCGACACGAGCACGTCGAGATACCAGAAGGCGTCGAGCCCGAGGCCAAAACGCACGCCAAGTGAGATCGGGACGAGCGCGGGGCCAAGGAGGCCACCCGCGAGCACGAGGAGACGAACGACCGCAGGTCGATCGCCCCACTGCGGCAGCCAGAGCCAGAGATGCAGCGCCGGCAGCACGAAGATCAGGGCGAACGGGTTGGTGGCGATCACGAGCAGGGCCAAGATTGCGAGCGCGAGAAGAGCCACTGCCTGACCTGCGAGCTGCTCATCGGGGTGAATCGGGCGGCGAGGGGTGATGCGGTCACGGCCGACAATCCAGCCGATCACGGAGAGCGCAACGAATGCCGTCACCGTGACAGCCGGCCAGCTACCGGGAATCGACCCGGTGAGGCTCGGCGGCTCGGCCGATCCCTGCGGCCAGAGCCCGAGTCCGAGAAAACACGTGAAAACGACGCCCGCAAAGCCCCAGATTGCAACCCGACTCCGGAGTGCAAGAGCTGCAGGCGACAGCCGAATCCGGCGACGGCGGCAGAACGCATAGAGGTCGACAACTCCGACGAAGAACGGAAACGTGAGGGAGACCAGCAAAAGCTCGAGCGCCCATCCGCGAAGTGCGCGTTGGCCGACCAAGACGTAGCTCGATGTTCCCTGCGCGAGTTCGAGCCCGGCATCGAGCGAGGCGAGCAGCTGTTGAGCCGACTTACCAAGCGCGGCGAATCGATCACGGTTCAGTGACGCGGCATCGTCACCGAATGCCTCGGGAGGGCGATTGCTCGCCGACGTCAGCGTCACTGCTGGAACCTGTCGCGCGACGAAGGGACCTTGCTCGTACGGAGTAAACGGGAATGCGAGGTCAACGAGCTGGCCGAGAATGCCCGTGTGGTCGGGCAGATGGCCGGTCTGCTCGGCGATCCGCCGTTCGGCGGTCGCGACAAGCGCCAACGCAGGGCTGCGAGGGCGATCACCGCCGATTGCGATTCGCGCAGCACCAGAGCCCGCCAGGGCATCGAGGTTGATGACCGCAACGATCTTCCCGCGGTATGCGGTGTGGTGCAGGAAGCGAACCGCACCCAAGCTCCCCCACGCGCCGCCGTCTGTCGACAGAAAAACAAGCGTGTGCGCCGCTTGAACGGGCTGCGTGGCGTCAGAAGCAGGCTGTGCATACTCGCGTGCGAGTTCGATGAGCGCTGCGGTGCCACTCGCGTTGTCGTTGGCGCCGGGACCTGCGCCCGTGTCGTCGCGATGGGCCATGATCACGATCGCGAGCGGTGACTGCCCCGGTACGACGGCCGTGAGATTGCGAAGCGTTACGCGCCCGAGCCCGAGGACATTCTGCGTCCAGATGTCGGTCTGGCTCTCGAGGCCGTACGGCCGCAATTGATCGGCAAACCACCCTGCCGCACCCACCGCACCCGTCGATCCGGGAGTCCGGTTTGGGTACTCCGCGACCAGCTGCCGCGTGAGGGCGACGGCGTCTTCGCTATCGAATGAGGGTGGAAGCTGTGGCGCTGCCAGCCCCGTGGGCCGTGTCAGCGTGAATGCAGCCAGGAGAAGCGGAAAGACGGCGATCAGGAAGGCCGCCCGGTAGAGGCGCGTGTTGACCGGCCGAGCTGTCGTGCCGCGGCGCGCACGACGGCGCCGCCTGACCTGGGGCTGAGTGGGCGCCATCGCCGCCGAAGTGTAGGAGTGCGGCGGCCAGAATGCCCACCCCTTCGGGGGTACCGGCGCCGCTAGGATAGGAACCGACACGGCAGGCAACCGCGAATCATGGCCGAGTCATCAACCATCCTGCTCGTTGACGACGAAGAGAGCGTCCGCAAGGTGCTGACGTTCCCGCTTGAGCGTGATGGCTACAACGTCGTGCAGGCCGTCGACGGGGAAGACGCCCTCGCACGCTTTGGCGCGGGCGGCATCGATCTCGTCGTGCTGGATCTGATGCTGCCGAAGCTCGACGGTCTTGAGGTGTGCCGTCGCCTCCGTGCGGAGAGCGAAGTACCGATCATCATGCTCACGGCCCGCGATGACGAGCTCGACAAGGTCGTCGGGCTTGAGCTTGGCGCCGATGACTACATCACGAAGCCGTTTTCGATCCGGGAGTTTCGCTCGCGTGTTCGAGCGCTGCTTCGACGGTCGCGGGGCACGCGAGCGCCTGACGTTGAGGACCGCATCGAGATCGGCGAGCTCGTCCTCGATTCGGCACGTCGGACCGTGACGATGCGCGACGAGAGTGTGAGCCTGACCTACATCGAGTTCGAGATCCTTCGCTACCTCGCGTCGCATCCGGGCCGAGTGACGTCGCGCCAGATGCTGCTCGAGTCCCTGTGGGGAAGCTCCGAATACCGCGACCCGAGGACGATCGACGTGCACGTTCGTCACCTGCGCGAGAAGCTTGAGCAGGCACCGCATGCCCCGGAATACATTCTCACGGTGCGCAGTGTCGGCTACCGCTTCCGCGACCCGTGATCCGACTCCGTTCTGTCGGTGCACGGCTGGCGCTCGCACTCTTCGCGATCGTGGCCTGTGTTCTCGCAACCGTGTACATCATCGTTGTGCCGGCGTACGAGCGGTCGCTGCTCAATGCTCGCATTTCGACCCTGCAAAGCGCCCTCGGCGACCTTGTCTTGCAGCGTCCGCAGGCCTTTTTTCTGACCCAGCAATGGGTTGACGACGTTGCGGCACCAACCGCTGATGCGCGCGTTGTCGTGTTCAAGACGACGCGACTGCCGCTCAGCGCGATTGCCATCGCCGATTCGACACCGCGCGTGATGGCTGACATGGCAAATGACCCCGTTGCGCTGCGTGCGATCGCGACGAAGCGGCGGCAACGCGGCACCGTGACACGGAATGCGACGCGATATGCCGAGGTCGCCTACCCCTTCCCCGCCCGTCGACGGGCGTTGCTGCTTGCGACGCCGTTGCACACCGATGCGCAGACCGTGGCGGTCGTGCGGGCCCGAGTGCTGCTTGCCGGCTCGATCGCGCTCGTCTTTGCGATGTTCGTCGGGTACCTGCTCGCGCGGCTCTTCACGCGGCGCATCAGTCGCCTTGAGCTCGCGGCCGAACGTATTGCAGACGGCCGGTTTGATGAGCCGGTGGTCGACAACGGCGATGACGAGCTCGGACAGCTCGCTCGCGCGTTCGATCGCATGCGTCTGCGGTTGGCATCGCTCGATCGTGCGCGCAGCGAGTTCATCGCAAACGCCTCTCACGAGCTTCGCACCCCGATCTTTTCGATTGGCGCATTTCTTGAGTTGATCGAGAGCGAAGAGCTCGATTCGGCGACGCGCGAAGAGTTCTTGGGCGATATTCGCGAGCAGGTGCGGCGTCTTGGCAAGCTCGCGACCGACCTCCTGGATCTCGGTCGACTTGATGCGGGTCGAATGATCGTCGAGGACGACGAACTCGACCTCGCCCGCATCGCCGCCGTCCTTGAAGCTGAGTTCGCGGCCCGCGCTGGCGCTTCGGGCCATCCACTGGCGACTGACGGCACGGGTTCGGCACTCGTACGCGGCGATGAGCTGCGCGTACTGCAGATTGGGCGCATCCTGATCGACAACGCGATCGTTCACACGCCTGCCGGTACGAGCGTCACCATTAGCTGGGAGGTGCTGCCGGGTGGTGGAGCGCTCGTCGTCGCGGACAACGGTCCTGGCATCCCCGCCGATGCCGCCGGCCAGGTGTTCGATCGGTTCTACCGCCTCGAAGGGACAGTCGCGTCGGGATCTGGCCTCGGGCTGGCGATCGCGCGCGAACTCGCCGAGCTGATGGGCGGTCGCATCGACCTGCAGTCGAGCCGAGGTAGAACCGCATTTCGTCTCCTCCTGCCCGTGAGCGCTAGTGCCGATCGAACGCTGTCGCGGTAGCGAATTCCGTTTGCACGTGAAATCAGCCGTCGTGGCGGATATCGTGCTGCCAGTTTGAGGGGATGGCGTCTCGGGGTGGCTGTGGTCGTTGCGGCGGCGGCAGGCGGTGCGGTTGCGCTCGTTGTGGCGGATACGACGGGGTGGCTCGCCCGTTCCCGCACGGTCCTGGCGCGCGACACGCTCGCGTCGGAAGGGCTGCGTCAGCTCGTCGTGTCAAAGCCGGTGCTCTCCGGCGCGTTTCGTCCCTCGCGGATCTACAGCCAGCGGTCCCCTGGCGTCGTCACGATCTCATCGGAGTTCGACGGGCCTCAGTCCACTGGGATCGCGACCGAAATCGGCTCGGGCTTCGTGGTCTCTCTCGGTGGAGCCGTTCTCACCGCCGCTCATGTGATCACCCAGCAGGATCAGCACGGAGCGGTTGCCGCAAAGGCGGTCTACGTGACGTTCCCCGATGGTGACCGGGTGCACGCAAAGATCGTCGGCTGGGATCTTGTCGATGACGTTGGGGTGCTGACTATCAACCCGAAGTCGCATGATCTGAGGCCGATCCCGCTTGGTGACTCACGGCGCCTCGCCGTCGGCGAGCCCGTGGCCGCTCTCGGGAGTCCGCTTGGTGACCCGAACGCGCTCACGGTTGGGGTGATCTCGGCGCTGCAACGCGTGATCCCCTCGCTGATCACGTCGTCAGATCTGCTCGACACGATTCAGATCGATGCGCCGATCGCGCACGGCAACTCGGGTGGGCCGATCCTGAACGGGCGAGGCGAAGCGATCGGGATCGCAGCTCAGACCCAGGTCGGGCCGAACGGTGGCTTCGACGGGGTGGGGTATGCGGTGCCGATCCACGTGGCGCAGCACTCGCTCAACCAGCTGCTCTCGACCGGGCATGTGCTCTACGCCTGGGCCGGGATTAGCGCCGAGGATCTGACTCCCGCGATCGCGAAGCGGTTTGGCTACGCGGCGCAGCATGGTGCGCTGGTCGACGGAATCGCCCTCGGCGGCCCGGCGTCATCAGCGGGAATTCGACCGGGGCATCGGAACGTGACGTTTCTCGACCAACAGATCACCGTGGGGGGCGACGCCGTTACCGCGGTCGACGGCATTCCGGTCACCGACGCAAACGACCTTGCGCGCATCGTTGCGGAAGATCTCCGACCCGGGGAATACGCGCGGTTCTCGATCGCTCGCGGTAGCCGACGACTCGAGCTTCGAGTCCAGCTCGGGTCGCGATCCTACGAGCAGCAATAGAACTGTTGCCAATACAGACAACAACGCTGTTTCAGCGTGCCTCTCGACTGAGAGACCTCCGAGCCTCTACGATCGTGGAATGACCGATCTCTCGCATGTCGACGAGGCCTCCGGCGCGGTCCGGATGGTTGATGTCGGCGCAAAGCCGTTGTCGCATCGCCGGGCCATTGCTCGCGGTGCTGTGCTCATGGCTGCCGAAACAGCCCGCCGGATCCACGACCTGCCGAAGGGTGATGCCCTCACGACGGCGCAGCTCGCGGGGATCATGGCCGCGAAGCGCACGAGCGACCTGATTCCGCTTTGCCATCCGCTTCCGCTCTCACACGCGAACGTCGAGCTCACCGTCGGTGACGGCCGTGTCGACATCGTTGCGGTCGCCGAGACGACCGCGCAGACCGGTGTCGAGATGGAGGCTCTGACGGCAGCGAGCGTTGCCGCACTCACCGTCTACGACATGGCCAAGGCGATCGACAAGGGCATGGTGATCACCGAGATCACGCTCGTCGAGAAGACCAAGCGCGAGGTCGTGTGAAGGTCGGCGTCGTCACGGTCTCCGATCGCGTGTCGCAAGGAGTTGCCGAGGACGGCAGCGGTGCCGTGCTCGAAGAGCTCCTGCGGGAGGATGGCTACGAGGTTGTTCGACGGCTCGTCCCGGATGAGCGCGAGCAGATCTCGGCGGTGATCACTGCGCTCGCGGTCGAGACCGACTGCGTGCTGACGACGGGCGGCACCGGTCTTGCGGCCCGAGACGTCACGCCTGAGGCGACCGCAGCCGTGCTCACGCGAGTTGCACCCGGTATTGCCGAGGCGATCCGTGCCGATTCGATCGCGAAGACGCCGCACGGCCTACTCTCTCGCGGTGTCGCCGGTGTTGTCGGCTCCACGCTCGTCGTGAATCTCGCCGGCTCCCCAGGGGCCTGTCGTGACGGGTACGCCGTACTCCGGCCTGCGCTTCCACATGCCCTGCGGCTTCTCGCCGACCAGAAGACCGCGACCGACCACGTCAACACCTGAGGTGGGATCGACAGTGACCACCGGCTCCGGGGGACGCCACACCCCGGCTCGCCTCGCCGCGCTCTTCGCAAAGCTCATCAAGATTGAGCACACGATCTTTGCGCTGCCGTTTGCCTACGTCGGCGCGTTTCTCGCGGTTGACGGCATTCCGTCGGCGCACGACCTCGTGTGGGTCACCGTTGCGATGGCTGGGGCACGATCGCTCGCCATGGCGCTCAACCGGCTGATCGATGCGGGCATCGACGCACGGAACCCTCGCACGGCCGGACGGGAGATTCCGTCGGGACTGCTGAGCCCTGTCGCAGTCACGCTGTTCTGCATCGCGTCGCTCGTGATCTTCCTCGTTGCAGCGTGGCAGCTCGACCCCCTGGTGCGCTGGCTCTGGCCGATTCCGGTTGTCGCGTTCGTCGTATACCCGTACCTCAAGCGGTTCACGTGGCTCTGCCACCTCTGGCTCGGGGCGGTTGACGGCCTTGCGCCCGTTGGTGGCTGGGTGGCCGTGAAGGGAACACTCCCGTGGCAGGCATGGGCACTCGGCGGCGCAGTCGCCCTCTGGGTTTCGGGTTTCGACCTCTTCTACGCGTTGTTTGATGTCGAGATCGATCGCGAGCAGGGCCTGCACTCCTGGGCGGTGCGGTTTGGTGAGCGAGGCGCATTCTGGGGGGCGCGTCTGATGCATCTCGCCACTGTTTTCCTGCTCGTGCTCGCGGGCCTCGGCCTGTCGGTGGGCATCGCCTACTGGCTCGGGGTTGTGGCTGTCGCAGCTCTTCTGGCATACGAGCACTCGCTCGTTCGGCCGGGTGACCTGAAGCGGCTCGACGCGGCGTTCTTCACGATGAACGGCGTCATCAGCGTCGCGTTCTTCGCGTTCGTTCTCGCCGACGTCGCGTAGCGGACAGCGTCGCGGCGGTACCGTTCGCGGCCATGGTCAAGGCCCGCAACCTCTCGAAGCGCTACGACACGCGTCGAATCTTCGACAAGGTCGACGTCGACCTCGCGGCCGGCGGGTTCCTCCTCGTCACCGGCCCGAACGGCTCCGGGAAGACGACGCTCCTGCGGGTGCTTGCCGGTCTCGCGGCGCCAACGAGCGGCGAGCTGGAGCTCCCGATGCGCGGAGAGATCGGCTACCTCGGGCATGATCCGCTCGTCTACAAGCAGCTCACACCGCTTGAGAACCTGACGCTATTTGCGCGGCTCTACCGAGTATCCGATCGCGAACAGCGGATCCGCGCGCTCCTTGAGCGGTTCGGGCTGTGGGATGTGCGCGACAAGGCGGTTGCGACGTTTTCGCGAGGGATGCAACAGCGGCTCGGCCTCGGCCGCGTGCTCCTGCACGACCCGAAGCTACTGATCCTCGACGAGCCCTTCAACGCGCTCGACACCGCTGGCGCATCGCTCCTCGACGAGGAGCTCGCGACCCGCTCGCACCGCGCCGTTGTCGTCGCGACACACGATCCTGAGCGTGTCGAAGGGCTTGCGACCGAGAGGCTGGCCTTCACGTGAGGTACCTCTCCGACGTTGCAGCGCTCACCCGCAAGGACATCCTGCTGGAACTGCGGGCCAAGGAGACGATTCCCGCGATGCTCCTCTTCGTCCTGTCGGCGCTCACGATCTTCCACTTCGCGATCCCGCGTGGCTCCTCCGATGTCGCCGCGCTCGGGCTCCTCTGGGTCGCGATCGTCTTTACGTCGCTGCTTGGCCTGACACGCGCATTCGTCCCGGAGCGCGAACAGGGCCTGATGGACGCTCTCGTCATGGCCCCGTGCGACCGTAGCGCCATCTGGCTTGCGAAGACGCTCGCCGTGATCGCATTTCTTGGCGTGGCTGAGATCGTGGCTCTCCCAGCGTTCACGCTGTTCTTCTCGGGCCTCAACCTCAAGACCGTCGCCGCTGTCGTACTCGCTGACATCGGAATCGCCTCGGTTGGCACGTTGACCGGCGCGATGGCCGTTGCCGGCCGTGCGCGTGAGCTGATCCAGCCACTGCTCTTTCTGCCGCTCTCGATTCCAGTGATCGTTGGTGGAATCGGCGCCAGCGCAACTGCAGGACCGAAGTTCCTGCTCTTCCTCGCACTGTATGACGCGGTGTTCGTGCTGCTCTCCTGGGCCGCATTCGACTTCGTCGCGGCGGAAGTCTGAGCCGAGAAGCCGCTCCCGGACTACGATTGACCCTGAAATGAGCGAAAAACTCGCCACCCGGCTGCCTGCGCTCGTTGGTCTTGCGACGGCGCTGCTCGCAATCGCAATCGTTGCCGTGTTCTTCTGGGCGCCGACCGACGCCGATCAGGGTCTCTCGCAGCGCATCTTCTACTTCCATGTTCCGATCGCCCTGACGGGGTACGCGTGCTTCGGCTGGGGTGCCTGGAAGGCGCTACGCCACCTCTGGAAGGGCGATCCTGACGCCGACCTTGAGAGCTACGTGGCCATCCACCAGGGCGTGATTTTCGGGTCGCTCACCCTGATCACGGGTTCGATCTGGGCGAAGATCTCATGGGGGGTGTGGTGGGTGTGGAGCGACGACCAGCTCGTGCTCTTCCTCGTCCTCTTCCTCTTCTACTGCGCGTACTTCATGCTCCGCTACTCGGTCGACCCGGGTCCACAACGCGCCAATCTCAGCGCGGTGTACGCGCTCTTCGGCGTCGTCCTGATCCCCGTGTCGTTCCTTGCGATCCGGCTGTCGCACAGCTTCATCCACCCGGTTGTGTTCACCCGGAACGGCGCGCAGATGACAGGCACCATGTTCGCCACGTTCTGCATCTGCGTCGTCGCCATGGTCGTTCTGTTCATCACCCTGTACCAGCTCGAGCTCGCGGGCAAGCGACTCGATTCCCGGATCCGCGAGCTGAAGGAGCTCCTCGTATGAGCCCAGCAGAGAAGTACACCGCCGCCGCCTACCTCGTCGTGTTCGTCGGGGTGCTTGCTTACGTCGGGATCATCGCGGCCAAGCTTCAGCGCCTCCAGCGCGACGTCGCCGACCTGGTCGAGCGGGTCGCGGGGCGTCAGCGCTCCGATGGTTGAGCTGCTCTTCTGGCCCGTCCTCGTCGGCTATGGCGAGGCGGCAGTTGCCTACGCCTCACCCCGGGGCGATCGTCTTGCAACGTGGGGCGTTCGCATCGGCTGGCTTGCCCAGACTGCGCTGCTCAGCATCCAGGCTGCGCACGCTGATGGCTTCCCGTGGGGGACATGGGCAGGCTCGCTCAACCTCTTCGTGTGGCTTGTTGTCGGCACCTACCTGATCTGGGGGTGTCGACCCCGCTACCGCCTTCTCGGCCTTGCCGTGATGCCACTGGCGGCGGTGCTCTTCCTCGTTGCGCGTGTCGGTGGCGGGACGAACGCCGGCCAGAAGTCGCACTACGGCAACCTCTTCCTCACGCTGCACGTCGGTTGCGTGCTTGCCGCGTTCGCCGGTTTCACGCTTGCGGCTGCGCTGGCCGGGCTCTACCTGATCGAGGAGCGACGGCTGAAGCGCCGAGCCGCCGACATCTTGCGGCTGCGGATGCCACCTCTCGCCACGCTTGACGCACTGCTTCGCCGGACGATCGCGATCGCCGTTCCCTTTCTGACGGTAGGGCTGATCGTCGGCATTGCACGCCTGCAGAGCCGCGGTGGTGGCGTCGACGCACTGATGGTCGCGACGGTGTTGACGTGGCTGCTCTACACGTCGTTTCTTGTGATTCGACCAACCGGTCGTAACGCTGCCCGGTACGCCCTCGTCGGCTTCGCCCTCGTGATCCTCGTTCGCGTGGTGCTTGAAGGGACGCACGTCTCGTGAGCCTGACGCTCGTCGGCATCTCGCATCACGTTGCACCAGTCGAAGTGCGTGAGCGCGTCGCGCTTGAGCCTGACGACGCTGCTGCCGTCGCCCGCCGACTGGGCGATGCCGTGTGCCTCTCAACGTGCAACCGCACGGAGCTCTACCTCGCAGGCGATAGCGACGAGGAGGCCCTCGCGACACTCGAGGAGATTGCGGGAAGCTCGCTGCACTCGGTCGCGTACCGCCTGCATGGCGAGGCCGCGGCCGCGCACCTCTTCCGCGTCTCGGCCGGTCTCGACTCGCTTGTGCCTGGTGAGAGCGAGATCCTCGGGCAGGTCAAGGCCGCGTACGAGGCAGCCTCACCCGGTCCGCTACTCGACAAGGTCTTTCGTCAGGCACTGCAGGTCGGCAAGCGCGTTCGCACCGAGACGGCGATCGGCGAGAGCCCGGCTTCTGTCCCCTCGGCTGCTGCGGCGCTCGCACAACAGGTCTTCGGCGATCTCGCCGGCCGCCGCGTCTTGCTCGTCGGGGCCGGGCGGATGGGTGAGCTTGCCGCCTCGAACCTCGCAACGCGAGGCGCGACGATCGCCTACGTCGCCAACCGCAGCCTCGAGGCTGCCGAACGTGTCGCCGCGACGTTCGGCGCAACACCGATCGGACTCGACGCAATGGCTTCACGCCTCGGCGATGTTGACGTCGTGCTCTCCTCGACTGGCGCGCCCGACCACGTGATCGACGCGCAGGACATTCCGACGAAGCGCCGCAACCCACTGTTCCTGATCGACATCGCAGTGCCACGAGATGTCGACCCCAGCGTGCAGGAGCTCGACGGCTGCTTTCTCTACGACATCGACGACCTGGAAGCAGTCGTCGCCGAGACTCTCACGTCACGTCGTCGCGAGGCTGAGCAGGCCGAGCGGCTCGTCGCCGAAGAGGCGGCACGTTTTGGTGCCTGGCAACTCTCGCTCGATGCCGTCCCGGTGATCACCGCACTGCGCGAGCATGCCGAGGGTCTGCGCGCGGAGGAACTGGAACGTCTTGGTGCACTCGATCCCGCGCAACGTGAGCTCGTCGAGCGGGCCACAGGGCAGCTTCTGAACAAGCTCCTCCACCTGCCGACGATTCGCCTGAAGGACGCCGCCGGCGAGCCCGAGGGCGCGCTCCTTGCAGACTCCGTGCGTCGCCTATTTGGTCTCGGAGAGAAGCGATGACAGGCCGAGAGACACCTAAGGCCGGGCAAGCTCGCCCACTTCCCGTCGTCGCCCCGACGGCGTTCGTTCGTGTTCGGCTGCGCCCCCGCGCGTGTGAGCCAGTTGCTCGCTCGAGAAAGGTGGTGCGCTGTGCTCGTTCGCATCGGGTCACGCGGCTCTAGGCTCGCTCTCGTTCAGGCGGAGATCGCCGCGACTGCGCTGCGGGCTGCTGGCCACCAGATTGCGATCGTGCCGATGACGACGGCGGGCGATCGCGACCGCAAGAGCCCCTTCGGGCAGATCGGCGAACGCGGCGTGTTCGTCAAGGAGATTGAAGAGGCACTGCTTGAGGGACGCATCGACGTCGCTGTCCACTCGGCGAAAGACATGACTTCGACCGACACGGAGGGACTGGTCGTGGGTGCGTACCTTGAGCGTGACGACCCGCGTGATGCGCTGATCGGTGCCGATGCGATCGTTCCGGGCATGCGCATTGGCACAGCGTCGGTTCGGCGACGGGCGCAGTTGCTTGCGTTCGACTCCACGATCTCCGTCGAGCCGCTACGCGGCAACGTCGACACACGCCTGCGCAAGGCGAAGGAGCGAGGCCTCGACGCACTCGTCCTCTCGTCGGCGGGCCTCGACCGCCTCGGGCTGAGCTCGGAGATCGGACTCCGGATCCCGCCGGCGATCATGCTTCCCGAAGCGGCGCAGGGTGTTGTCGCCCTCCAGGTGCGCGTGGGTGAGGAAGATAGTGTTGCCCACGCAGACGACGCCGAGACGCGGCGGCGGGTGGAGGCCGAGCGTGGCTGCGTCGCTGCGGTCGGTGGCGGCTGCCTCGCGCCCGTCGCAGCACACCACGATGGCACCGTGCTTGCCGGTCTCGTCGCAGCGGAAGACGGTTCGTGGGTCGAGCGACTCACCGGCGACGATCCAACCACGCTTGGTCTGCAGCTTCTTGCTGCCCTGGAGAGCCGCGCGGCGTGAGAGTGATCGTCACCCGACCGCGAGCGCAGGCTGGGCCGCTCGTCGAGCGGTTGGAGGCGCTTGGGTTCGACGTCGTGCCGTGCCCGCTCATCGAGATCGAGCGAACGTCCGATGAGCCGATCGACTGTTCCGGGTACGAATGGCTGATCGTGACGAGCACCAATGGTGCGGATGAGATCGCTCGACGTGCGGTGAACATTCCAAAGGTCGCTGCCGTTGGCCCAGGTACCGCTGAAGCGCTGCGGCTCCACGGCATCGAGCCTGACTTCGTTCCGGCCGTGTCATCGCAAGATGGCCTCCTGGCTGAGTTCCCGAAGCCCGCCGGAAAGGTGCTCTTTGCCGCTGCCGAGAACGCGCGCCGCGGTCCCATCGATGCGTTGGGTGCCGACTACGTACCGCTCTACCGCACCGTACTGCTCACCCCCGATCCGCCAGACGGCGATGTCGTGGTGCTGGCGTCGGGATCGGCCGCGCGCGCCTACGCGTGGATTGGCGGCACCGCGCCCGCTGTGTCGATCGGCCCGGAGACGACCAAGGTCGCAGGCTCGGTAGGGCTCACGGTCGCAGTTGAAGCTGCGAGCCACGACCTCGACGGGCTCGTCGCTGCCGTTGCGCGCTTTGCCAGCGAGCACTGATCGTGTTCGACACCATCACACTGCTCACTGACTTCGGACTTGAGGACGACTTCGTTGGCGTCTGCCACGGTGTCATCGCTCGCATCGCCCCGAAGGCGAAGGTGATCGACATCACCCATGGGGTTCGGCCTCAGGCGGTCTTACAGGGGGCGATCGTGCTCGCCAGATCGTTGCCGTTCATGCTCGTCGGTGTCCACGTCGCCGTCGTCGACCCAGGCGTCGGGAGCAGCCGACGCGCGATCGCGATCACAACGGCCGACGGCCGCATCCTCGTCGGCCCAGACAATGGCGTGCTGATCCCGGCAGCGGAGCGATTTGGCATCACGGGCGCAGTCGAGCTCACGAGTACCCGCTACCACCTCGTTCCGACCTCGCGGACATTCCATGCGCGCGACATCTTTTCACCGGTTGCCGCGCACCTCGCAGTGGGCGTTCCCGTGTTCGAGCTTGGCGACGCGCTGCCGACCGCCTCGCTCATGCGGCTCAACGAGCCTCGCGTGACGCGCCGTGACGGCCGCGTAGAGGCCGCCGTCGTCGATATTGATCGCTTCGGCAACCTCGGCCTGAACGCGACACGGGACGACCTCATCGCGGCCTCCATAGACGCCCCTGAGGTCGCGGTCGAGGCTGGCACGTTCCGTGGTGTCGTGCCGCTTGCCGGGGCGTTCGCCGACGTCCCGGCGGGTGAGCTCGTTCTGCTTGAGGACTCCTACGGTGCACTTGCGCTCGCCGTCAACGGCGGCAGCGCACGGGAGCGCTGTGGCGTAGAGCCTGGCGAAACCATTGTTGTGGCGGCCCGCTAAATCCAAACCACATCTTCATCGTTCGGGGCTATCCTGGCCCGCGTGACCCGAAGCCTTCAGCTGCTTGGTTGTGCGCTCCTCGCGTCACTTGCGATCACGGCGAGCGCAACGGCACGCGCGATTCCGACACCTGAGCCATGGGCGATCGCGCTCACGAAGGCAACGCTCGGTGGCAACTTCGGTGCGGAGTGGGACGCCTACCACCCGGCGTTCAAAAAAGTCGTCTCGCGCGATCGGTTCATCGCCTGTGAGAAGAAGAACGCGCAGGGCATCAAGATCAAGGTGCGGGCGGTCGAGTCAGAAGGTGTTCTAAGCACTGCGGCCAAGCTGCCGCTCCTTGGCTCGTCGATCGTCGACCAGGTAAAGCTGGCCGTGATCTTCTCAAGCTCCGCTTCGACGCAGGATCAAGCGACCGAGGTGACCGTCTACGGCCTCTGGACAGGCACGTCCTGGACGCGGGTGATGACGACGTCGGACTACAACACCTACAAGGCTGGCGGCTGCCCGTAAGGGGCCGCGCGAACGATCAAAGTGGCGAGGGCCGGACTTGAACCGGCGACACCACGGTTTTCAGCCGTGTGCTCTACCAACTGAGCTACCCCGCCTTGCCATCCCCGAAGTTGCCTTCAGGGCTTCGGCAGTCTAGCCGCTAGAAAGCAGGGCGAGCGAGCACCCCGCCGTCAACCGGCAGCTCGACGCCAGTGACAAATCGCGACGCGTCTGAGGCGAGGAAGAGCACCGCGTCAGCGACGTCGGTTGGCATCCCGAGACGGCCGAGTGCGACAGCATCAAGCCAGCGGGCGACTCCCTCAGGCCAGCCACCTTCGAGCGACGGCGACCACGTGAGTCCGGGAGCGACCAGATTGACGCGAATGCCGTGTGGGCCGAGCTCGAGTGCCGCCCCGCGTGTCAGCTGAGCGAGCGCTGCCTTCGACGCGGCGTAATGGGCGTGGCCAGGGGCGGGGCGGAGACCTTCGATTGAACCGATGTTCACGACAGCTCCTCCACCGCCCGCCGCGATCCGACGGGTCGCAAACGCCCGAATCGTCACCGCGGCGCCCGTCACGTTCGTGCGGAGCATCGCATCCCAGTCGGCCTCCGTCAGATCGAGAAAGCCCTTCACCGGCTGCGCGGCAGCGTTATTCACAAGCACCGTTGGCGTCCCAAAGTGCACCTCCGCGGCCGCGAGCAACGCCTCTGCCGCACCATCCTCAGCAAGATCGGCGGAGACGCTGATTGCCCTACCACCCGCTCCTTCAATCGCCGCAACGACGCGAGCCGCATCGCCCGACACGCCACGCTGGCCAAGCACGACAGCGGCACCCGCCTCCGCGAGGCGCATCGTAATCGCTGCACCGATGCCCTGGCTCGCCCCGGTCACGACCGCCACACCCCCGGCAAGTGAGAGCAGCGCCTCGACAGGAGGTCGCGTCACAGGTTCGCTCACGACCGGGTCAGCTCCCGGATACGTGCCTCTGCATCAGGCCAACGAGCAACAAGGGCATCGGCCTCTCCCAGCTCAAACCCCTCCCACGTGAAGCCGGGCGCCATCGTCGTCCCAAGCAACGTCCAGGCTCCAAGCGACGACGTTCCCTGCCACACACCTGCGGGCACGATCACCTGCGGCCGCTCCCCAGCCGCGAAATCACTGCCAAGCACAGGCTCGGTGACCGTCCCATCGGGGTGCAACAGCAGCATTCGTGCCGGGGCGCCCGCATAGTGATGGAACACCTCGGTCGAGTCGAGCCGATGGAGCGCCGAGAACTGGCCGGGCTCCGTGAAGTAGTAGATCGCGGTGCAGTGCTCATCGACGAGCGTCTGCGCGAACATCCCACCCTCGTGCGGGAGCGGCTCAAGCCCAAGCAGTTCGATGATCTCGGCGGGTGTTGTCGCCATCCCGCCGCACGATAGCCGCCCCTGGAGGAGTAGCCTTGCCCGCGATGGCCGAACACACACACGTCCGCGGCGTTGCCGTCATCGGAGCTGGTCTCGACCTCGGCGCCGGCAGGCGCGGCGTCGACATGGGCCCGTCCGCAATCCGGTACGCAGGCCTCAAGGAGCGCGTCCACGGCCTCGGCCTGGAATGCGCCGACTGGGGCGACGTTACCGCCGCCGTCGCCGAAGCAACCGAGGCAGGGAGCCCAAACGCCCGGTACCTCGCCCAGATCAAGGAGACCTGCGGGCGTGTTGCCACCCTCGTTAGCGACGCAGCGAACGCCGGACTGCTCCCCCTCGTGCTCGGCGGCGATCACTCCGTCGCCATGGGCACTCTGGGCGGCATGGCGCGTGCCCGTGGGGCAGGCGGCGTGCTGTGGATCGACGCACATGGCGACCTCAACCGACCCGCAACCTCCCCGAGCGGCAACGTCCACGGCATGCCACTCGCCGCAGCGCTCGGCGTGGCCGGCCCGGAGTTCGAAAGCCTCGACTGGCCTACCCCGTCAATCGAACGGGCCGTTCTCTTCGGCATCCGCTCCCTCGACCCCGGCGAGCGAGCACTGATCGCCGACCTTCCCGTGAAGGTGTTCACGATGACCGACCTCGACCGTCTCGGCGTTGAAACCGCGATGCGCGAAGCGCTCGCCTTCCTCTCCGGCGTTGGGTTCCTGCACGTCAGCCTCGACCTCGACGCTGTCGACCCGATGTTCGCCCCTGGCGTCGGCACACCCGTCCGTGGCGGCCTCACCTACCGCGAGGCCCACCACGCCCTCGAAATCGTTGCGGAGGGCGGTACCCTGGACTCGCTTGAACTCGTCGAAGTGAACCCCGTCCTTGACCGGGAGAACGAAACGGCGAAGCTCGCAGTCGACTTGGCCGCAAGCGCCCTCGGCGCCCGCATCCTCTAACCCACACCATGACTCTCAGCGAGATCATCGAAGACTTCCGCTCGGGCGACCCCGAGCGCTACGGCAACGCCCTCCGCGAAGCCGAGCAGATCGCCGCGGCATCCACCCTGCCCGACGCCGCCACCAGCGAGGTGCTCGCCGCCGTCACAACACCGTTCCCCGAAGTCGGGCCGCAGCGCGCCGAAGAGGTCCTCATGGTGCTGCTCGCCCGTCACGCGCGTGAAGTACCCGTCGCGGAACTTGCCGCCGCCTACCCTGCACTCCTCGAAGTTGCCCGCGCGTGGGCCCTCCGCGTCCTCGCCCAGGCCGCAACAGAAGAGTCGCTGATCGCGCTCGCAGATCTGCTCGAACACCGGGACACTCTCCCCGAAGCGTGGTGGCCCATCCTCGGGCCACTCGAGTACACCTCTCGAGAAGCCGATCGCCTGATCCGCGCCCTCGGCGATGCGATCGCAGCCGAGCCCTTCCGGCGTAACGCCGCGCTCACCCTCATCGGTTACGGGAAGCGCGGGCTGCTCTGGTCGCACGCCGATCGTCTCACCGACATCGTCCTCCCACACGCACGCGTCGCACTCAGCGATCTCGGCAGCGACCTCGACGCCTCGCTCCTTGAGGACGCCCGCCGCCGCCTCGGCATGTGGAGCGATCTCCTTGCCTCACTCGCCACCGACGACGCCCGCGAGTTCCTCACCGCGGTCGCGAAAAACCCAGACCCTGCACTCGCCGTGTGGGGCGTCATCGGCCTCGAACGCGCCGGCGCCGACATGCCCGACGGTGTCGTCGCCACCACGGCCGCCTTCCCGGCCGCCCGCGTCCCCCTCATCGCCGCGTACTCGGAGCTCCACGGCGTCGACGCGATCCCTGCCGAACACCGCACCCAAACCGCCATTGCTGAGGGTGCGCTCGCACTCTGGCTACAGGATCCAAACCACCTCGGTGCACCACCCGAGGCCATCGAACACGTCCATACTCAGGAGATCCAGCTGCCTAACGACGGCGGCCCCGGTGATGTCTTCGTGTTTCGGTTCCGCCCCGAGGGCGCACCCGACGGAACTTGGCTAGTCGGCATCGCAGGCCCGTACGCTCGTGCGCAACAGCCGACCGTTTCCGACTACGGCTACACGTACTCCGTGTTTTGCGCCGAGGACGAATGCGACATCGACGAGCACATCAACCGCATCGCTCACACGGTTAACGCTGCGGTGGCGGGCGCCCCTGGCCGCTGATCGCGGTCAGTCGTCGATTGTGGCGAAATCGGAGGCCGGCGCCGCTCCGAACAGTCGAGCGTTGCGACGGAGATCTAGCGACAGATCTACCGTGCGTTTGGCGGCGCACCTCGATTTGGCGATTTGGGGACTGTCCCCAGGACATGGCCTGAGGGGGCAGTGGGTGGTCGCGCGGCTCGCAGCGAGCCGCGCGCTCTAGTCGGTTGCGGATGCAGCGGCGGGGTGCGTCTCGGGGCGGCGCAATCTCAGTCGTAGACCGGCGTGGCTTGACGGAGGCGCATCACGGGTATTTCCGAACGCAATGTGTTGCCGAATACAGAGCGGCTCAGCGCAGTCGAACCGGTCTCGGCAGCGAATACCGTCGGTCGTTCGGCCTAGGTCGCGCGCAATTCCGTGACGAAATGCGCAGCTAGTTGGCGCCGCGCGGTTTGGCCTGCTCGACGCCGTTTCCGGACGGGGTGAAGAGGACCTTTCCGCGGATCGGCTCCGGCAGACAGTCGAACGCGAACCCCTCCGGATTCTCGTGCGGATAGAGGTAGCCGTTACCGCGCCCGAGCTTGCGCGCCCCGGCGTAGGCAGCCGACCGGAGCTCGCCAGGGGGCGTCAAGATCCCACGCTCGCGGACAAGCTCCTGTGCACGATTGAGCGCCATGTACGACGCATTCGACTTCGGGGCACGCGCGAGGTAAACAGCCGCCTGCGCGAGATTGATCCGCGCCTCGGGGAGCCCGACATGCTCAACAGCCTGTGCAGCCGCAACGGCCACCTGGAGCGCCTGCGGGTCGGCGTTCCCGATGTCCTCGGAGGCGAGCACGATCATCCGGCGGGCGATAAATCGCGCGTCCTCGCCAGCCTCAAGCATCGCCGCCAGGTAGTAGATCGACGCCTGCACGTCACTCGCCCGAGTCGACTTGATCCAGGCCGAGATGATGTCGTGGTGTACGTCGCCTGACTTGTCGTAGACGAGCGGTCGCTTGCGGGCCGCGTCCTCGGCGTGGCGTACCTCAGGCGGAACACCCTCCGCACGGGCAGTGTCGACCGCGAACTCCAGGATTCCGAGCGCCGACCGCGCATCACCACCCGAGCGACCCGCGATGAACGTGACGAGCTCGCCGGGGGCCTCCACACCAAGCGAGGCTGCGCCGCGTCGCACCACCTCCTCGACCTGCTCCTCCGAGAGCGGCTGCAGCTCGTAGATCGCAAGACGCGAGAGAAGCGCCGAGTTCAGCTCGAAGTACGGGTTCTCCGTCGTTGCCCCGATCAGCGTGACGAGGCCCGCCTCGACCCCGGGGAGCAGGGCATCCTGCTGGCCCTTGTTGAAGCGATGGATCTCGTCGAGAAAGAGGATCGTGCGTTGTCCAGTCTGGCCCAGGCGATCCTTCGCTCGTGTCAGGACTTCGCGCACGTTCCCGACCGTTGCCGACACGGCAGAGAGCTCCTCGAAGTACGCCCCGGTTGAGCGGGCGACGATTCGTGCGAGCGTCGTCTTCCCCGACCCGGGGGGCCCGTAGAAGAGCAGCGACGGCACACGGTCGTTCTCGATCGCAAGCCGCAGCGCCTTTCCCGGTCCGATCACGTGCTCCTGGCCAACAACGGCGTCGAGCGACTCGGGCCGCAATCGACCGGCAAGTGGCGCTAAGCGCTCCAAGCGTCGGCCAGCCGCATCATCGAAGAGATCACCCATCCACCGCTATCCTCCGGTTCGTGACGGACGACGCCACAGCAGGCATGAGCGGCCCCGACCGCCTCGCGGGCCTCATTGAAGCGATCGACGGCGAGCTTCTCGCCGCCGCAGGTGTGTCCGACGGCGACGCCGTGCTCGACCTTGCGACCGGCAGCGGCACGCTCGCGCTGAAGGCAGCAAAACTCGGCGCGGACGTGACCGGCATCGACTCCGACGAGCCTCTCCTCGAGAAGGCGCGTTTCGACGCCGAGGACGCAGGGGTCGGTGTGATCTACGACGAGGGCAACGTCGAGTACTTGCCGTACGACGACAGCGCGTTCGACGTCCTCGTCTCGAACTTCGGCCTCGTCTGGGCGCCCGACCACGCGAACGTCGCGCTTGAACTGGCACGCGTCGCCCGCCCCGGCGCCCGCCTCGCGTTCACGGCTTGGAAGCCCAACCCGAAGCTTGGCGAGCTCTACCGAACGTTCACCGAGGAGCCCGTCGATGGTCGCGAGGCCTACGAGTGGGGCCGCGAGGATCACGTCGAGGACATGCTCGGCGAGGATTGGGAGCTCGAGTACCAGGACGGCACGGTGTGGATCGATGCTGCGTCGGGCGAAGAGCTCTGGTCGATCTTCTCGCAGGCGTCACCACCGATTCAGAGCGTGCTCGCCCGCCTCGACGAGAGCCGCGCCGAGGAGTTTCACCGCGCGTTCGTCGAGCTCTACGAGGAGTACCGCTCGGGTGAAGGCATCCGCGCCCCGCGTCGGTACCTGCTCGTCAGCGGCCGACGCCGCTAGGCGGCCCCCGCGGAGTACGCTCCGCCCGATGCTTGAACTGCACGAGCCCCACCATGCGTTCGCCCAGCTCGACGCCTACCTCGACGATCAGGGATTCTGGGGTCGCGAGGATGTCGTCGCTGACCTCTACCTCGCCTACGGCCTCTCCGAGGCGGTTCGCCGATCGCACCTGAAGCCGCCGCCGGAGCCGTGTGAGTTGCCACTCCTCGCCTGTCGGATTCGCCCCGCAACGGAAGAGCTTCGGCCTGTCCGCCCGTTCCAGGTCGGTGAATGGCAGCGAACCTGGACGGACGATGCGTATGGCGCGGCTGTCGAGCGTGTGCGTGCGGCGATCGCACGCGGCGACGTCTACCAAGTGAACCTCGTGCAGCACCTCTCGGCCGACTTCTCCGGCGATCCCGCTGGGGTAGCGGCCGCGCTTGCTCCACTCAACCCGCTCGTGCCACGGCCGTTTCTCACAGACAACTGGGCGATCGTCTCGGCCTCGCCGGAGCTCTTTCTGCGGCGTGCTGGGCGCACGCTGCAGACGATGCCGATCAAGGGAACGCGGCCAGCCGGCGTGCACGTTGAAGGCGTCAAGGACGCCGCGGAGCACACGATGATCGTTGACCTGGAGCGCAACGACCTCTCGCGCGTCTGCGAAGCTGGCTCGGTGCGCTGGCCGGAGTTGATGGCGGAACGTGAACTCGCTGGGGTCACCCACCTTGTGTCGACGGTCGAGGGAACGGTGCGCGCTGATGTCTCATTCGGGGAGACGCTCGCAGCACTGTTTCCGGGAGGCTCCGTCACGGGGGCGCCTAAGATCGCAGCGGTCGACCTGATCGCGGGATTGGAGCCGGTTGGACGCGGCGCCTCGATGGGTGCGCTCGGCACGGTGGCGCCAAACGGTGAATTCGAGCTCGGTCTCACGATCCGCACCTTCGCCGTTGCGAATGGTCGCATCCACTTCTGGGTTGGCGGCGGCATCGTGTGGGACTCTCAGCCCGCTGCTGAGATCGAGGAGTCATGGGTGAAGGCGCGGCCGGTACTCGGGGCACTGGAGCGAGCAGCGTGAGCCCATTGCTTGCAGCAGCGGTTGGTGGTCGCGGCCTGGTCGATCCGAACGAACCGGTCTTCTTCGCAGACGACGAGGCGTTGCTGCGGGGGGCCGCAGCGTTTGAGACGGTGCGGATTCGTGGCGGCGTCCCAGTGTTGCTCGACGGGCACGTCGACCGTCTCGTCGGCTCGGCAGTCTCACTTCGTCTGCCTGCACCCGAGGGGGCTGCCGACCTCGCTCGCGTGGCGGCAGCTGCGGCCGCCGTTGACGAAGGAGTCGTGCGCCTCTTCTACACAGGTCGGACACTCGTAGCCACGGTGTCGCCCCTGCCGCCGGGGCTTGACGCGCTGCGCACGCGCGGCATCACGGTGGTCACGAGTCGCTCAATCGCCTCCGGTCTGCTCACGGGCGTGAAGGCGACGAGCTACGCGGCCAACCTTGCCGCGGTCGCCGAGGCTGAGCGGCAGGGTGCCGACGACGCGCTCTTCCTCACCACCGACGGCACCGTCCTTGAACTGACGATGGCGAACATCTGGTGGCGCAATGGCGATGTTCTCTCCACGCCCTCGCTCAGCACGGGCGTGTTGCCAGGAGTGACGCGCAGCGCGGTGATGCGCGTCGCGACCGAGCTTGGATATCGCGTGCAGGAAGGTGAGTACCCGCTCGCAAGCGTGCTCGCGGCCGACGAGGCGTTTACGAGCAGCGCAGTCCGCGAGGTGCTTCCGATCGTCGCGATCGACGGGCACGAGCTCCCCCGCGGTGAGGCGGCACGTCGCGTGCAGGCCGCTCTCGAAGCGCTGCGATAGGAGTACAGTCGACCCATGAGCCCGAAGGTTCGGCTTGGCGGGATGGCGCTTGGTAACGGCGTCCTCGTCCATGGTCCGACCTCTTGGGCCTGCGCGATTCGCACCCCTGCAGGCGAGGTGAAGGTCGCATCGGGGCACAAGGAGACGCTCGCACCCGGGATCACAAGCCCGTTCCTGCGCGGGCCGGTGCGTCTCTTCGAGTCGGTTGCGTTCCTGCCGCGTCTCAAGCGCGCTCTGCCCGAGGCGCGGCTGCCGTTCGAGAGTGGCCGGACAGTTGGAGTGATTGCGCTGACGGCAGCGCTCTCGGGTGGTGTCCGTCGATTGCGCGTGAACGCAGGGGTTGCCGAGACGCTCGCGTCACTGCTCGCACTTGCTCCGGCGATCGCCTCGCTCCGCGAAGGCTCGCTCGCCAGCTATCACGGGGCCGAGCACATCGCGATCGGTAGCTACGAGCACGATGCCGAAGCGGCGAAGGAGCACGAGCGGTGTGGCTCGCACCTGATTGGCCCAATGGTCGCCGCAGGCACCGTCGGCAATGTGCTCGCGGCACGCGCTCCTGCGCGGTACCGGTCGGCCGCGCGGGCTGCTGCGTCGGTCGGGGCGATCGCTCTATCGACCGAGGTGTTCGCGTGGATGCAGCGCAACCCGCAGCGCCCGCTCGCTCGCGCGTTGGCACGGCCAGGCCACGAACTGCAACACCGGCTCGCGACGGCCGAACCCACGCGCGAGCAGCTCGAGGTCGCGGAGGCAGCACTTCAGGCGTGTCTCGCGCTCGAAGCGACGCCCGCGTAACCGGTAGGTAGAGCCGTCGTCGGTAGCATCGACGGCATGGCCGCAAAGGGAATCCATCACGTCGGAGTTGCCGTCGCCGAACTCGACGACCTCGTGCGCACGTGGGAGACGCTTCTGGGCGCGAAGGTTGAGCATCGTGCCACCGTCGAAGACCAGGGTGTCGAGGCAGTTTCGATTCGGGTCGGCACAGGCCGGATCGAGTTGCTGCGGCCGCTCGCTCCCGACACCCCCGTTGGCAAGTTCCTCGCCAAGCGTGGCCCAGGCATGCACCACGTTGCGTTTGCAGTTGACGATGTCGCCGAAGAACTCGCTCGTGTTGCGGCTGCTGGAGCGACGTTGATCGACGAAAAGCCCCGTGTTGGACTGTTCGGATTGCAGGTTGCGTTCATCCACCCCGACACGACGGGCGGCGTCCTGGCAGAGTTTGTGTCCGATGGCGAATAAGAATCAGTCAGAACGCGTCCGGCTTGAGATCTCGTTCGAGGGCGGCTTCGGCCTGGCGATTGCGGTTTCGGCCGATGTCGCGGACAAGCTCGCAGCGGCAGTTGGCGATGGCGACACCACGTCGCTTTCGTTCGAAGCCGAAGATGGCAGCTACACGATGGCCACGAAGAAGATCGTGTTCGTCAAGCGCCACGCTCGCGAGAGCCGCGTCGGCTTCGGCTCCTAGGGTCATATGGCCCTCGAGGTTGGAATCGTCGGGCTGCCCGGCTCGGGCAAGACCACGCTCTTCACAGCGCTGACTAAGGCTGCCGGTGGTGAGTACGGCAAGACCAATGTTGGTGTCGCTCAGATCGCCGACGATCGCACGCTGCAGCTTGCCGAGGTGGTCAAGGCCCGCAAGATCACGCAGGCAACGATCCGGGTGCAGGATGTCCCCGGCACTGGCCCGGCGCTGCTCGGCAATCTCCGCCAGGTCGACGCGCTGCTCGTTGTGCTCGACGGCTTCTCGCCCGGCGCCAACCCTGAGGGTGATCTCGAGAACTTGAAGCTGGAGCTGCTCGTCGCGGATCGCGACCACGTCGAGCGTCGGCTTGAGCGCGTCGAGAAGCAGGCGAAGTCAGGAGATGCGAAGGTGCGCGCCGAGGTCGAGGAGTTGAAGAAGGTGCTGGCGTTCGTTGAGGCGGGTACGCCGCTCTCTGAGTACACGGGCGAGCTTCCCCCCGATATTGAGCCGCTCACCACGAAGCCGCTGATCGCCGTTGAGAACGGCCCGAAGGGGATCGATCTCGCTCTTGAGGTGGAGCTTGCCGAGCTCTCCGACGAGGAGGCAGCAGAGTTTCGTGTGAGTGGCGCCTCAGCCCTTGAAGAGGTCGTCCGTCGTCTGCGTGACGCGCTCGATCTCGTGACGTTCTTCACCGCTGGGGAGCAGGACACGCGTGCGTGGACACTTCGCCGCGGCGAGACGGCCCTCGATGCGGCCGCCTCGATCCACACCGACATCGCACGTGGGTTCATCCGAGCTGAGGTGTTCGGCTGGCAGGAACTCGTCGAGGCTGGCTCAGCGTCCGAGGTTGCAAAGCGCGGCCAGCATCGCCTCGAAGGCAAGACGTACGTTGTTCAGGACGGCGACGTGCTGAACATTCGTTTCAACGTGTAGCCCGCTGCGGCGGTTACGCCGAGATCAGGCCGATCCCGACGAGCGTCAGTACGACCCCACCCTGTTGGAGACGCGAGATGCGCTCGTGCAAGAACACCGCGGCGAGGGCGACCGTGATCACTGGGTAGAGCGATGCCATCACGCTTGTCAGACTGACGAGCCCGCGGCCGGCCGCCGCTGCGAACAAGATGTTGCCCAGCGTGTCGCCGACACCCACGCCGCCGACGATCCAGATCACGCGTCGCGGAAGTTGCAGGCTCGGCCGTCGCGCCGCCACCGCCACGCTGACGAATCCCACTGACGCGAAGCGGAAGAGCAGCGCTCCCCACCATGGGTCGGCTGCGCCAGCAGCGTGCATGGGCGGGAAGTAGAAGCCAAAGCCGACCGCGGCGAGTACGGCAAGGCCGACACCTGCAGCAGCGACGCGCTTCCCGTCCTGGTGCTCCATCGATGCGAATGCCACGCCAACGATTGCGGCAGCGATCCCTACAAGTTGGGCGATCGAGGGATGGTCGCCGCGCGAGATGCCGTAGATCACCGGCACGATCGCTGATGCTCCGGCGATCGGTGCAACGACCGAGATCGTGCCGGTTGCGATGCCCTGGTAGTACCCGACGAGTCCGATCGTCGCCGAAAGCGCCGCGAGAACGGCCCAGCCGATCCCACTGCTCCTCGGGCCGCCACCGTGGATCGCGACCACGGTCACGACGAAGAGGAGACCTGAGCACTGGCCCCAGAGCATGATCCGGAGCGTTCCCCACGTCCGTCCGAGCCAGGGCCCGACGAAGTCAGCGACGCCCCAGGTCAGACTCGCGCCGAGCGCGAGCAGTAGGGCGGTCACTCGACCGGGCGGGTGGCCGCAGCTGCGTCGAGCTGGTTTGCGTGGTAGAGCACCGCAGCTTCGGCGGTGCGTGCGGCGCGGCCGTCATGGTGCACGGCGATGCAGTGCAGGAGCTCTGCGAGCTGGGCGGGTGTCAGCCCTTCTGCCTTCTCCTCAACAAGACGCAGCCCCAGATGCACGTGTCCGAGGAGGCGCCCCTCGCTTGTCTGGGTGAACGACGGTCCGCGGGTGAGCTCACGTGTTCTGCCGACGTCATGGAGAAGCGCTGCGGCAAGCACGAGGTCGGCACGAAGTCGCGGATGAAGCTGGCAGGTCTCCCGGCAGAGCGTCGCTACACCGACCGTGTGCTCTTGCAGCCCGCCTGCGTACGAGTGATGTCCGTCGGCGGTTGCAGGGAAGGCGGCGAGGTCGGCGTCGGCGAGCACGTTGCGTACCGTTAAGGCGAGTCCTTCGTGGTGCACCTCGGCGACGAGGAACTCAAGGAAGCCTGCGAGCTCGTCACGGTCGCGTCGGGCGGCCGGCGTGAGGCTCTGCGGATCGACGTCGGCGCCCTCGAGTGTCCGCACATCGAGCTGGAGTTTGTCGCGGAACTTCTCGACCTTGCCAAGGACACGAACAGCGTCGCCCTCCTCAAACCGGCCGTCAAGCAACTCGACGTCGTTCCAGACACGAGCCTCGATGCGTCCGGAGGGGTCGACGAGTTCAAGTGCGAGGTAGGGTGCCCCGCCCTTCGTCTTCAGCTTGCGCTTACTGGCGACGGCGAACACTCCTTCGACAACGCGGTCTTCGGCGAGATCAGCGATCACGGGCCGAGTCTACTGCGGCGCCCGGTGGAGCTAGTGCAGCGCGAAGAACGGACCCTTGGTGGCGCCGCCGTCCCAGAACAGCTCGAGCGACGAGGCATCATCCGCCGGAACCTGGAAGCAGAGGTTGCCCGTGACGACCGCACCAGCGGTAAGTGAGGAGCCAGAGCCAAGGTCGTTCGGAACCGCTCCGCAGCCCGGCCTGTTCCACACGTACGACACGTTGTGGGCTGTGCCAACTGCTTTGAGGTTGGTGAAGTCGGTGAAGCCACCACCAAAGCCGCCTGCCCCGCCCTCGTACCCGAAGTACGTCGCGGTGAGCGATACGAGCACGTCGACCATCCCCGGGGGTGGCGCCGTGTTCTTTGCGCTGAACGCAGAGACCACAGGCCACGCATTCGTGTTCGCCGACTGGAATTGGAACTTCCAGGTGCCTGTTGGGAGCAGCACGGTCTGTCCGAGCGGGTAGGGGTTCGTGCGCGAGAAGCCGAGGGCGTTCGACACGAGCGATGCGAGCTTGATCTTGGCGGGGCAGACGATCGAGACGACCTTGCTGCCAAGCTTCGCGTAACAGTTGCCGGGCGCAGTCCTTTGGGAGCCCGCCGCGCCTGCCGCGAGCGCACACGCTGCGACCAGGACGGCGAGGGAGGCGATCACACGGCGCATCGCGTTCAGGGTAGACGGTTCGTGGTCATCGCGGTACTCCGCCTCGGTACGCTCAGGGTGTGCCGTCTGTGAGGCCATTCCGCGCCCTGCGATTCGACACCGCCAAGGCGGGCGGCCTTGACTCGCTCGTTGCACCGCCGTACGACGTCATCGACGAACCGCTGCGCCAGGAGTACCTCGCGCGCAGTCCGTTCAACGTTGTGCACCTGACCTTGCCGGAGAGTGAGGCCGCCGCCGCAGCTGCATTGAAGGAGTGGCGTGCCGACGGTGTGCTCGCGCTCGATGAGCCTGCGATCTGGTGGGTCGCGCAGGACTACGTTGGCCCTGACGGCGTCGCACGCACGCGTGAGGGCATCGCCGGTTCGGTTGAGGCCACGCCGTACACCGCGGGCAACGTCCTGCCGCACG
>OMIZ01000015.1 GCA_900299235.1 Actinomycetota bacterium
ACGACCCCCCGCCGATGCCGCTCACGCGTGAAAATGACCCTCGGGTACTCGTCCTCAACCGTCACGGCGATGTACGGGAACGACTTGTCGTCTCGCAACCGCACGTTGAACGGCGGCCGATGGCGCTTGACGAGGTTCTGCTCAAGGTGCAGCGCCTCGACCTCGCTGCCAGTGACGATCGTCTCAACCGCCGCGACCCGCGCGACGAGCTGGTCGATTCCCTGCCGCGTATCGCTGCGACTCGCCTGGAAGTACTGGCGCACACGCGACCGAAGCGACTTCGCTTTACCGACGTACAGCACTTCGTCGAGGCCACCCCGAAAGAGGTAGACCCCAGGCCCCGCGGGGAGACGCTTGAGCTGCTGGTTGACCTGCTCGGTAGCCATGCGGCCAGACTAGAGGCTTCGTCCGCCATCGCGCCTCGCGGCCAGACGCGCTACCTTCGCCGAGATGCGCCGCGCTTCCGTTTTCGTCGCGATCGCCTGCGTGAGCGGCGTCGTGTTCGCCGGCTGCGGTGGCTCGGGAGGGCACCGACTGCTTGTTGGGGCCGTCGAGGATGCGGCCAAATGGGGCGACGCCCCCGGCAAGATGGCGCTCGCCAAGGACGCTGGCTTCGGCGCCATCGTGCTGAGCGCAGTGTGGACGCCACCAGCAACTGCCCCGACACCCGACGTGCTCGCAGGCCTCGAGAACGCTGCGCGTGCCGCGAAGGCCGTCGGAATCGAGCCGATCGTTGCCGTGTACTGCTTCGGTCGAGACGCGCCGCTCTCGCCGCAGACGCGTCAGGAATTTGCCGATTTCAGCGTTGCGGTGCTGAAGGCGGTGCCCGAGTTTCGGACGATCGAGCTTGGGAACGAACCGAACTCCACGCTGTTCTGGCAGCCGCAGTTTGGCCCGAACGGTTCCGATGCGGCTGCGACCGCGTACTTCCAGCTTCTCGCCGAGAGCTACGACGCCGTCAAGTCGTGGGACTCGGGTATCACGGTCGTCGGCGGTTCGCTCACCGCCCGCGGGGCCGACGACCCGGAGGCCTCACGCAAGAGTCATTCGCCGACGACGTTCATCGCCGACCTGGGTGCCGCATGGCAGGCGAGCGGACGTAAGAGCCCTCCCTTCGATGTCTTCTCGATCCATCCGTATCCCGAGTACTCGAGCATCGGGCCTGCGCTCGCCCACCCGCGAACAACGTCGCTCGGAATTGCCGACTACGACAAGCTCGAAACGCTGCTCACCGAAGCCTTCGGCGCGCCGCAACCGGTCGCGTACGGCGAGTTTGGCGAGGACACGATCGTTCCGGCAGATGAGGCGCACGCGTACGCCGGCACGGAGCCGCCGACGACACACGCCGTCACGCCAAGCGCTCAGGGCGACGACTACAACGTCGCGATCCACCTCGCCGCGTGCCAGCCCCTCGTTCGGATGTTGCTCTTCTTCCACGTAAGTGACGAGACACAGCTCGCGGCACTACAAACCGGCCTGTACTGGGCAGATGACCGGCCAAAACCGGATCGCAAATCCGTGGCAACTACTGCCGAGGCGGCGCAAAGGGGAAAGCTAAGCTGTCACGCATGAGCGACCATCCTGCTTCAGAAAACGGCTCCGGCCAGGGTGGCGGCGGCCAGTACATCGCCTACACCTACTACCGCGTCGATCCGGCGTGGCGTCGGCTTCCTGTCGAGGAGCGCGCAGCCGCTAAGGACGCGTTCGCAGAGACGCTCGACGAATTTGCGCCTCAGTTCGACAACCTTCGTACGTACTCCGTCACCGGCGTGCGTCCCGAGTGCGACTTCTTCACCTGGAAGATCACGTCGCGCTACGACCTGCTCGGTGAGCTTGGAGCGGCATTGAACGCCACCCCGCTTGCAGGGTGGTTGTCGACCCCCTACTCGTACCTCGCGACGACGAAGGCCTCGCAGTACACGAGCGCCCGTCGCGCCCGGAAGATCACGCCGCAGGGTTCGAAGTACCTCGTCGTGTACCCGTTCATCAAGACGCGACCGTGGTACGCGCTCCCCGCTTCAGACCGGCAACGTGCGATGGACGAGCACATCCGTATCGGCGCTGAGTACCCGTCGATCCACAACCATACGACCTACTCGTTCGGCATCGACGACCAGGAGTTCATGACGGCGTTCGAATGCGACGAGCCGGCCGACTTCATGCACCTCATGCTCACGCTGCGAGAGTCAGAGGCATCGCGCTACACCGAGGTCGATACGCCGATCTTCGTCGGGCAGCACATGGACATTCGGGCAGCACTTGATCGCCTCGACGGCGTCAACGCCCACGTCACCGCCTAACGCGCTCGACATCGACGTTTCCGTAGCGCCGGGTCACCGGCGCTACGCCGTTAATGGCCTAGTACCGCGTACGGTCGCGCCACGTGCGCACGGCCACAGTCACCGATCCGACTGCGACGAGCAGAAACACGAGCGCGTTCAGGCCGCGCAACGAGACGAGCGAGAACCAGCCAATGTCGGCGACGAAGAGGGCGATCGCGCAGTAGAACACCCGCTGCTGCCGGTCGGGCCAGGTCGAGATCTCGCGACGCCCGAAGTCGCGCCACACCATGTAGGCAACGACCGCCATCGCGATCAGAAAGACAAACTGGAGGATCGTCGAGGCCGTGGCGAGGGCCGTCTGCGCTTGCAGAACGACGATCACGATCGCGATCAGAGCGATCACCCCAAGACCACGAACGATGGGTGGAATGCGGTTCATGCGGTCATCCAGCCTCGCACACCGAGCGCTGCCGCGACGAGGGCGGCGCCGCCGAACCAGGCAAGTCGGGCTCGTGGCTGCGGCGGCGCGTACAGCCACGGCGAGAGCACCGCGGCCAGCGCGAACGCTCCGTAGGCGTAGTGAAGCTTGTCTTTCGCGTGGTGGTGGCCGGAGAGGAGCAGCAGTCCAAGCGCAGCCTGCGCGATCACGACCGTCTGCGCGAGGGCGACGAGCTGTGCGAGCCATGTTGGTGCGGTGCCTCGCCTACGGAACACGAGAGCGGCAACACCCGCCGTAGCGCACACGACGATCAGCAACGCGGCGACGATGTGATGGGCGGCTAGCATCGGAAGCCACCCTACCGAGAGGAGCCATCCGTGGTCGAAGCAGGAACACCCGCCCCCGATTTCACGCTCGACACCGATTCAGGCGAGACGGTCACGCTGTCGACGCTCCGCGGGAAGCCGGTTGTTCTCTACTTCTACCCCAAGGACGACACACCCGGGTGTACCCGTCAGGCCTGCGGTATTCGCGATGCGTACGCCGACTTCAAGAAGGCGGGCGCGATCGTCTTCGGTGTCTCGCCGGATGGAGCCGACTCACACGGCAAGTTCAAGTCGAAGTACGAGATCCCGTTCACCCTGCTCGCCGACACCGAGCACAAGGTCGCCGAGGCTTACGGCGCCTGGGGTGAGAAGAAGAACTACGGCAAGACCTACTTCGGGATTCTGCGCACCACGTTCCTGATCGGCCCCGACGGAAACGTCGCGAAGGTGTTCAAGAGCGTCAAGCCCGACACGCACGCCGAGAAAGTGCTCGCCGCGCTTGCGGAACTCACCTAACTGAGCGACGAAGGAAGGGGCCGGAAGAGCTAGCCGGCAAGCGCGACGGTCTTTTCGCCGCGAGCTTCCCAGTAGTTCTCGCCAAGCTTCTCGACCAGCGTCTGCTCGAGCTCGCCGGAGCGCTCGAGCTCCTCGACAATGTCGGCTCCGCCGATCAGCTCGCCGCGCACAAACACCTGCGGGATCGTCGGCCAACCGGAGATTGCCGAAAGGTCTTCGCGGATCTGCGGGTCGACGAGAATGTCGACCGCGGTGATTGGCGCACCCACCCGACGCAGCGCACCCAGCGCGCGCTCAGAGTTTCCGCACATGATCATCTCGGGCGTGCCCTTCATGAAGAGCGCGACCTCCGCGCCATCGAGCACTTCCTGGATCTTCTCGCTGTAGCTCAACTCGCCGTCCCCTTGGTCGTGATCCGCAATTCATGAATTGTGCCGTCGGCCAGTGGGCCGGCGAGCGCCTTGTTGATCAGGCTGTGCTGCTGAATCAGCTTCAGCCCGTTGAACGTCGGCGACACGACGACCACATGGAAGTGATCACCCCCGCCTGTGCGGTCGACCACGTCCACATGGGACGCGTCGGGGAACTCCTCGGTCAGAAGAGTGCGCAAGAGATCGACGCTCATTGCGGACGATGGTACCCGCCGACATGGAATTGCCGCTCCGTGGCTACACTGAGTGCCCGCGCGGATGTGGCGGAATTGGTAGACGCGCACGGTTCAGGTCCGTGTGCCCGTAAGGGCGTGGAGGTTCAAGTCCTCTCATCCGCATCTCTGGCCCGCTCCGGTCTCTTCCCTGCTGTTGCGGCCCTGGCCGCAGCCGTCGGGCTGACCGGGGCGGGGCTTGCCACGGGACAAATTGGCCCGACACCGGCTTCGCAACGCGTCGAGGTAGTCGTTGCGTTGAAGACCCCGCCGCTTGCGCGCTTTGGTCGCTCGGCACTCTCTCCGTCACACGCCCGATACGCAGCAGCGATCACCGAACGCCAAAACCGGGTGATCTCGGCGATCACGGAGCGGATCCCGTCGGCCGTGGTTCGTTGGCGATATCGCGTCGTACTTGATGGCATCGCGGTGGTCGTTCCGACGCGCGCGGTTACCTCACTCTCCACGATCCCAGGCGTTACCCACGTCTTCGCGAACACCACGTACCCCGCGCTCGCCGTGAGGGTGTCGCGGATCAGCGCCGCCAAGGCCCGTGTGCTCGCGCTGCAGGGGCCGACGGTGATCGGCGCCGACAAGCTCTGGGGAACGAATCTCCAGACGGCGGGCAACGGCATGAAGATCGGCATCGTCGACGACGGCATCGACACTGCCCACGCGTACTTCTCGCCGACGGCGTTCTCGTATCCGGCCGGCTTCCCGAAAGGTCAGACGGCGCTCGCCTCGACCAAGGTGATCGTGCAACGCGCGTTCGCGCCAGCTTCCACGACCTACGTCAACGCGACGCTCCCCTACGACCCGACCCAGTCGTTCCACGCGACGCACGTCGCCGGGATCGCTGCCGGTGACCACAACACCCCGACCGGCTCGGGCCTCGCATCAGGTGTTGCTCCGAACGCGTGGCTCGGAAACTACAAGGCACTTGCCGTACCAACGCCCGACTTCGGGCTCGATGGAAACGCCGCGGAGCTCGCAGCAGCGGTCGAAGCGGCGGTCGCCGACGGAATGAACGTCGTCAATCTCTCACTCGGCGAGCCGGAGGTCGAACCAACCCGCGACCTTCTGGTTGCGGCGCTGAACGCAGCGGCACGTATGGGGGTGATCCCTGTCGTCGCCGCCGGTAACGACTTCGGCGAGTTCGGGTATGGCTCGATCGGCTCGCCATCGAACGCCACGGGCGCAATCGCCGTCGCTGCGACCACCGAAGACGGCGAGATCGCCGACTTCTCGTCTGGCGGCCCCGCCCCCGTCTCGCTGACGCTGAAGCCCGACGTCTCTGCGCCGGGCGTTGCCGTCACCTCGTCCCTCCCGTCAAGCCAGGGAGGCCCGTGGGGCGAGCTCGACGGTACGAGCATGGCGACGCCGCACGTTGCAGGTGCTGTCGCCCTGCTCCTCGAGCAGCACCCCGATTGGACGTTCGCTCAAGTGAAGTCAGCGCTTGTACTGACCGGCGATCCAGTGCGCGGATCCGATGGGCGCGAAGTCTCGGTGCTCCGGGAAGGCGGCGGGTTGATTGACCTGCCCAAGGCGAACGCCCCGCTCGTCTTCGCCGCACCCTCGACGCTCACTCTCCCGGAAGACGGCGGCACCTCCACCGTCGCGCTCACCGATGCGGGCGGCGGTAGCGGGCCGTGGAACGTCACCGTGCAAAGCCAGAACACCCTCCCAGGGGCGACGGTCACAACGCCAGCGACCGTGACAGTCCCGGGGTCGCTCACGGTGACGGCGGCGGTCGCCGCTGCGGCGCCTTCCGGGTTCGTGGCGGGGTTCATCGTGCTGTCGAACGGCACCGCGACCCGCCACATCCCGTTCCTCGTCGTGGTCAGCCATCCTGTGCTTGCAAGCGAGCAGGCGACTCTACTGAAGCGCGCCGGCACCTACTCGGGGACAACCGTCGGCGGAGCGAAGCTGATCAAGTCGTACCGCTACCCAACAGGGAGCGACGGCGTCTTCTCGGGCCCCGAAGTCGTCTATCGCGTCAAGGTCGGGCATGTCGCCAACTTCGGGGTCGCAGTAATGTCGGGTGACGCAGTGCCACACGTCGTCTACAACGGCGACGAGAACCACCTAACCGGCTACACGGCGCTGCCGATCCAGCTGAACCCGTACAAGAAGGAGTACGGGGTCCGCCGCTTGATCTCGGGCGCCGTTCTGCCCCTCGCCGGAACCTACGAGATCGTCTTCGACACGCCAGCGGGCACCCGGCCGGGGCCGTTCACGTTCCGCTACTGGGTCAATGACATCACCCCACCGAAGCTCCGGGTCATTCCCGGAGCGGCCGGCACGATCACCATCACCGCAAGCGACCTGGGCTCTGGCATCGATCCCGCATCGATCACCTGCAAGGTCGACGGAAAGACGGTGAGCGCGAGCTACGCCAACGGGCAGATCACTGTCCCGGCCTCAGCAGGCACCCACACTCTCGAGCTCGCCGTCTCCGACTACCAAGAGACCAAGAACATGGAAGACGTCGTGAAGATCCTGCCGAACACGACGACGCTCTCAACGACCGTTCAGGTCGCGTAGCGCCTTCGCCCACTCACGTGGGGCGACGGACGTCGCGCTCGTCGATCGTCGGGAGTTTCGCGAGGTCTGCCTCCACCGATCGGGCGAAGTCGTCAGTGTCGTCGCTCGCAACGAGGCGGAGCGTGCTCTTGCGCTGGGCGCGCTCGCGGGCGCGGCGCCGCTCGCCTGAAAGCCGCGCCAACGCGGGCCATTCAGCAGCTGCCACCAACGCGACAACCGCGACGAGCAAGACGATCGCCACGGGACTCACCCCCCAAGGATACCCGGCGCCGGTGGGTGCGTCTGGCAGACTCGAGACGTGACCTCCCCGCGGACACTCTCCCGAGCTGTACTTTGTCTTGGTGCGCTCGCCGTCGCAGGGATGCTCGCCGGATGCAACCTCACCGGCGGAACCGCCACCGCGCCGGGGACGACGGCGACGACATCCGCACCGACGACAGCCGCGGGGGTCTCGACCGAACAGACGACCGCCACGCTCAGCCAAGCAGCGGTGTACTTCATCCACGGTGGCGGCCTGGTTGCAATCCCGGACGCGGCGACAGCGACACCCGCGGCGGCCCTCACGGCGCTCCTGAACGGCCCGCCGAGCGGTGACACCTCCGCCATTCCGGCGGGAACCAAGCTGTCGACTGTCACGGTGACAGACGGCACCGCCAACGCGACGTTCTCGCTCGAACTCGGGGCGCCTAGCCGTCTCGCACAGGCTCAAATCGTCGAAACACTGGCGCACCTACCGGGAGTCACTGCCGTAACGATCTCCGTCGACGGTTCAGGCCTCGTCGCACTTCAAGATGGTGCGGGCAATGTTCTCTCAGGAGCAGCACCGCCTAGCGACTACGCCGACCTGCTCCCCACCGCCGCGATCTTCGTCGCGAGCCCCGCGCGTGACTCCACGGTGTCGAACCCGGTCACGTTCAGCGGAACGGCCGACGTCTTTGAAGGGTCGTTCGTGCTTGAGGTTTGGTCGGGAGGCAACCGTGTGTCACAGCAGCCGATCACCGCATCGGCGGGAACCGGCACGCGCGGCTCGTTTTCGGAGAAGCTCTCTCTCCCCGCTGGCGACGTCAAACTCGTGGTGTACGAACCGTCTGCGGCAGACGGTTCGCCGCTCCACGAGACGCAGTTGTACGTCCATGTGACGGGCTGAGCCGCTCCATCGCTACAATCGCCGCTGCCGATCCCCGGTAGCTCAATTGGCAGAGCGTTCGGCTGTTAACCGAAATGTTGTTGGTTCGAGTCCAACCCGGGGAGCTTTCTTCTTCAGGCTCGCGCTCACAGGGACTTCCCCGGTAGCGCAGAGCCACCTCCATCGCTACTAGTCAATTGTCTACTTTATGGGCGCCTGTTCGGATTCCCTTCCGACTCAACCCCGTAGGAGGACATGCCCCATGCGTACCAAGCTGACCCTTGCCACCGGACTGGCTGCCGCGGTCGCCGCAGTCGCGCCGTTCGGAGCACTCGGCTTCGGCAACCCGGTTCTCGTGCTCGACGGTGACCTCGCAACGCTTGCGAGCGCGGTCAAGAACGCGCAGACCACGCTCAGCGCCGACCTTGCGAAGATCCAGGCCTCCACTGGTAAGCCCGCCGCGAAGACCGCGTACGCGAAGTTCAAGGCCGACAAGGCGACGTTGATCGGCGCAATCCAGACGGCGCGCGGCACCGTGAAGAGCGACCTGGCAGACGTCCATGCCGAAAAGGCCGGTACGCCCGACGACAAGGCAGCAACCAAGAAGCAGCTTGCCGCCGACAAGGCCGCGCTCGCCGAGATCACCGCGGCCGCAAAGCAGGCTCTGGCCGCCGCGAAAGCCGCTGGTTAGGTCAAGAGCGTTTCGCAAGCTCTGCGGCGCCGCCTCATGGGCGGCGTCGCTCGTTAAGCGGTCAGGTCGCTGGGGTTCCGCGTAGGCGAAGCAGCGCGTCCTGGATCTCCTTGACGCGCCGCAGATCGGCATGCGCCAGTTCCGCGCGTAGTTCGCGCTCGCGCATCGCGACGATCATCTCGTCGGTCGTCGCCTCGTCGATCATCGCCTGGGTCGCGCGAGCATCGAGCTCAGCCATCAGACCAACCAGATCGTCATCAACCGGGCCGCCCAGCACGAGGTGCTCGTAGATCCGGCGGTGCGTGGGATCCTTGAAGTGGTCGGCCGGGAGCGTCGACAGCACCTTCCGCACGGACGGATGCGCGATCGCGCCTGCGAGCACGTCACGTTCGAGGCGATCTCCAGCACCGACAAGCCGGGCAGAGGGCGCCGAGCCCGTCCGAGTGCCCGCCCCTGTCGCCCGGAGCTGCACGGTCATACCGAGACGGTCGTTCGCAACCTTCCAGGCGTCCTGACGGTCGGGCCCCTCCGTGATCGTGTCGAGGAACTCCTTCACACGCTTGTACTTCGTGCTCGCATCTTCGTCGCCGCGTAGCGCCATCTCGACCCAGTGCACCGGATAGCTCTTCGCAGCGCCCAGACGGTCCTGGAAGCCCTGCGGATCGTCAGCTGGGTCAACTCCAGCCGGTAGCGGAACGACGCGAACATCGAAGCCCTGGCGAACCGCAAGCTCCATTCCCCGGAGGGTCGCCGATTCGCCCGCAGCATCACCGTCGAATGCGAGCACGAGGCGCTTCGTGATGCGGCCGATCTCGCGCAGCTGGTTTTCGGTGAGGGCCGTTCCCATGCTCGCAACGACGGGTAGGAACCCCGCCTGCCGCAGCGCGAGAACGTCGGTGTTGCCTTCGACGATGCACGCGCGATCCTCCTTGCTCATCGCCGCACGTGCCTTGTCGAGGCCGTACACGACCGCGCTCTTGCTGAAGAGCTCCGATTCGCGAGTGTTCATGTACTTCGCTGGCAGCGGATCGTCGTCGTAGAGGCGACGTGCCTGGAAGCCCACGATGCGGCCGCGAGCATCGGCGAGTGGGAAGAGCAGCCGGCGCTGGAAGTAGTCACCACCACGATCGCGGGTGAGCCCGGCGGCCTGGAGCTCCTCACGTGTGAAGCCTTTCTCGAGAGCCTTCGCTGTTAGCTGGTTCCCGCCAAGCGAGAGGCCGATGCGGAACTCACGGCAGACCTCCTCGCGAAGCCCACGGCCCGCGAGGTAGTCGCGTGCGTATGAGCCCGCCTGCGAATGCCACAGGTAGCGCTCGTAGAACGTTGCAGCAGCATCGAGCAGTTCGTACAGGCGTGCGCGTCGCTTGCGTCGCGCATCTTCGCCAGGTGTCCCCTCCTCGTACTCGAGCGGAATGTGGAAGCGGTCTGCGAGCCACTCAATCGCGCCGATGAAGTCGACACCCTGGGTCTCGCGGACGAACGTGATCATGTCGCCCTTCGCGCCGCAGCCGAAGCAGTAGTACAGGCCGAGCTCGGGGTTGATCGAGAACGACGGCGACTTCTCGCCGTGGAACGGGCACAG
>OMIZ01000016.1 GCA_900299235.1 Actinomycetota bacterium
GCCGTCGGCGGCCGGGCCGAGATCCTGCTCGACGGCGGCGTTCGGCGAGGCCAGGATGTCGTGATGGCCCGCGCTCTGGGTGCCACGGCGTGCCTCGCCGGCCGCCCGTGGTTCTTCGCGCTTGGAGCGGGCGGACGCGCCGCCCTCGAGCAGTACCTGGACGTCGTCAAACGCGACATCGATCGGACGCTCGCCCTGGTGGGCATACCGCGCCTCGACGACGTCGACGGCTCTGTGCTGCGTTAGTCGAGCGCGCTACACGTTCTTGTACTCGGGTCCCGACCCGCCCTCAGGCGGCGTCAGGCGGCCGCCCTTGGCCGTAATCGCGCCGCACTGCACGCAGTTCGACGGGTTGACCTGCACGCTCACCGTGCTGTCGCCGTCGGCCTCGAGCACCTCGTACACCTGCGCTGGGCACATCGCCGTCCAGAGCTTCGCGATCTCGACGGGAACGTTCGTCTCGACCCGAATGTGATTCGGCTGATCGTCACGCGTCTTGTTGCCCGACGCGAACACCGACGAGAGCTTGTCGAAGGTCAGCTTGCCGTCGGGCGCCGGGTAGTGCTTCGCGCGATCGGTGACGAAGATCTCCGCCTCGGCGTCTGGATGGCTTGCAACCTGTCCGCCCGGCAAACGGCCGCCAGTGACCTGCGCGAGCGAGGCCAGTGCACCGCCAACGTAGAAGCCCTTGCTGAACACCTGGCGCATGTTGCGCACCTTCTTGAGGTCGTTCCACACGTAGCTCTCGCGAATCGCATCGTCGTACCCGGCGAGCGCAGCTAGCGCGTGCGGGGCCTCGCCCTGACGCAGCGCCTCGTAGGCCGACTCGGCTGCGAGGCGGCCCGTCTCGATCGCGTAGTGGACACCCTTGAGGGTTGGCACGTTCACGAAGCCTGCCCCCTCGCCCGCGAGCAGCAGGCCAGGCGCATGCATCGACTTCGGCAGCGCGAAGAAGCCGCCGCTCGAGATCGTCTTGGCACCCCATTCGAGACGCTCACCACCGGCGAGAATCTTGCGGATCAACGGATGGGTCTTCAGCTCCTGCAGCAGATCGTGTGCGGAGATCGCCGCGTCGCGGTAGTCGAGACCGACGACCATGCCGATCGTCAGGAGATCCTCACCCATCGGGTAGATGAACGAGCCGCCGAACTCACGGAACTTCGCGCCCGGCCGGAGCGGCCAGCCCATCGTGTGGACGATCTTGTCGATGCCACCCGGAACGCGCCACACCTCTTTGACGCCAAGCTCCCACGTCTGCGGGGCGGCACCTCGGAGATCAAAGTGGTCGACAGCGGCTTCGGTCAGATAGCCCTGAACGCCCTCTGCGAGAATCGTCACCTTCGCGACGAGATCAACGCCCGGCTCGTAGTTGCCCAGCTCCTCGCCTTCCTTGCCACGGCCCTTGTCGCCGGTGCGCACACCAACGACCTTGCCGTCGGCCACGAGAACCTTCGTTGCCGAGGTTTCGGGCAGCAGCATTGCGCCACCCTCCTCGGCCTGCTCGGCAAGCCAGCGGCCAAGCTGCGAGAGCGACACAACGCGGTTGCCATGGTTGCGCATGGTCGGCGGAGGCGGGATCGGAATCGAGCCCTTCTTCGACAGCACATAGACGCGCTCGCCCTTCACCGGCTCGCCGATCGGCATCTCATCGAGGGTCTTGCGGCCCTCAAACAGCTTCGCGATCGCGCGCGGGTTCATCACCGCGCCAGAGAGCAGGTGTGAACCGGCCTGCTTCCCCTTCTCGATCACCGCGATCGGCACTTCACCGAGGCGCTCAGCGGTGTCAGGGTCGTCCTCAAGCAGCTGCCCAAGCCGAATCGCGGCCGCGAGGCCCGCAGGGCCACCGCCGACGATCGCGACACCAACCTCGATCCGCTCGTCCTCAGGATCGGTCGGCGTGCCAATCGCCTCTTTCGGCGAGTACGGAGGCGGAAAGTCCGATGCCCGGGTCACTGGTTCGTACCTCGCATCGTCAAAGCCGCCATCGTGCCTCCCTTGGGTTTCAGTGAATGTGGTTCTAGACGCCGGCGAGCAGGAAGGCGCGGTCTTCGCGCACCATCTCGCGCGCAATCACAAGCCGCTGAACTTCCTGCGTGCCTTCGTAGATCTGGGTGATCTTCGCGTCGCGCATGTACCGCTCGACGGGGTACTCCTTGATGTAGCCGTACCCGCCAAGAATCTGCACAGCCTCGGTGGTCGTGTACATCGCGACATCGCCGCACTTGAGCTTCGCCATTGCGGAGGCCTTCGTGAGTTCAGGGCCGTCGATCCCTGCGTCGGCCATCATCCCGAACCGGTAGAGCAGCCCTCTCGCAGCCTCGCACTCGGTCTCCATGTCGGCGAGCTTGCCGGCGATCAGCTGATGCGCTGCGATCGGCTTGCCCATCGTCTCGCGCGTCTTCGCGTACTCAAGCGCGTAGTCAGTTGCGCCCTGCGCAATACCGAGTGCCTGCGCCGCGATACCGGGGCGCGAACGGTCGAGGATACGCATCGCGATCTTGAAACCTTCACCCTCCTGGCCAAGCAGGTTCTCGGCCGGAATACGCATGTCGGTGAAGAGCAGCTCGCCCGTCGTCGACCCCGAGATGCCCATCTTCGGCTCAAGGCGCGTCACCTCGAAGCCGGGTGTGTCGGCCTCAACGACAAATGCCGAGATACCGCCGTGGCCACCCTCAGCATCGGTCTTTGCGAACACGACATAGACGTGCGCGACGCCGGCGTTCGTGATGAAACGCTTGCCACCGTTCAGAACGTAGTGGTCGCCGTCACGCGTCGCGGTCGCGCGCATCGCAGCCGAATCGGAGCCCGACCCGGCCTCGGTCAGCGCGTACGCAGCGATCCACTCGCCGCTTGCGAACTTCGGCAGGTAGCGCTGCTTCTGCTCCTCGTTACCTGCGAGCTTGATGCCAAGCGAACCGAGCTCCTGCACCGCGAGAATCAGACCGCTCGTCGCGCAGACCTTCGAGACCTCCTCCATCGCCACGAGCGCAAGGAGTGTGCCGGTACCGGTGCCGCCGTACTTCTCGCCAAACAGCAGGGCGAAGATGTCGTGATCGCGGAAGACATCGACGACGTCCCACGGGAACTCGTGCGACTCATCGATCTCGGCAGCGCGCGGCGCGATCTTCTCCGACGCGAGCGTCCGAACGAGCTCCCGGATCTCGCGCTGTTCCTCGGTGAGCAGGTCGAAGCTCATGCGTCAGGGTGCTGGAACGATGCGGGACGCTTTTCGACGAACGCGGCAAGGCCTTCACGCGCCTCGGGATTTGGCAGCACATGCGCGAGGGCAGCTGCTTCGTCGGCGAGGTTCGCGGTGTGATCACCCTGGAGCGCCCGGTTGACAAGGCTCTTCGCGAGCGCAACACCCTCCGGCCCCTTCTTCGTGATCAGCTTGGCGGTCTCGAGCGCCTTGTCCATGACGGGATCGGCAATGCCGTCGACCAGGCCGTGCTGGAACGCCTCCTCGGCGCCAACGAGCCGCCCGGTGAAGATCAGCTCCTTGGCGAAGCCGATCGATGTCGCACGAGCAAGACGCTGCGTGCCACCCCACCCGGGGATCAGGCCGTAGTTGACCTCGGGCTGCCCAAGACGCGCAGTCGAGGCGGCGTACCGGATGTCACACGCAAGCGCGACTTCGCACCCGCCACCGAGGGCGTACCCGTTGATTGCAGCAATCGTGGGCTTCGGCATCGTCTCAAGCAGGCGACCCGCCTCGTGTCCGAGATCGGCGAATTCCTTGGCCTGGTCGTAATTGACCTGCGCCATGTACTTGATGTCGGCGCCGCCGATGAATGACTTCTCACCAGCGCCTGTGACGATCACGCAGCGAACCTCGGCGTCGGCGGCAAGGTCGGCCAGCCGGTCACGCAGCTCGCGCACCGTGGCGATATCGAGCGCGTTCATCGCCTCCTGACGGTCGATCGTGACGACCGCGATGGCGTTCTCTGTCGAGACGAGGACGCTCATGCGACCGGCGCGCAGTTCTCGCGCAGGAAGTCGACGATCTCGCTCGTGTGCGCGCCCGGCGTGAACACCGCAGCGACACCAAGCTCGCGCAGCTCCGCTGCATCGTCCTCGGGAATCGTGCCGCCGACGACGACAAGCACGTCGCCAAGGCCCTGCGCCTTCAATCCTTCGAGGATCCGCGGCACAAGCGTCATGTGTGCACCAGAGAGAATCGAGATGCCAACAGCATCGGCATCCTCCTGCAGCGCCGTCTCAACGATCTGATCAGGTGTCTGGTGCAGGCCGGTGTAGATCACTTCCATGCCGGCGTCACGCAGCGCACGGGCGATGATCTTGGCGCCGCGGTCGTGCCCATCAAGGCCAGGTTTGGCAATGACGACGCGGATCATGACGCGTACTCGAAGAAGCCGCTACCGCTCTTGCGGCCGAGACGGCCGGACTTGAGCATGCGGACGAGGGTCGGGGGCGGTGCAAAGCGCGGCTCGCGGAAGGCCTCCCAGAGCGCGTCACACACGTGCACGTACACGTCGATGCCGATCAGGTCGATCAGGGCGAGCGGGCCGATCGGCCAGTTCGTGCCGAGACGCATGCCCTTGTCGATGTCCTCGGCCGACGCGACACCCTCATCGAGCACCTTGATCGCGTCATTCAAGACCGGGATCAGGATGCGGTTGACGACGAAGCCAGGCGTGTCACCGCAGGCGATCGGATCCTTACCGAGCTTCTCGGCGAAGGCGTACGCCGTATCGAACGCGACAGCTGAGCTCTTGTCGGCGCGGACGATCTCGACGAGCGGGAGCACCGGCGCCGGGTTGAAGAAGTGCATACCCACCATTCGGCTCGGATCAGCAAGCGCCGCGGCGATCTCGGTAACCGAGAGCGCAGAGGTGTTCGTCGCGAGCACGGTGTCGGGCCCCACTGCGGCCTCGATCCGGCGGAAGAGATCGTGCTTGACCTCGAGGTTCTCGAAGATCGCCTCGATCACAAGGTCGCAGCCTGCAAGGGCAGCAACGTCAGAGGCTGGCTCAAGCAGCGCGAGCTGGGCATCGCGATCCTCGGCCGAGAGCTTCCCCTTCTCGACGGCCTTGTCGAGCTGCTTCTGGATTCCGGCACGGCCGCGTTCGGCGAGCTCCGGGGTGTTTTCGCAGGCAACCGTCGGAACGCCGGCCTGGATGCAGAGCTGCGCAATCCCGGCCCCCATCGTCCCGAGTCCGACGACGCCGACCTTGTTGATCTCGCGCGCGCTCATGCAATCCCTTCCGTAGGGCAGTTCACACCGAAAAATCTACCAACCGTTTGTTGCAATAACCAATGGAGGGCGCTTCGCCCTCCTCGGCTATGCGGCTGCTGCGACTGCGCCGGCCGTCAGGTTCGCGGCAACCGTGTCGGCAACCGACGCTGCGAGCTTCCGCAGATGCGCCTCATCCTTCGACGAAACCGGGTGAGGAACAACAACCGTCGGGTAACCCGGCATGCCGAGCTTCGCCGAGAGGCCCGCGATGTGGTTGACGAACGGATCCGAGATCACGACCGTTGCCGGTACGCCCATCCGCTCAAACTGGAGCGCGTCGTGCAGGCTGCACGCGCTGCAAGCGCCACAGTCGCCGATCGCCGTCACGACGAGATCGGAGCGGCCAGCGACCGCCGAAGCAGTGTCAGGATCGATCGGAGCACCGGCCGACTTCTTGCTGACGACCTCAACCTCAGCGATCTCAACGCGGCTTCGCAGCTCCTCTGCGATCAGGTTCAGCAGCTTCTTCGCATTGGCCTTGCCGTTGTCGATCAACGCCAGACGCGCACCACCGGTGGGGATGCCCCGCTCGGCAAGGTGCATCGGCTCGTACGTCTCCTCGACGACGGGCTTGTAAAGGGTTACCTGAGTCACGACGCGCTCCTTTCAGAATCAAGCGGGGGCAGGACAACTTCGCAGGCATCGGGCCCGCAGTCGGGCAACGCTTCTCCAGCGACGCGAACACGCCGCGTCACCGAACGCGAATGGAGCTTCGGTGCCCAGGTTGGGATGTACGACGACCAGCCGGCACCTTCGCCACCGGCGGTCAGGACGAAAAGGTCATCGACCGAACCGAACGTGGCGAGCTTGCCATCGTCGCCGGTCTCCATCTTGTGCTGGCTGCCGCGCTCGATGATCACGCCCGCTGCCTCAAGCTCCTCCGGGAACACACGGCTCTCTGCGAGGAAGAACTCGCGGATCTGATCCTTCGTCCACCCAGCCTGGCGCACCGCGAGCGCGTGCTCCGGCCCCATGATCACGACGGCCTGGCCACCCTTGCCCGTGATGAACTGGCCGGCGACCTTCATGTACGAGACGTAGGTGCGAAGCACGCCCTCCGGATCCTCGTTGAGCATGTTCGCAACCTGGCGCGGCCCTTCGGTCGGGACGAGCGTCACGGTGGTGTCTTCACGCTCGTAGCCAAGTTCGACGCGGAGCGGCTCCCAAGGCGCTGGCGGATCGTCTTCGGCAAAGCACAGCGAATACTTGCCAGGATGACCGAACGACGAAGCGTCGAGGCTGCCGTGCTTGACACCGAGAACGTTGATCGAGATCAGACGTAACGCGCGGCCGATCGTCGCATTGGCGCGGTTGCCGCACCCAAGCGCGCCGAACCGGCTGTTCATGCCGATCTCGCGTGAGAGCGGGCCGCTGACGATCACGCACAGCGCCGACCCGCCCGTGCTCGTAAGTACCGCGTTTGCATTGAAAGCGGGATCGAGCAATGCACCCGTCGCGGCAAGCACGATCGGGAAGTACTCCGGTTTACACCCGGCCATAACCGCGTTCACCGCCGCGAGCTCAACCGTCACCGAGCGTCGCAGGGCGGGAACGGTGCCAAGGACTTCGTCGGCCTCCAGACCGCCAGCGGCGATCATCGCCTCGACACGATCGGCCGTCGGTGGCACGACGGGAAGGCCGTCTGTCCAGCCCTCCTCGAAGAAGGTCTCGATCGCGTCGACTTCGTCTACAGCAAACGTCTGGCTCATCGCGGCTCCCTCGCTTTCGCCAAGACCCCAACCGTTAGAAGGTCGGCGTCTCCCTCCAAATGCCCCACACTTCACGGAAAGCGTCGCACATTTCGCCCATCGTTACATCTACTCGGGCTGCATCGACGATCAGCGGCATCAGATTGGTGTCAGAGGCGGCGCCGCGCTTGAGCTCCGCGAGCGCCGATTCAACGGCGGCGTTATCGCGACGCGCCTTCAACTCCTTCACCCGGGCGATCTGCTTGTCCTCAAGCGCCGGATCGATCTTCAGGATCGCCGGAGCCGTGTCGTCCTCGAGCTGGTAGCGGTTGACGCCAACGACAATGCGCTGCTGCTGCTCAACCTCCGCCTGGTAACGGAACGCTGCGTCAGCAATCTCGCGCTGGAAGAAGTTCTGCTTGATCGCCTCGACGACGCCACCGAGCTTCTCGATCTGGTCGAAGTACGCGTATGCCTGCCGTTCCATCTCGTTGGTCATGTGCTCGACGTAGTACGAGCCGCCGAGCGGATCGATCTGGTTGACGACACCGGTCTCGTGCGCGATCACCTGCTGGGTGCGCAGCGCGATGCGAACGGCATCCTCGGTCGGCAGGGCGAGAGCCTCGTCGTAGCTGTTTGTGTGGAGCGACTGCGTGCCACCAAGTACCGCGGCAAGCGCCTCGATTGCTGTTCGGACGATGTTGACCTCAGGCTGCTGTGCCGTCAGCGACACACCGGCTGTCTGCGTGTGGAAGCGCATCAGCAGCGACTTTGGATCGCGCGCACCGTAGCGATCGCGCAATTCGCGCGCCCAGATACGGCGAGCCGCCCGGTACTTGCCGATCTCCTCAAAGAAGTCAAGGTGCGCGTTGAAGAAGAACGACAGGCGCGGTGCGAAGTCGTCGATATCCAGACCGCGCTCAAGCGCCCACTCGACGTAGGTAAACCCGTCGGCGAGCGTGAAGGCGAGCTCCTGGGCCGCTGTCGAGCCGGCCTCGCGGATGTGGTACCCCGAGATCGAAATCGGGTGCCACAGCGGCATCTCCTTCGCGCACCACTCGACCATGTCGGTGACGAGGCGCATCGACGGCTCGGGCGGGAAGATGAACTCCTTCTGCGCGATGTACTCCTTGAGGATGTCGGTCTGGATCGTGCCGCGCAGCTTGTCGCGCGCAACGCCCTGGCGCTCGCCGACGCACGCATAGAACGCGAGCAAGATCGCAGCGGGCGAGTTGATCGTCATCGACGTTGAGACCTCGCCGAGCGGAATCCCGTTGAAGAGCGTCTGCATGTCCTCAAGCGAGTCAACGGCGACACCTTCACGACCGACCTCACCGAGCGAGCGAGGATGGTCGCTGTCGTAGCCCATCAGCGTCGGCATATCGAAGGCGGTCGAGAGGCCCGTCTGACCGTGCTCAAGGAGGTACCGGAACCGCTCGTTTGTCTCCTCGGCAGTGCCGAACCCCGCGAACTGGCGCATCGTCCAGAGCCTGCCGCGGTACATCGACGGGTACACGCCTCGCGTAAATGGGAACTGGCCGGGGTAACCAAGGTCGCGGTCGTAGTCGATATCGACCGTCTCGGGTGTCGTGAGCGGCTCGCTTTCGAGGCCCGAAAGCGTCGTGAACAACTCGCCCTTCCGCTCGGGCGTCGCAGCGTACGCCTCGCGCCAACCCTCAAGGGATTGGTCGGTCGTATCGCGCAGGCTCATTCGCTCTCCTCCACCGTCGTAATGCCTGGACACCGGCTGGGTCCGAAGCGTACCAGCCGAACGTTTGGTAGAAAAATGCGCCGCGAGGCGTTATGGTCACCTGCGATGGTCGTCAGGATCGGTATGGCTCCACGCGCCCCGCACCTCTCGTTCGAGGAGTTCCAGGCGCACTGGTCGTCGGAGCACGGCGCGCTCGCCGGTGGCCTCGCGGGGCTCACGTCGTACATCCAGAATCACGCGATTCTCCGTGCTGGACGACCACTGCTCCCGTACCCCGGCTTCGACGCGTGCTCGGAACTCTGCTTCGAGTCGCTCGAGTCGATGGACGCCGCGTTTGCGTCGGAGCACTACACCAAGGCGGTACAAACCGACGAGAAGAATCTGATCGACAAGACGCGGTTTGGGATGATGCTCACGTCTCGCCGCGTGCTCGACGACGGCGACCCCGGCGAGAATGCGGTGAAGCTGCTCACGTTCTTCGCCATCGACCGCAACTCGTCGCTCGACGAGCTCTCGGAAGCGCTCGCCGGCCCCTACCGCGATGCGGTTGCCACGGCGAACCCGCTGCGCCACGAGCAGCTGATCCAGATTCCCGGAGCACACGACAGTCGCCGCGCACCCATGGCCGATGCGGCCGACCTGCTCTGGTTCCGCTCAGCAGACGAGGCGCTCGCCTTCGTCTCGAGCGACGCGAACTTCGCGGCGAGCTATGCCTTGACAGGGCGCGCGTTCGGCGCGCAACGCCACCTGGCGCACACGATCACTGTCGTCTAGCGGCTCGCTCAGAGCCCGAAGAGCATTGCGAGCGCCGAGTCGACCTCGGCCAGTTCGCTGGCCGACAGAACGCCATACGAATCGCCAAGGCGTTCGCGCGATACGGCCGTGGTCTGCTCGACAAGCACCCGCGTTGGCGAACCATCGACATCGATCACCGGGCGGAAGGTTGCTGGAGCAGCAGACGCCGACGTCGGCGAGATGAGGACGGTCGAGAGCGGGAGGAGCTCTTCAGCCTGAACGACAATGCCGAACCTGGCACCGCGCTGCTCATGTCCCCGCGGATCTCGCGGGATCCGAAGGCGATACACCTCGCCGCGACGCAACTAGTCGTCCCAGATCGCAGCGATTGTGTCGAGGTCGCTTCGTACCGCGTCGATGCCCGCGCGGTCTGCGGGATCATCGGCAAGCGCGAGAGCTTCCAGCCGTAGGGCACTGCGCCGCCTGCGAGCACCAGCCGCCTCGCTCAAGGCCAAACGGATGGCGTCGGAATCGGTGCGTCCCTCCGCCCGTAGAAGCGCGAGATCGCGCTCAGCCGTCTCATCAAGGCGCGCTTGCACAGTGCGAGACACGCACCGAGTGTATCACGATTTGTATTACACCTTTGGGACGGGCCCGGAATGCCGAGGGCTAGATCGCGAGGCCGGCGTTTGCGCCAGCCTGGATCGCCGCAACGAAGTCGGCGGGCCTGGCAGCGTCACCGGCGAGGATCACGGTGCGCGAACCGAGATCGGCAGCAAACTTCTCGCCCTGCGGTCGCCAGCCCACCGCCATCGCGACGCGGTCAGCGGGGATTGCCGCCTGAGCGCCCGTCTCGACGCTCTCGTAGATCACCTCGTTCGCGTCGATCATCGTCACCTTCGCCCGCGTGATGATCGTCAGACCCTGCTCCTTGAGCTCGGCCAGCAGGTGCTTGCGCGTAATCAGTTCGATGCCCTGGCCAACGGTCGGCAACATCTCAACGATCGTCACCTCGGCACCGGCGCCAAGCAGCCACTCGGCGGTCTCGCAGCCTGTCGCGCTGCCACCCACGATCACGACCTTCTCGCCCGGAGCGACGGCGACGCGGCCGTGGAGGATCTCCTGCGCGTCAAGGACGTTCGGGCCATCGGCACCCGGAATCGGCGGGATCAGCGGGTCGGCACCGACCGAGACAACAACCACATCGGGGTTCTCCGCTGCGACCAATTCCGACGTCACGACGCTGCTTGTGTGGATGTGCACACCGAGCTCAGCAAGCTTGCGAGCCTGGTAGTCGCGGAAGTCGAGCACCGTGTGCTTGCTCGGCGCACGCGAAGCGACATCGAGCTTGCCACCAAGCTCAGGCTCGCGATCCCAGATCGACACGTCGTGCCCGCGCAGGCGAGCGATGCGCGCCGCCTCCATCCCCGCAGGGCCACCACCCACCACCATCACGCGCTTCGCCACCGCCGCCTCACCGATCTCCCAACCGAGCTCGCGACCGACCTCTGGGTTCACCGCACAACGAGCCTCCTGCGCCTGGGCGACAAGGTCGACACATGCGTTGCACGAGATACACGGGCGCACGTCACTGCGATGGCCGGTGCGAATCTTGACGGGCCAGTCGGGATCGGCGATCAGCCCACGCCCAACCGCGATCAGATCGGCGTCACCATCAGCGAGTGCCTGCTCGGCAAGCGCCGGATCGTCGAGACGACCAGCCGCAGTCACCGGCACCGAGACAGCGGCGCGGATCGCACGAGCAAGGTGCAGCAGGTAGCCGCGCGGCATGAACATCGGGCCGATCGTGTAGTGGAGCGCGTACCAGTTGCCGGCCGACACGCTGATCGTGTCGACACCGGCCTCCTCAAGCCACTTGCACACCTGCGTCGAATCCTCAAGCGTGAAGCCGCCCTCAGCCCCCTCCTCACCACTGATGCGATACGAGACCGGATAGTCGGCGCCGCAGCGCTCCTTGATCGCGCGAACGACCTCAATCGGGAAACGCGCACGATTTTCGAGCGAGCCGCCGTACTCGTCGTCGCGGAGATTCGAGAGCGGCGAGATGAACTCGCACGGCAGGTAGCAGTGCGCCCCGTGCACCTCGACGTAGTCGAAGCCAGCCTCCTTCGCGATTGCCGCCGAGAGCGCGTACCAATCGACCATCTCGTGAATCTCGTCGATAGTCATCGCATGCGGCATCGGCGTTCGGCTCGAAAGCGGCACAGCCGAGGGGCCGATCGGCTGACCGAGCAGCGTCTGCCGACCCGGATGCCAGAGCTGGATGCCAACCGGGATGTCGTACTCCTTGATCGCCGAGGCAAGCTCGGTGAGGCCCGGGAGGAACTGTTCGCCGTGGAGCCGCAACTCCGGGCCGACGCCGTAGGCATCGGGCGAGACAAGCGAGGCCTCCAAGGTCATCATCCCCACCCCACCCTCGGCACGCAGACGGTAGTAGGCGAGCGTCCGCGCGTTTGAGGTGCCATCGTGCTCCGGCAAGCCAGTACCCATCGGCGCCATCACGATGCGGTTCTTCGCGGTCAAGCCCGCGAACGAGAACGGAGAAAAGAGACGTTCGTAGGTGTCGCTCATGCGTGTCCTCCTTCGACAAGAAGCTTGCCGACTGCCTCGACCGTGGCGAAGGGGCCAAGCTCGTCGCCCTGACGCGCAGCGGTGGCAACCATGATCGGCAAATCGATGCCGGCAGCGTGGTACTCGGCCGCACGACGCACGACATCCTCGGCCCCACCAACGACCGTGATGTGACGCACCTCATCGTCGGAGACGAGCTCAAGCGCACCCTTGCGGTCACCACGAGCCCAGGCCTCACCCACCGCATCAAGGTTCTTCATCGTCCCGATGAACGAGTCGCGATGGGTTGGAACGCAGCCGTACTGCACGAGGTAGCGTCGCATGCGGTCAAGCGCAGCATCGGTCTCGGGTCCTGCGTACGCGAAGAACGAGACGATCACCAGGAGGTCATCGGGGTTCTTGCCCGCGCGCTCTGCTCCGCGTCGGGCAAGCGCGACGCGCTCTTCCGCTTCGTCGGGCGGGCACCAGGTCAGGAAGACGCCGTCGGCGACCTCGCCTGCAAGCTCGATCATCTTCGGCCGCATTGCCGCGAGCACGATCGGGACACGGTGCTCGTTGTCGAGCGTGAGCTTGAAGCCACTGTCGAGACGCTCACCATCAAGCGTCTTGCGCAGGTGCGGCACGTACTCGCGCACGTACTGCAATGGGGCGGCAAACTCGCGCCCGTGCCACTGCTCGACGACCATCGGACTGGAGACGCCAATGCCAGCCCACACACGGCCGGGCGCAAGCGACGCGAGCGTCGCAAAGCCCATGCCGGTCATCGTCGCGCCACGCGGCTGCATCGCCACCACGCCCGTGCCGATCGTGATGCGCTCAGTCGAAACTGCAACGGCACCGAGGAGTGCCATCGCCTCAGGGCCCTGCACCTCGCCTGCAACGACGGTGTCGAACCCGCCACGTTCGGCGAGCTTCGCCAACTCGACGAGACGCTGCGCTGACAGCTTCTCCTCGACGGGGATGCTGACGCCGAGCCGCACTAAGCTCCCTTGCGCCGGTCGAGGAAGGCTTGAACGCGCTGCTTGTGATCGTCGGTCGTGAAGAGCAGCGCCGTCGACTCGATCGTGTCGGACATGCCGCGGCTCGCGTTGTCAGCGTTAATGAAGTTCTTTGCGACGCGTACCGCGAACGGCGGATGGTCAGCTATCCGACCTGCGAGCGCGAGCGCCTGATCGAGCAACTCATCGTGCGGGTAGACCTCCTGCACCAGGCCGATCTCCTTCGCCTTGTGCGCGTCGATCTCATCGGCGCTGAACGCAAGCCAACGCGTCCACGCAACTCCAATCACCTGAGGCCCACGCACGATGCCGTACCCCGGCATCAGGCCGACCGTCGCCTCCTTGAACGAGAAGCGCGCCTGGTCGGACGCAAGGACGATGTCGCACGAGAACGTCAGCTCAGTGCCGCCGCCGTATGCGATGCCGTTGATCGCGCCGATCACCGGCACCTCGGCCTTTTCGACCGAATGGAAGGCGTCGAAGACAAGCTTCAGATGCCGCCGGTAAGCCGTGAGATCCGTGAGCTCCGCAAACGACTGAATGTCGCCACCGGCCGAGAACGCGCGGCCGCGACCCGTAAGGACGATCGCGCCACAGGCCGGGTCCGAGCACGCCTCGGCGAGCGCCAACGGCAGCTCACGAAAGAACGTCGGAGCCATCGCGTTGAGCTTCTCGGGACGGTCAAGCCACACGATTGCCACGTTGCCGCGGCGCTCGACGCTAAAGACCTCGAGCTCGGCCATCGCCGGCCGGCCTACCGGAACTCGCGCAGACGCGCGCCGGTCGGGTCGACCTCCTCGCGGAGGAGACGCACCTCCTCGGCGGTCGGCTCGGCAGTCACCGGAATCTCGCCCGACGGCACGATCACTTCGAAGCCCGTCGCCTCGACCACCTGATCGGCGGTGACGCCAGGGTGCAGGCTGCGGATACGCATCCGGCGCGACTCCGGCTCGAAATCGAACACACAGAGGTTCGTAACACACAACTGCGGGCCACCAGGAAGACCAAGGCGCGCGCGGTGGTCGCCGCCGTCGCCCCAGCCCATGCCCGAACGAAAGTCGAGCTTCTCGACGAAGGTGCGCGGATCGTGCGTCGTCGACCAGAGGTAGATAAGCGGCAGCATGCAGCCAAGGTCGGCCATACCGCCGCCGCCAGGGAGACGCACCTTCGGAGCCGTGTACGGGCCGATCACGGTGTTGTTGACGTTGCCGTACGCATCCATCTGCGCTCCGCGGAACGCGAACGTGTTGTACCGCCGGCCCTGCGAGTACGCCCAGAAGTCATACGACGAGCCCGAGAGCATCGTCGCGCCATCCCAGAGACCATCCGAAAGCGTCGACTCGGGGATCGCCTTCGGCTTCGCATCGACCGCGATTGAGCTTGCAGCCCAGACGAGCTCGGGCGCGTGGGTCTTCCGCGCGAGCAGGTAGGCGCAGACTGGAACGAACGACACGGCACCGTTGAATGCGCGCGTGTCGTTTGTGAACTCGTGAGCGAGCGTCGCGACCATCAGCTCGTCGATCGTGTACTCGACCGTGCTCACGAGCTCTTCCTCCGAATGTTGATCAGCGTGGCCGCGCCACCGTTCGCGTCGAGGAACGCGCCCTGCGACTCGGGGCCGTCGATCCGCTCAGACCAGAACCACTGCGCCTGCTCAGGATCGGTGTGTGCGGCGACATACGAGCGGAAGAACGCACCGTCGTAGCCGTATTCGGGGAAGCACGACGTCGGATAGGCGCCCCAGGGGGCTTCGGCGACAGCGTCGACCATGAAGCGCGGATATGTCGTTCTGGCAGGTTCGGCGATGAACGTCGACTCGCTGACGATCCGCTCGACCGTGATGATCGACTTGGCGGCCGCGCGAACAACCTCGGCGTCCATCCACACGAGCTTCGGATCGACACGGACGTTGCCACGTGTGTCGGCTTCGGTTGCGTGGACGATGCCGAAGTCGAGCGGCAGCGGTGTGCACGCAACGTACGCCTCGCCGGTGGCGGGGTCGGTCTCCGGGCGGAGGGTTGTCGGATGCAGCGCAAGCATGTCTGTGCCGAGACCAGCTTTGGTCGGCACGAAGGGAAGGTTGTAGGCAGCTGCCTGAAGACGGCAGATCAGCGTGTGCTCGCTGTACTCCTCGATCTCGACTTGACCAGCCTGAACGGCGGCGCGGAAGCGAGGGGCAAGGCCGAAGCCTTCAAGCGACACGAGACCTGAGACGACGCGCCGGACGCAGCCGGCCGCGACCAGCCACTCGATCGGCATTCCCGCAACAACAGCGACGACGGTGAGATCCTTGACGCGACGCTTCGCAAGCGTGCGGACGAAGGCCATCGGTGCCGCGTTCATCGAGAGGCCGCCGATCCCGATCGTTGCTCCGTCGGGGATCAGCTCTGCCGCTTCTTCGAGCGAAAGCAGCTTGGATTCGTGCTCGGAGGAAGCGGCCACTAGAATCGCGAATCTACCGGCCGTTTGGTGGAAGGTCAACTTGGTTCCGCCCTCATTCCTCGTCCCCGCACCTGATTCGCGCGTCGCCTACCGCGAGCGTGGCAGCGGCCCCGCCGTGGTGTTCCTGCATGGCGGCACGGGAACGGGCGAGTACGACTGGGCGTTCGCGGCCGAGCACCTGGCGGATCGCTATCGCACGGTCGTTGTCGATATGCGGGGCCACGGTGAGACGCTTGACCCGACGGGCGAGATTGGAATGACGCGTTTCGGCCTGGATCTGATGCACGTGTTGCGGGCCCTCGGGCTGAGCCGGGCGGTGCTCGTTGGGTTTAGCGCGGGCGGTAACACGCTCCTCCACTTCCTCTCGCGCGACCCGAGTTGGGCGACGGCGATCGTGACGGTCGGTGCGTCGGCGGAGGGTGATGCGTCGCGCGTCACGGAGATCATGACGGGCCCGTGGCCGCGCTCTCTGCGTGAGATGCCGCATGCTGGGTCGAAGGACAACCCTGAGTACTGGGCGGAGCTTCGCAATGCGCTCGCGCGCGATTGGGTCAAGAACCTTTCGTTGGATGCGGGATCGCTTAGCCGAATCACGTGCCCTGCGCTTGTTGTGCATGGCGATAACGACCTCATTCAGCCGCTGCGCTATAGCGAGCGGCTTGTGCATGAGCTTCCGAACGCGGAGTTCGCGTTGATCGAGAACGCGGGCCACTCGGTGCACCTCGAGCATCCCGAGACCTTCCTTGCGGTGCTCGAAGCATTCCTTGCGCGCGTGGCGCACCGCTAACCGCTCCACCCCCGGTGTCAGACACCGTTTCGTGTCAAGGGCAAACCTGGAACAAGTTTGCAACGTCTTGTGGTCGCCCCGAAGGCCCGCTTTCATGACGTGAGCAGGCCTTTCGCCCCCTCGTGCGCGGCGCGAGATTCCCGCCGCGATGTTACGAAGATGATCCAAAAGACACTTGACGGAAAATGGTGTCTGACACCGGGGTGGTAGACACCGGGGTGGTAGCCCGGCCCGGCGAGGCGCTCTCTTGGCAACACTCGCAACGCCTTAACGAAAGCGGCCGACCCTTGTGGGGTCGGCCGCTTTGCGAACCAGTCAGACGATTCGAGCGCTACTTCTTGGCGTGGGCGACACCACAGGTGCCGGCGCCGGCGTAGCCGTTCGTGATCGAGCTCTGCCAGTCGGAGTACCTACCGATCGGCACGAGCTGGTTCGTCCCGTAGTTGTAGGTGTACGGGCGCGCAGCACGGATGCCCATGTGGCAGTTGACGGCATAAGAAATGGCCGGGGAGAGACCCGTGTCCATGTTCTTGATCGCCTCAATGCCCTTCTTGATCGCCGTGGCGGAGTAATCGCCGTTGGCGTTCTTGAGCGCCTGCACGATCGTCTGTGCAGCAGTCCAGCCGAGCGACCAGTTGCTCTGGGTGTACTCAGCCGAGTTGTAGCCGTACTTCTGTGCCATCGACATCGCCAGCTTGCCCGTGTCGTCAGTCGCCAGGTACGGCGGCGAGACGCAGTTCACGACGACGACGTTCTTGTTGGCGTTGTACGGCGTGCTCGTGAAGAGCAGCGGCTGCGCAGCACCGAACGACGTAGCGATCGGAACGTTCAGGTTGTACTGGTCGGCAGCCTTGACGAACGCGATACCACCCGAGATCGAGTGATGCTCGAGAACGAAAGCGACCTTGTTCGAGATCAGGTCCTGCACCTGAACCGACGCATCGGTCAGAACAGCAGGCAGCGTCTCATGAACCGGCGTACCACCAAGGGCGGTGATACGAGCCGTCATGTTCTGATCCCACTCAGTACCCGACGCAACGGCGATCGACGCGATGCCGACCTTGAGGCCGTTCAGGTTCTTGAGCTTGAGGTGCTTCATCTCGTACGCGAGGGCGACGTCACCCTGGTCCGAGTAGTTGCAGTTGCCCTCAAAGATCCAGGGCTGGAACGGGTTGCTGGCCGCCTTGACAGTGGCCTGCGTCATGAAGCCGATGGTCTGGTTCTGGGTAAGAACCGGAAGCACCGAGCCGAAGCCCGACGACTGACCAAGACCCATGATCACCGGAACGTGATCGTCGCTGATGAGCGACTTGACGATCGAAAGCTCCGTCGCCGGAGAGTACGCGTCATCCCGTTCGAGCAGGTTGACGTGATGACCGCTGACGCCACCCGCGTCGTTGACCATCTTGAAGTACGCCTCGATCGAGTGCATGATCGGCGACTGCGACGAAACGGTCGGACCGCTCTGGTCGCCGTCCCAGCCGATGTTGATGTCAGACGCACGAGACTGGGACTGCGCGGCTGTAACAGCCACCGCGGCCGCAGTCAGTGCGACGGACAGGATGATCCCTACACGTCTAAGCACCGCTTGACCTCCAGGAAGTGAATTGCTCGCCGGTGTTGCTTGGGATGGATCAGATCAAACAATCGGTTGTTTTGCAACCATGACTTTGCCGCAGCGCAGCAAGCTCCTGCGCGACGGGTACATCCGCAATACGGGTATAGACGCCTGCACCAGCGCGAAGTTAGCGCGCCGCCCGGGTTGAAACGCTGATTTCGGGAGGCTTCTAGAGCCCGGACACAACGTCGGCGTGGCGCTCTAGCACCAGATCGCGCCGTACTTTGCCCGTTGCCGTCAGCTCGTCGTGGAGTGGCCTCGGGGCGATCGCAAACGCTTCGACGCGCGTTCCCTCGGCCAAACCAGCATTCACAGCAGCAACCTCAGCGGCGATCAGATCGCGTACGAGCGCGTTTGTTGCGAGCGCCGCGTACGTCGTCACCGCGATGTCGTGATCCTTCGCCCAGTCGGCGACGGCCTCCTGCTGAAGCTCGATAAGTGCCGCTGGGGCCGCACGGCCGTTACCGACAACGACTGCTGCCGAGATGTACGGCGACTGCTGGAGGGCCGACCCGACCGCCGTCGCCGCCACCTCTGCCCCCGACGAGAGCCGCAGCACTTCCGAGCGGCGCGCAACGGAGACGAGACGGCCGTCGGCGTCGAACTCCGCCACGTCTCCTGTGGCGTACCAGCCGTCGCTCGGCGGCGCCTCGGTCGTACCCAACACTCCCACGAGGAGGCCGGGGCTGCGCACAAAGAGTTCGCCACCCTCACCGAGTCGAACCTCGATGCCGTCGATGACCGCGGCGCCGAGCGTGCCGCTGTCGCTGAGATTCCGTTGCGCGAAGAGCACGCCGCCGGTCTCAACCTGGCCGTAATGCTCGTACAGCGGGATACCAAGCTGCCAGAACCATGACGTGACGTTCGACGAGACGGATGCTCCACCGACGCCCGCATACCGCAGGCTGCTGAGGCCGGCCTTCTTCAAAATCGACTTGCCGGCGAGCACCCCACCGAGGAACGCGGAGAACCCACCGCTCCCGCCGGCGCGGCGTGCGGCCAGCGACGATTCCAACCGTGACATCGCGAAGCCGTAGACCCACCGCTTGAACGGCACGGCGCGGGCGATGCGGACTTCGACGATCGAGCGAATCCGCTCGTACACCTTGGGTGTGGCGAAGAGCACCGTTGGGGAGATCTCTGCCATGTCGTGGGCGATCGTCTCGGTCGATTCCGGGAAGTTCACCGATGCGCCCGCGACAAGCGGCGCGACAACGTCGAACGCGCGGCCTGTCGCGTGCCCGAGCGGCAAGAGTGAGAAACACCGGTCGGTCGGCTTCAATGCGATCTTCGTTGCGAGCGCACGACCTGCCGCGATCTGTGCGGCGTGGCTCAGCAGAATCCCGCGCGGCACACCGGTCGTTCCTGATGTGTAACTCGCAATCGCAGCTGTCGTATCACTCAGCCGGGAGAGAAGTGCGGCGTGACGCGTGCCGTCAGCGACATGAGCCTCACGACCCGAGGCGCGGAAATCTTCAAATGAGGTGATGCGCGCGTCGCGGTACTCAGCCGTGTGGAGCCCCTTCATGTCGAACACAACCAGATGCTCGTACGGGGGAAGGTCAGCGGTGACGGCGAGCACGTTGTCGACCTGCTCCTGATCCCCGCAGATGATCACCTTGGCACCTGCAGCCTTGAGGTTTGCGGCGAGTTCATCGGCGTCCTGCACAGGCTGCAGCCCGACCGAAAGCGCGCCCGCTGTCTGGATTCCCAGGTCGCTCACGAGCCAACGCGGATCGTTCGCGGCATAGATCGCGACGGTATCGCCAGGGCCTACGCCGCGCGCATCGAGGGCGAGCGCGGTTTCGCGCACGACATCCGAGTAGGTCTTCCATGTGAACTCGCGCCAGAGGCCAAGCCGCTTGACGCGGATCGCCACCGCATCGGGACGCGACGCAGCTTGCGCCTCGAGAAGGCCGGGAAGCGTCTCGACGCTCATTCGGCCGCCCCTACACCGAGGTAGGCCTCGATCACGGCGGGATCCTTCTGTACCTCATCAGGTGTGCCGTCGGCGATCTTGCGGCCGAAGTCGAGCACGACAACATGCTCTGCGATGTCCATGACGACGCCCATGTCGTGTTCGATCAGGAGCATCGTGACGCCGAGCGTCTCCTGCACGTCGAGGATGAAGCGCGACATGTCTTCCTTCTCTTCGACCGACATGCCGGCCATTGGCTCGTCGAGGAAGAGCAGTCGCGGATCTTGTGCGAGCGCGCGACCAAGCTCGATGCGCTTCTGCACGCCGTAGGGAAGGTCGGAGACGATCGCGTTGCGATAGCGGGCGATATGGAGCAGCTCGATGATCTGCTCGACGCGCTCACGCTGGGCCTCTTCATCGCGAACGACGGCGGGCGTCCAGAACATGCTGCGGAGCAGGCCTGTCTTGCCGTGGAGATACCGGCCGACCATCAGGTTTTCGAGCACCGACATGCCCTTGAAGAGCGCGAGGTTCTGGAACGTGCGCGACACCTCGAGACGCGCGATCTTGTGCGTCGGAAGCTTGGTGACGTCGGTGTCGCCGATCGTGATCGATCCGTGGGTCGCGTGGTAGGCGCCGGTGCAGCAGTTGACCATCGACGACTTCCCGGCACCGTTCGGGCCGATGAGCGCGGTCAGCTGACCTGGTGCGACGCTGAACGACACGTCGTCGAGGGCCCGCAGCCCTGCGAACTGCAGCGTCACGCCGGACACGTTCAGCCCGAGGCCGACAGTCGGCGATGTGCCGTGTGCGTCTACAGCGCCCATCGTCGCTTCTTCCGATAGTGCTTCTGGTTGGCGTAGCTGTGTGTCTCGCCGCCCGCACCGAGGTAGGCCTCCTGCACGGCGGGGTTGCTCTTCAGCTCGTCGGCGGTGCCTTCGAGTGCGACCTTGCCGTTTTCGAGGATGTAGCCGTAGTCGGCAAAGTCGAGGGCGATCTTGGCGTTCTGCTCGACGAGCAGCATCGCGGTGCCGAGCTCCTTGCGGACATCGCCGAGCCGCTCGAAGATCATTTCGACGACCTTCGGCGCGAGTCCGAGCGAGACTTCGTCGAGGAGCAGCAGCTTCGGGTTCGACATCAGCGCGCGCCCGACGGCAACCATCTGCTGCTCGCCGCCCGAGAGCCAGCCAGCCTTCTGACGGCGGCGGTCGCGCAGGACAGGGAAGAAGTCGTAGATCTGATCGATTGCGTCGTTGACGCCGCCGGTACCCCGCTGCGTCGCGCCGACCCGGAGGTTCTCTTCGACGGAGAGCTGCCGGAAGACGAGGCGCCCTTCGGGAACCTGCCCCACGCCGCGCGCGACGATTCGGTCTGCAGCAAGGCCGCGGATGCTCTGGCCGAGGAAGTGGATGTCGCCTTCACGGATTGAGCCGCTGTGCATGCTGAGGAGTCCCGAGACTGCCCGGATGATCGATGTCTTGCCGGCGCCGTTCGGGCCGAGCAGCGCGACAACGCCGTGGTCGGGAACTTCGAACGAAACGCCGCGAACCGCGAGCGAAACGCCATAGACGACCTCGACGTTGTTGACCGTAAGGAGCGGCCCAGCGGCTTCGGCGTTCATGTCGTGTACGGCCAGCGCACGAAGGCCTGCTTCACCTTGTGCCAAAGCCCGGTAAGGCCCGTCGGGGCGAACATCAGGACGAGCAGAATCAGGCCACCGAAGACGATCTTCGTGATCTGGGTCTGCCACGTGTGGACGTAGTCGGCGACGCCAGGCGACACGCCGCCTGACATCTCTGCGAAGGCGACGAGCGCGTTCGGGAAGAGCTGCCAGAGGATCGCGCCCAGAACCGTGCCGACGAGCGACCCCTCACCGCCGATGACGATCATCGCGATGAAGGCGATCGCGAGCGAGAGCTGGAAGTTGTCCTGCGTCGCGGCGCCGAGGTACCAGACGTAGGTGGCGCCCGAGGCGCAGATGATGAACGACGAGATCGAGAAGCTCAGCACACGCACCTGCGAGACGTTGATGCCAGCTGCCGACGCGGCGATCGGATGGTCGCGCACCGCGATGAATGCGCGCCCGTGCCGGGTGCGCAGGATGTTCTTCACGAGCAGCAGGGCGATTGCAGCGAACGCGAGCAGGAAGAAGTACCAATCCATGTCGGTGTTCAACCGCCACCCGAAGACCTTCGGGTAGTTGAAGATCACGCCGACAATCCCGAAGTAGTCGGCCTGAAACTTCAGGAAGGAGTAGAGCATGATGAAGTGGAGCGCCAAAGTGCCGAGCAGCAGGTAGATGCCCCGAATTCGGAGGGCCGGCAGACCGACGAGCGCACCAACGATTGCGCCCGCGAGACCTGCGGTGAGCACGACAACGAGGAACGGGAGGTGCATCCACTTGATGCCGACCGAGGCGGCGACCATGGCACCGATGGCGTAGAACGCTGCGTTGCCGATCGAGATGAGTCCGGTGTACCCCGTCAGCAGGTTCAGGCCGAGGGCGCCGACGACGTAGAGCAACGTGAAGTTGATCTGCGTCATGTTCATGTTGAGCGTCTCGTGCCGCGTCAGGTGCATCCCGAAGATCTGATGCTGCGTCATCACCCACGGCAGGTAGATCAGCGCCGCGCTCATGATCACGAACCAGATCGCCATCGCCTTCGTGCGAATCAGGCGCATCTCCTGGCGGTAAGAGGTGCTGTAGGAGCCGAAGCGCAGCGACTTCATACGCGCACGATCTCCTTCTGCCCGAAGAGGCCGTACGGGCGGAGCAGGAGCATCACCAGCAGACCGCCGTACACGACAGCCTGCGAGACATCGGTGTTGATGTAGCCGCCGGAGAACGCCTCAAGCAGCCCCACGACCATTCCGCCGGCGATCGCGCCGGGCACCGATTCAAGACCGCCAATGACGACGGCAGGGAACGCGTAGAGGCCGAGGCCCGAGAGCTCGATGTTCACGTTCTGCGTCTTGTTCGCGAGGATGATTCCGCAGACGAACGCGAGGATCGTCGAGATACCCCAGGCGACCATCGAGACACGCTTGATCGAGATGCCTGAGAGCGCGGCTGCCTCGTTGTTTTCGGCGGCGGCGCGCATCTGGAGGCCGATGCTCGTGAAGCGGAAGAAGACTCCGAAGATCCCGATGACGACGAGCGCGACGATGATCGTGAGCAGGTCGAACTTCGAGATGTTGACGCCCCATGGCTTGTAGACACCCTGCGCGATCGGGGTCGTGTACGCGCGGTCATATGTGCCGAAGACCATCTGAACGACCGATTCGATGATCAGCGCGGCGCCGATTGTCGCCATGACGATCGCGAGGAAGCCGAGGCCGAGTAGTGCACGCACGAAGAGAAACTCGAACGCGAGACCGATCACGACAGCGCTTGCGAGCGCCACAACCATCGAGACCCACGTGTTCATCTTCAGGATCGGCCCGAAGGTGATCAGCATGTACGCGCCGACCATCATCAGGTGGCCCTGGGCGTAGTTGAACACCCGCGTGGCCTTGAACACGAGGACGAACCCGAGTGCGATCAGGCCGTAGATCGCGCCTTTCGAGATACCGATGACCAGGAACTGAACGAACTGGGTCATGCGCTGACTCCTTCTGCCGGAGCAGAAACGGGCAGGGTGCGGAGACGGGGTGCGGGGGTGTGGTGTTCGGTCACGCCATCGGGCACAGGGCCCAGGTCAAGCAAACGGTCGGTTGAATTTAGCCAGGTTTGGGTCTGTTCTACAACCCTGGAACGACGTCCTGCCTTCAGGGTTGCGCCAATCTACCGTTTGGTTGATACTCCGGCCGTGCCCGTCGCCCTAGAAGAACTCGAGAAACTGATCGGAACGAGCTTTCCTGGCGGCCGCTACACGATCGAGCCATACCGCCACTGGCTGATGACAGACGCCGTTGGCGATACGCCGACCTCGTCGGGGCCCGCGAATCCGATGGAGATCTACCACGGCGCGATGGGCGGCCTCGGCATCACACTCGACGAGCTCTTTGCGCTGGTTGGTTCGAGCGCAGCTGACGGCCCGATGTTCGGCGAGGCGGAGATCGAGCAGGTCTTGCCGCTGCGGGTTGGTGATACCTACGACGTGCGCGGCGGCATCACGGGCATTGTTCGTAAGGAGGGGAAGTCGGGTGTGTTCGACATCCTCACGTTCAAGCTTGAGCTCGTGAACGAGGCTGGCGAGATCGCTGGGATCTCCACGAACTCTTTTGTCTTCCCTCGGAGGGATTGAGATGGGCGCAGCAGTCGGCGACGAACTCCCACCACTCGTCATCGAGTCGGTGTCGGTTGAAGCGATGAAGACGGTCGCCGCGCTCTTGCACGATCCGAATCCGATCCATTTCGACCTTGAGACGCTGCAGCGCCTCGGCATGGGTGATCGTCCGGTGAACCAGGGGCCGAACAACATGGCCTACATCGTTGCGATGCTTTCGCGGTATGCCGGTGGCCCCGAGAACGTGCGCAAGCTGCGTGTGCGGTTCCTCGGCAACGTACTTGGCGGCGACCGCTTGACCGCACGTGGAGTGATTAGCAATGTGCGCGAGGAGAACGGCGCGACGGTCGCCGACGTTGATGTGTGGCTTGAGCGTTCCGCCGAGGACGTTGTCCTCAAGGGCGCCGCGACGATCACGGTCGGCTAACCGACATGACCGCGGGGGACGTTGACGGCGCGGCCGTCGCGACCCGCAGATTCGGACTCTCTGACAAGACGTCGTACTGGCTTGTCTTCTACGGAATGCTCTTCATCGTTGCGACGGGCACCGTCCCGGTCGCGATGTATCCGCTGTACGCGGCGACGTTCCACTTCTCACCTGCTGTCGTAACGCTGCTCGGCTCGGCGACGACGTTCGGTGTGATGATCGTGGTGCCGGTTCTCGGGGGTATCTCCGATGCGATCGGTCGCCGACCTGTGCTCGTGCCTGGGCTCTTGCTCGCGATGCTGTCGATCGTCGGCTACATCTTCGCGAACGGCTTCTGGCTGCTCCTCGCGACGCGGATCCTCTCGGGCTTCGCTGTCGGCCTTTTCACTGGTGCTGCGACGGCCACGCTCGCTGATCTTGAGCCGAACGGCGATACGCGGCGTGCGGCGACGCACGCGTCAGCGACGTCGGTTGGTGGCTGGGCGCTCGGCCCGATCATCGGCGGCATCTTTGTGCAGTACGGCCCGTGGCCGCTGCGTCTCGTCTTCATCGTGAGCCTGGTGCTGCTCCTCCCCGCGCTGTACGGGGTCGTTGCGATGCGCGAGACGATGGTGACGAAGAGCCGACACGACTTCACGCCGCAGCTGCGCCTGCCGCCGCGGGGTTCACGCGGCCTGTTCGCGCTCGCGTCGCTGATCGTGCTCTGCTCGTTCATGACTGCATCGATGTTCCAGGCGCTCGGCCCGACCATGGTCGTGCATCTCATGCACGTCCGGAATCTCGCGATCGCCGCGATCAGCGTCGTGTCATTCGTTGGCACCTCAGCGATCGCTCAGATGCGCTTCAACGCGGTGCCGATCAAGAAGGCGACTGTGCTCGGGCTGCTGATCATGCCGGCCGGGCTCGTGATCGTGATCACGGCGCTCTTCACTGCTCGTATCGAGCTGTTTGTGATCGGCGCGCTGATCGGCGGCTTCGGGCAAGGTCTCGCCTACCTCGGCGGCCAGGGGATCGTTGCCTACATCGCTCCTGCTCGGGAGCGGGCCGCAGTGTTTTCGACCTACTTCGTGATCGTCTATGTCGCGGGCGGCGGGTCGGCGATCACGCTCGGCATCTTCGCGAAGCAGTATGGGCTGCATTCATCGACGATCACCTACACGATCCTCGCTGGGATCCTCGCAGTCTCGACCGCACTGCTCACCGCGCGGACGACCATCTCGCGCCGCTCTGACGACGACTAGCGACGAACCCAGCTCCGCCCCAGACCGAGACCTTGCTCTAGACCTTGCTCTTGACGTCCGTCGCCCACGGAGACCTCGCTCTCGACTTCATCCGCCGACGGAGACCGTCCCAGACCGAGCACGGGTTCCTCGACGGCCGCCGCGCAGGCTGGGCGCCTTCGCAAGGCCGGAGAGGTAGCCGGGCGACGCGTATGGGACGGTCCGCCGACTTAACCCTTTCACCTAATCGGAAGCGGCGGCCTCGCCTGCTCTGATCCCGAAAACGAGGGCGGGACCGATGGTGCCGCCGGCGCCGGGGTATGCGAGCCCAAAAGGTGACGCCGCGGCGTTGCCCGCTGCGTAGAGGCCGGGGATCGGGGTTCCGTCGAGTGCGCTGAGGACGCGGCCGTCGGCGTCGGTCTTGGGGCCACCTTTGGTGCCGAGGCAGCCTGGGTGGATTTCGAGGGCGTAGTAGGGGCCTTCGCCAAGTGCGCCGAGTTCACCGACGAAGCGGTCGTAGGCGTAGTTGCCGCGGCCGAAGACGTTGTCGATGCCTGCGTCGGCGCCGCGATTGAAGGTGCCGACAGTCTGTTCGAGCGTGGCTGCGTCGATACCAAGTTTCTCGGCGAGTTCGCCGAGGGTGTTGGCTTTGGTGAGCCAGGCTGGGTCGGGGTCGTCGGGGGTGATGGTGAAGACGCGGTATTCGTTGCGGTAGGTCGCGTCGAAGATGAGCCAGGCAGGGACGTGTCGGAAGGCGTAGCTCGCGGCGTCGAAGTCCTGCATGGTGCGGCCGAGGTCGTTGTAGTTCTGGGATTCGTCGACGAAGCGGTTGCCGGTGCGGTCGACGATCAGGCAGCCGGGGCGTGCGCGCTCGCCGAGCATGAGGCGGTACATGGGGCTTGTGTCGATGAGGTCGCCGGGGAGGCTGACTGCTGGGGCCCACCACGCTTCGCTCATTGAGCCGAGTGCTGCGCCTGCGGCCATGGCGATGCGGAGGCCGTCGCCTTGGTTGGTTGGCACGCCGGTGGGTGCGGTCATCGGGCCGCGGAGGAATGCCTTCACGAGCTGTTCGTCGCGTTCGAAGCCGCCTGAGGTGATGATCACGGCGTCGGCTTCGGGCAGCGAGGTGATGCGCTGTCCTGTCTTTACCTCGACACCGAGTTCGAAGCAGGCTTCGAGGAGGCAGGCGATTAGCGCCTGGCCGGCGGTGAAGGTGCCCCGTTCTTTCCTTGCTGCGAGTTCGGCTGGGTCGGCGGTGCCGGCCCAGAGTTCGGCGTAGGTGATCGTGCCCCAGCGGTTTGGTGCATCGCGGATCAGTGAGCGCACGGCGTCGGGTGCGTCAAATGCGAGTGGCTCGAGCGAGCGGCCGCCTTGTGGTCGGCCTCCTGGATGCTCGGAGTGGTAGTCGGGGTACGGCAGGGCCGCCCAGCGCAGTGAGGTCTCGTCTTCGAGGCGCTTCGCGACGGGTCCTGAGTCGCGGACGAATACTTCGACGAGTTCGCGGTCGACGTCACCGAGCTCCAGGCTTCGCATGTACTCGAGGCCTGCCTCGATGGTGTCGTCGGAGAGGTGGTTTGCGGGCAGCCATGACACGCCGCCCGAGAGGGCGGTGGTGCCACCGACTTTCTCGTGGCTTTCGTACACGGTGACTGATGCGCCGGCCTTGGCTGCGGCCCATGCTGCGGCGAGCCCAGCGGTTCCTGCACCGATAACTGCAACCCTTTTCATGCTGCCCTCCCGGCGTCGTCGCCTTCTCTGAATGCGTGCATGGCTGTGCGGGGCGCGTTTGCGTCACCGATCACGATGAGCTGAGCGCCAGATCGCTCGGCCGCCCCTGCCAGCGAGGTGTCGCTGCGACCGTGGACGCTGGCGACGATTGCGGTGAAGGGTCGTTCGCGTACTTCCTTGGTGTAGACGTTGCGCGTCACGGCGAGGCCGCCAGCGATCCCGGCGAAGGCTGTGCTCGACTCCATCTCAACGCCGAGTTCGACGTAGCGTCCGATCACATCGGCGAGGTGCGTGAAGCCGAGGTTCTGGCCGACGTTCAGGTACGGGGTCGCGATTGTGAGTTTGGCGCCGTTTCGCGCGATGTGCTCGGCGGTGAGGGCTGCTTCGCTGTCGGCTTTGAGATCGACGAAGAGCACTGCGCCGGTGAAGGTGGGCTGCGCTAGCGCTTCGTCGATTGAGAGCACGGGGATGCTGCCGTCGCTCTCGACACCAAGGCGGTCGGGCGCGGGCCTCGCCCCGGTCGCGAGCACGACGACGTCGGCTGACGCGAGCTCTGGCTCCCCCGCCTCAACTCCGACGTTGACCGTTACCCCGAGTGACGCGAGTTCACCTTCAAGCCATTCGATTGAGCGGTAGAGCTCGGCTGCATCGCCGAGGCCACGCACCCAGCGAAGGCGGCCGCCGAGCTCCTGCTCACGCTCGTACAGCGTCACGGTGTGGCCGCGTCGCGCAGCGATCTCGGCTGCCTTCAGCCCGGCAGGCCCACCGCCGACCACGACGACGTGCTTCGGGGTGGTCGTCGGCGTCGGCTCTCCCTGCGTTTCGCGCCCAACGTCTGGGTTGTGGAAGCAGGTGATCGGCAGGCCAGCGACCATCCGGTCGACGCAGCCCTGGTTCGCACCCACGCAGTGGCGGATGTGCACGCCGCGTGAGGTCTTCTCGACGAGGTCAGGGTCGGCGATCAGCCCGCGTGTCATTGCGACGAGGTCGCAGTCGCCGTTCGCGATCGCGGCCTCGGCCTGGACGGGATCGTTTACACGGCTTGCGGCGATGATGGGCACCTGCTGCTCGATCTCGTCACGCAGCTTGTGCGCGAGGGGCAAGAACTCGCCGAGCCGGTGGCGGAAGTTGCCGATCGTGCGCGCGTAATGGCCGGTACGGGAGCCCTCGGATTGATTGACGTAGTCGAGCCCACCCGTGCCAACGAACGTCTTTGCGACATGCCGTAGGCCTGCCTGACCGAGCCCACCTCGTTCCGGGTTGAGGAAGTCGTCGGTTGAGATCCGTAGGCCGACGACGGGCTCGCGCCCGATGCGCGCACGGACACGCTCGATTAGCGCCTTCCCGAATGCGAACTGGTCGCCCCATTCGTCATCGCGCCGGTTGCCCCAGGGGCTAAACGACTGCTGGAGGAGGTAGCCGTGCGTTCCATGCAGCTCCACTCCGTCGATTCCCGACTCGATCGCGATCGCCGCGGTGGCCGCGAATGCGTCGAGTACCTCTTCAATCTCGACGCCTGTCATCTTGTGGGCACCCTCGCCTTCGGCCGTGACGAGGTCGTCGAACGCCCAAATGGGCTGGAACGCAGTTCGCCCGTTTGAGGTGAACTGACCGCCGAAGTGGATCAGCTGTTGAAAGACCTTGCCGCCGTGCCGGTGGATGCGGTCGGCCATTGAGGTGAGCTTGCGGCGGAGGTCATCGGGCTCGTACGGAAAGTGCCCGAGCGCGTGACTTGATGGATGGACGTGAACGGGCTGAAGGATGATCAGCCCCGCCCCGCCCTTGGCGCGCCGCTCCTGGTAGGCCTCGTACCGCTCACCGTCGATGCCCGGGCGGTAGTACTCGAGAAACGAGCCGTGCGCCGTTGAAACGACGCGGTTGCGAACCTCGATCGAGCCGATCTGGACAGGGCTCAAGAGCTGCATGCGACCTCCTTACGACACGCGAAGGAGCGGCCCAGGGCGGCCGCAGGAACAGGGCGCGTTTGAGAGCGATCCTCGGGCGCCGGGAGCGAACCGCAGAAGTGGAGCGCCGCGACGGCCGAGCGGGGTGACGAGGATCTCTCCCTCGACACCTGGTGCGACAGGGGTGCCGTTTACATCGACAACTTCAACGAGGTGGCGCTCGAACACGTGCAGCTCACGCGAACCAGCAGCGCACGCCGCCGCAACAGCGCCCGTGGCGGGTGTTCCCCAGAGCGCAGCGTGTGGCCAGCCGCCCGCATCGTGTGTCGTCCCAACGACGAGTCGTACCGAGCTGAGATCGGCGCCGGTCGCCTCAGCCTGCGCGCGAAAGCTTGCGACGTCGGCGTGCGCGGGCGCAAAGAGCACCGTTGCCTTGCCTTCAGCTGCCGCCGCGACCGGGTCGGCACCACCCGGAACGATCATTGTTGCCCGCAGGTGCGTCGCCGCGGCGGCGAGACCACGCTGCGAGGCGAGCGCGAGGATGCGATCGCTTGCGGTCACTCCGGCTGTCGCTAGCGCCTTGGCAAGCGTCTCGTCGTTCTCTGCGATGTCAGTTGGAGTGAGCGGCAACGTGTAGCCGCCGAGGGTGATCTCCTGCGCAACCTGCTTGGCGTCAACAACCCCGAGCTCCGCGCCGACAAGCTCGGCTGCTCGCGTTGGCGGGACGGTGGTGATGTCGGCGGCGACGTCTTCGGGCCCAACACCTGCTGCTGCGAGCCGGTCACGGTAGAACGGGCTTCGCTTGGCGGCGTGACGAACGAGCGTCTTCAGACGAGCCGCCGGAGCACCCGGCCGCGTCGCGGCCTTTCGCACAGCATCGATGTCGTACCAGGTGGTGAGCCGGCAGATCATCCCGTCTCGCATCGTGAAGACGTCAACCGCCTCGAACTCGACCGGCACCCCTTCGTGGGTCTCGCCCGTGAAGTGGATCTCGACCGTCACGATGTCGCCGGCCACGTGGATCGCGTACGGATCGTCGTAGTGCACCGGATAGGGCACGAGTACCGTCGAGTAGTAGGTGAGCACGTCCTCTTTGCCTGACCGCGGCCGTGCGCCTACACCGATCAGCTCGGCATCCTCGGTCCAGATGCCGTTGAAGTCGTCCCAGTTTTCGTTGTTCAGGCCGTCGAAGTACCGGCGAATCGCTTCCGGGACTTCGCCGGCCATCTACAGGCTCCGCAGCCGCTCGCGGATCTCGTTCAGGGCGCGGAACGAGAAGCCGGCAAGTGACGGATCACCGAACGCGGTGATGTTCCAGAGGATCGGATGTCGCAGGCCCGCCCGGTGGAACTCCGCCATCTCGTCGACGATCTGGTCGACCGTGCCGCAGAAGGCGTAGTAGTCGAGCGTCCGGGGCGGGATCGCCTCGGCGATCCGCAGACCCTCCTCACGATTGACCCGCGTTGGCAGGAAGTCGTGGAAGCCCGAGCCGGCGCTACCGAGCGGCGGCTCGATGCCAAGCTTCTGGAACGTCTCCGATGGCAGGAGCACGCAGAGCAGACGCACGAGCGGATGCTGCTTGAGCCGCTCCACCGTCTCTTCGTCGGGGCCAACGAGCACGTACGCGAGCATGCCCGGTGTGACGCTGTCTTCCGCGCGACCCGCATCAACCGACGCGCTCTTGATGGTGTTGAGCGCGTTCGCGTACTCGGCAGCTTCCATCTTGGTTGGCAGCCAGCCATCGCCCTTGCGGCCCGTGATGCCAAGCATGCGCGGCTTGTGCGCGGCGATCCAGATCGGCGGGCCACCCGGCGTGTAGGGCTGCAGGCCGAGGACGGCGTCCTTCAGTTGGTAGAACTCGCCGTCGAAATCGACCGCCCCTTCGGCGCCCCAGAGCAGGCGGATCACATCGAGCGCCTCGTCGAGGTGGCCGACCGGCTTGTCCCACGACATGCCGTACGGCGTGACGTTCAGCTGCTCACCGCTGCCGAGACCGAGGATCGAGCGGCCACGAGTGACGTGGTCGATCGTCAGCGCAGTCTGTGCGAGAACAGCTGGATGATGGGTGATTACGTCGGTGACGACGACACCGACCTTGATTTTTTCGGTCTGCGCGCCAACCACCGGCATCATCACCAGCGGGTCGAAATAGGTGTGCGGGTTTGGCTGGAACTTCGCGAGCGGCGTGATGTCCTCCGTCCACACCGACTCGGGGTGCCAGCCCATCAGGTGGCTTGGCCACCAGATCGAGTCGTAACCGTCTGCCTCGGCCCGCTTGGCGAGCTCGACCGCCTTGTCAGCGGGCGGCATGATCGTTCCGGGTGCGCCGAACTCGATCTCCATTACTTCACACCTGCCTCTCGCTTGCACATTCCGTCGGGATCAATGACCTCGCGAAGCAGGCGCACCTGCTCGGCCGTTGGCTTCGGTGTCTCCTCGACGCTGGAGGGGACGAGCAGCTCGAAGCCAGTCGCCTCCTGCACCTGCTCGACGGTCACGCCCGGGTGCACCGAGCGCAGGCGCATCCGCTTTGAGTCGGGAGCGAAGTCGAGAACAGCCAGGTTCGTCACGACGAGCTTCGGGCCGCCGGTGAGGCCGAGCTTGTCGCGCTCGTCGCCACCACCGAGGTAGCCCGGGCATGAGACGAAGTCGACCTTCTCCACGAGCGAACGCGGGTTGTGGTTCGTGTTCCAGTACAGGAGGTTCTTCCCGAGCGCCCCCATGTCGGCGAGGCCGGCCGTCCCCGGCAGACGCACCTTCGGGCGGTGGTAGTCGTCACCGATCACCGAGTTGTTGGCGTTGCCGTACTGGTCAAGCTGCGCGGCGCCGACGCAGAACGTGTGCAGGTGGCGGCCGCTCTGGGCGTAATGCCAGAAGTCGCCGTACTGCTCGAGGTACATCACTGAGTCGCGCCAGAGAGGTGCTTCAAGCGTCGAGGCTGGCACCCGATCGGGGCGCGGATCGACACCGGCGGCACCTGCGAGCCATACGAGCTCGGGTGCGTGAGTGCGCAGCGCAAGCATGATCGCCGCGACAGGGATGAACGACGCCATGCCGTTGCACACCTCGTCGCCGTCCTTGAACTGGGCGGCGAGCGTGGCGCACATCAGCTCGTCAATGGTGTATTCGCCGTAGTCAGCCATTAGCGCGTCAACTCCAGAATCCGCTCGGCGCCACCAACGGCGGCGAGGTAGTCGGCCTGCGTCGCGGGCGCATAGACGTACTTCTGCAGGAACGCCTGCGTTGCCTCGTCGTCGCGCGCGACCTTGATCCACTCAAGGTGGAAGGCCGTGTCGTAGGTGTAGTTCGGGAAGAACGACGTCGGATGGGCGCCGTAGGGAACCTCGACAACCGCGTCGACGGCGAAACCCGGCAGCACCGTGCGGTCGGGATTGCGCCGCAGCACTTCGGTGTCGACGATCTCCTCGGCGGTGACGATGACCTTCTTCGAAGCCTTCGGGAAGATCCCGAGGTCGGGCCACTTGATCGTCGGATCCATCTGCACGTTCCCGCGCGCATCTGCCCGATGGGCGTGGATGAACGCGACGTCCGGGACGAGCGCGCGACAGGCGACAACGGTCTCACCCGTGAACGGATCCTGGATCAGCGTCAGGTTGTCGTTGATGTCGACAAGGTCAGAGCCGAGCATGCCGCGAGTCGGCAGGAATGGCAGGTTGCGCGCACCGGCACCGAGCCGCGCGTTGAGCGCTGTCTCGGACAGCTCCTCGACACGCACCCGACCACCCTCGACAGCCTTGCGGTACTGGTTGCAGAGGCCGAACTGCTCCATCGACACCGCGGCACCGATGAACCGGTCGATCACGCCTGCGGCTGCAAGCCAGTCGACGGCCATGCCGCCCACGAGACAGACGAGCCCGAGGTTCCGCTTCTCTTGGCGGATCAGCTCGCGGACGAGCGCCATTGGCGCTGCCTGCGTCGCCATGTTTTGGAGGGCGACGATCTCCCCGTCGGAAACGAGTCCGACCGCCTCCTCGATGGTCATGACCTTGTTCATGAGAGTTGCACGATCTCCATTCCACCGTGGATTTCGAGGATCTGGCCTGTGATGTAGTCCGAGTCTGCCGAGGCAAGGAACGCCACAGATGCGGCGACGTCGTCCGGCTGGCCTGGCCGTCCGATCGGCACCATCGCGTCGATCTTCGCAACGACCTCGCCGGGAATCCCGAGCACGTCTCCCTCGCCACGGGCGGAGGTCAGACGTGTGCCCTGGATGTAGCCCGGAGCGACCGCGTTCACATTGATCTTCTGGTGCGCCCATTCGCGGGCAAGCGCCTTCGTGAGGCCGATCACGCCGCCCTTGGCCGCGCTGTAGTTCACGTTCCCGGCGACGCCATAGATGCCGTTGATCGACGCCATGTTGACGACCTTGCGGTTGTACGGAGCATCCTTCTGGCGCAATAGCCGTGCCGCGGAGCGGCAGAGGTAGAAGGTGCCCTTGAGGCTGACGTCGAGGACGAGATCCCACTCGTCGTCGGTCATCCGATGCAGCATCGCGTCGCGGGTGATGCCCGCGTTGTTCACGAGGATGTCGAGCTTGCCGAACTCTCGCTCGGCTGTCGCAACGAGCTCGTCGCACGCTGCGACCTCGGCAACGCTGCCGACGCACACGACCGACCCGGGGATTCCAGCAGACGCCTCGCGGGCGACGTCGGCGTCGACGTCGTTGACGACGACCGACGCGCCCTCAGCGGCAAGCCGCTCGGCGATTGATTTGCCGATGCCCCGGCCGGAGCCGGTGACGATCGCGACCTTTCCTTCGAGCGTTCCTCCCATCGCTAGTAGCGCCAAGCATCCCCGAACTCAGCGATGCGTCCGCCAAGCACGGTCTCGGCCGCGGTCAGGCCGGCGCGCGCAGCGCGGTCGACACCGATGCCGCGGCTGCGGAACGTCTCGCTCGCAAAGAGCAGGCCCTCGACGTTCGGCGCCTTCCAATGCGGGCGGTACGCACCGACGAGGCCCGGCTTCTGGATGACCCCGAACGACGGCTCGTACACCATGTGACGGCGACGCCACACGGGATTTGCGAGGCCGGGGTACATCGTGCCGATGTCGGCTTCGAACTTCGGGAAGATCTCCTGCAGGAACTGCTGGTCGTTGCCCTTCTCGCCCGGAACGATGCCGCCCGCGACGTAGAGGTACTTGCCCTCCGGCGCCGTGGTTGGATCGAGCGCGGTCATCTCGAACAGGAACCCCGGGACACGCGCGGTCGGCGTATGCAGCCAGGTCGACAGCTCGAGTCGATCGAGGATCGGCACCGGCTCGTCCGTTGCGAGGTAGAGGCCAAGCCACGCGATGCGGAACTTGTCCTGCGCGAGGTGCTTGATCTGGCCGACGTACCAGTCGGGCAGCTCCCACTCCGGCACCACCTTGAGGACATGCCACACAGGAAGGGTCGAGATGACGACGTCGGCCTCGATCAGCTCGTCTTCGAACATCTCGTTCGGGAGTATCCGCGGCTGGCGTGCGATGTGGACGCCCTTGACCTGATGGTTCTCGATGACGACGCGCTCGACGTTCGTGCCAAGCCGCACCTCGCCACCGTTCTCGGTGACGGCATCGGAGAGATCCTGGAAGAGACCATCCCAACCCTGCTCGGGCCAGAACGAGTAGGCCGCCATGTGCTTCTCCATGTAGTGCATCTTCCGCACGTACAGCGCTTCGCTCGCCGAGTGATCCCACCAATCTTCGGTCATGTACTCGAGGACGGAGATGTACTCGAAGAGATCGACGACGCCCTGGTCGGTCGAGTACTGGTGGATCCACTCGCGCAGCGAGCGGTCGTCCCACTTCTCGAACTCCTCGTACGGCGTGTCGACGACGGCCTTGATGACCTTCTTCAGCTCGTCCTTGTTGCCGGAGTACCGGTCGCGGATCGAGCCCCACTTTTCGGCCTTGTGATCCCAGACGTTCATGTCGGTATTCGCCGGGCCGTGGCCGAGGCGCTTGCCGAGGTACTCGAAGATCTTGGTGATGCCCGAGCCGGAGTCCTCCAGGAGGTGTCCGCCGAGGTTGAGCTTGAAACCCTCGTCCGGCACGGCCATGCCGCGGCCACCGAGGTACGGGGCCCGGTCGAAGACGACGACCTTCTTCCCGTTCTTTGCCAGGATCGCGGCTGCCGAGAGGCCTGCTGCGCCCGCTCCGATTACCGCGACGTCGTACTTCGCCATGTCCCCTCCGTCGTGTGAAAGTCCACCAAACGTCCGTTTGAAAGTCTCTACCGTCGCCCACCCTCCGTCAAGCGGTATCGACGGCGCAGAAAAGCCCTGGATCTAGCCGGATTGTGCGAGCGCAGCGCGAATCGCAGGCACCGTTTCGATCAACTTCGGCACCCCAACGAGGGTCGCGACCGAGAGCACAGCACCCCAGATCTCGTCGTCGGTCATCCCGAGCGCACGAGCGCGCTCGATGTGCGCCGTGAACGATTCAGCCGGCGCACCAAGCGCGATCAGTGCCCCGAAGCGCGTGAGCTCAATCGACCGTTCGTCGAGACCGGAGAGCCGCTCCAAGGCGACGCGCGCGTCACGTAGCGCAGCGACCGCCTCGGTCGGGAGGCCCGACAGGGCAGAAGGAACAGCGATCGGCGTTGGCTCCGACATCGCCCTGAACACTACTCGGCAGGCGCGATCGCGTCTGCGTAGATTTTCTCTTCCCGCCCAAAGGAGCCGACGCGCCGTGAAGGTGACGAAGACTGACCACATCGCAATCGCCGTTCACGACCTGCGCGAAGCCGTGAGGCTTTTCATCGACACGATGGGCGGCACGTTCGTCGCCGGCGGTGACAGCGCGAACGAGGACATCCGCACGGTGCAGCTTGTCGTCGGGGGATTCAAGATCGAGTTGATGCAGCCGCTCGGACACGACTCCTACCTGCAGCGCTTCCTCGACAAACGTGGCCAGGGCTTCCACCACATGACGATCTTCGTTGACGATCTCCACGAGGCGATCGCAACGCTCGAGCGCGACGGCTACGAAACCGTCGATACCGACGACAGCTCCCCGCGCTGGGCCGAGACCTACGTCCGGCCGAAGTCGGGCTTCGGCACGCTGCTGCAGCTCGTGGAGACGAACAAGACGTGGGGTGATCCGTTCCCCGGGATCACACTCGAAGACGTGCTGAATGGCGACGTCCACTGGCGTGACAACACCCCCACGTTGCGCTCGCCCGACGAACCCCGCCCCTACGATCCGACCAAGGCCTAGCGATGGGGCTTGAGCTGCGACCCAACTGTGAGCTGTGCGACCGCGACCTGCCGCCGAGCTCGCCTGACGCTCGCATCTGCTCGTACGAGTGCACGTTCTGCGCCGACTGCGTCGACACGGTGCTGCACAACGTCTGCCCAAACTGCGGTGGCGGGTTCGTTCCGCGGCCGATCCGCCCGGTTACCGCCCGTCGCGCCGAGACAAGCCTCACGTTCGACCCGCCCGGCACGACGCGGCGACACACGAAGTACTCACGCGACGAGATCGCCACCTTCGTCGAGCCAGTACGCGACATCCCACCGGCTGACCGTTAACGACGGAGGCCCCGTTGCCGGGGCCTCCAGGTGCTGCCGTATCGGTCGCGCTTAGAAGCTGCGCGGAAGGCCGAGATCTTCGGCCACCAGGTTGCGAACCATCTGGTTGGTGATCGGCCCGATCTGGTAGAGCCGGGCGTCGCGCCAGTAGCGCTGCATCTGGTACTCGGCCGAGTAGCCGTAGCCGCCGAGGATCTGGATGCCGCGGTCGGCCGCCTCGGTCGCGTACTCGGAAGCGATCGCCTTCGCCGCCGACGACTCGATGTGGCACGGCTGATCGTTGTCGTACAGCCAGGCCGACTTGTAGGTCATCAGCTCGGCCTGCATCAGCCGCATCTGCATGTCGGCGATCCAGTGCGAGATCACCTGGAACTGACCGATCTTCTTGCCGAATGCCTCACGCTCGGTTGCGTACTTGACCGACTCCTCGATCACACCGCGCAGAACGCCGGTCGCGAGAGCGGCGACCAGGATGCGCTCGTTGTTGAGCGTCGTGAGGATGTGGTTCCAACCCTTGTTGACCTCACCGATCACGTGCGTGCCCGGCACGTACACGTTGTCGAGGGCGACCTCACACGAGCCGACACAGCGCATGCCGAGCTTCGGGATCGCCCGGGCGACGACGCCGTCGGCCTTCGCATCGACGAGGAACAGCGTCTTGCCCCGCGAGGGCTTCTCTGCGTCGCGATCGGTGGTCGCGAGCAGGAGCAGGTAGTCCGAGACGTGCGCCATCGTCGACCAGACCTTGGCGCCAGAGATCCGGAAGCCGTCGCCGTCGGGCTCAGCATTCGTGATCATGCCGCCGAGCAGGTCGGTACCGGCACCAGGCTCGGTGACTGCGATCGCCGTCTTGCACTGACCCGAAACGAGCTTCGGCATCAGTTCGGCCTTGAGGGCGTCAGACGCGAAGCGCTGGATCGACTTCGCGTTGAACTGGTTGATGCCCCAGATCCATGAGATACCGGCGAGCGAACGAGCGATCTCCTCCATGAAGATCGCCTGGATCATCGCGCCGCCACCCTGGCCGCCAAGCTCCTCCTCGATGCCGATGCCGAAGAAGCCCGCGTCGGCCATGTCCTGCCACAGCTGATGCGGGAAGTGGGAGCCGTCGTGGTCTTCGTGGCTCTCGAGTTCGAGGGCGTGCTCCTTGGGGCACTTGTCCTCAACCCACTCGCGCACAATCGCGCGAAAGTCGTTCTCTTCTTCCGAAAATGCGAAATCCACCACTGCCTCCTTGCCCCGAGCTCGTCGTTACGGGCTAATCAAACAAATGTTTGGTGGAGCATAGTGGATGGTTCTGCGCTTAGATACGACCCATGGCTGATGTCCGCGCCCCGATCACCGGTGTCGTCTGGCAGATCCTCGTCGGTGAAGGCGACGCGATCGCGGTCGACCAGACCGTGATCGTGCTCGAGTCGATGAAGCTCGAGATTCCGGTTGATGCAGAGTCCGCCGGCACCGTACGCCGGATCCTCGTCGCCGAGGGCGACGCAGTCACCGAGGATCAAGTCCTCGTTGAGCTCACCTAGCTGCCGCTAGCTGTGCGACCAGTTCGGCTCGCGCTTCGCGAGGAACGCAGCAACGCCCTCGCGCACATCAGCCGAGTTGAAGAGGTTCACGAAGAGGTCGTGTTCGCGGTCGAGACCCGCGTCGATGTTCGATGCGACCGCCTGCTTCGCTGCCTGCACGGCGAGTGCCGGGAGCGACGCGAGTCGTTCTGCCAGGGCGATCGCGCGTTCGAGCGCGGTCCCTTCGTCGGCGACAACGTTGACGATGCCGAGCTGCTTCGCGTCGGCCGCTCCCACTGTCGTTCCGAGATAGAGCAACTCCTTGGCCGCACCGACGCCAGCCCGGCGAAGCAAACGCTGCGTCCCACCCGCGCCCGGGATCAGGCCGAGCCGCACCTCCGGGAACCCGAAGCGCGCACGTTCGTCGGCAACGAGTAGGTCACACACGAGCGCCGCTTCGAGGCCGCCGCCAACAGCCGAGGCCTGAATTGCCGCGACCGTTGGCTGCGGGAGCGACTCCCACGCGCCAAACACGCGCCGGGTGAGCGCGGTGTGATGGTCGATCGATGATGCGCCGTCGAGCATCTCCTTGAACGCGTTGAGGTCGGCGCCCGCCATGAACGCTTTGTCACCAGCCCCCGTAAGCACGACAGCTCGGACGGCACGATCGCCGGCGAGCTGCTCCGCCGCAGCGCCGAGCCCCTCAAGTACCGCGTCGTCGATCGCGTTGACCGGCGGGTTCGTGACCGTGACGACCGCGACCGTACCATCGATCAGAACGGTGACGGGAGCGCTCACCGGGCGTCCTCGTAGCTGTTGAAGCCCTGGCCGGTCTTGCGCCCGAGGTGGCCTTCGCGCACGAGCTGACGCACGGTCTCGGGCGGCGTGAAGCGATCGCCGAAGGTTGCGGCGAGGTTGTCGGCGACCTTCTCGAGCACGTCGACGCCGGAGAGGTCGGCGGTCGTCAGCGGCCCCATCGCGTGGTTGAAGGCGAGCTTGCACGCGAGGTCGACATCGGCGGCATCTGCGATTCCCTCCTCGACGATCCGCGCCGCTTCAACCATGAAGAGCGCAATCAGTCGGGAAGTGATGAAGCCCGGCGTGTCGCGCTTGCAGACGACGGTCTGCTTGCCATACGCATGTGCGAGCGCAAGCGTCGCCGCGAGTGTCGCATCGGAGGTCTCGTCGCCACGGATCACCTCGATCAGCCCCATAACCGGCGGTGGGTTGAACCAGTGGCTCCCGATCACGCGATCAGCCCGACCCGTGGCGGCGGCAAGCCGTGAGATCGAGAACTGCGACGTGTTCGTGGCGAAGATCACCTCGTCGCGGCACACGGCATCAAGTCGCCCGAGCACATCTTCCTTCAGCCCGAAATCTTCGATCACGGTCTCGATCACGTGGTCGGCGGCCGCACCGGCCGCTTCGAGGTCGGTGGACGTCGAGATGCGCGCTCGTGCGGCCGGGCCTGCATCGCCGAGCTTCTCAAGGCCGCGCTCGATGCGCTTCAACCCGCGCGCGATCGCATCCTCGCTGACCTCGACGATCGTGACGTTGAAGCCTGCAGCCGCAACGACCTGGGCGATCCCGCTGCCCATCGTGCCGCCTCCGCCGACGATTGCGATCTGCTCGACCGGCATCGAACCCTCCTTGTTAATAGGAGCGCGGCAGGCCGAGGCCCGACGTCGCAATGTGATTGAGCGCAAGCTCGCGCGTGACCGGAACGGTCTCCAGCAGCCGCATGTAGACGAAATGCTGCAACATCCCGGTCTCGTCGGTGAAGCCGCTTCCGCCGAAGGTCTGCAGCGCGCGGTCGGCGGCGAGCAGACCTGCGTCACAGGCGGCGACCTTGGCGATGTTCGCCTCAAGGCCTGCCTTTTCGCCAGCGTCGTGCGCGCGAGCGGCTGCGAGGATCAGCGCCCACGCGCCCTCGATGCGCACGAGCGCTTCGGCAAGCGGATGCTGGATTGACTGGTGCGCGCCGATCGGCTGATCGAAGACCACACGCTCCCTGGCATACGTCGTCGCGCGACCGAGGCAGTAGCGGCCAAGGCCTACTGCCTGCGAGGCGACGACGAGACGCTCGGGGTTCAACCCGTCGAAGAGCACGGCCCCGCCCTTGCCCGGCTCGCCGAGGATCGCCTCATCGGCGACCAGAACGTCGTCGAAGAAGACGCTCCACTGGTGCTCGAAGGCGGGCGCCTGGACGTTCACCTGCGTCGCCGTCACCCCGTCGCAAGGGTTTGGCAGCACGCACGTCACGAGACCGCCCGTGTCGAGAGACTGCGCGACAACGATCATCAGCTCCGAAGACTCCAAGGCCGAGATGTAGGTCTTCTCACCCGAGAGACGCCAGCCGTCGGCCGTCTTGCGCAGCGCAGTACGAAGGTTGTTGGCGTTCGAGCCGGCACCAGGTTCGGTGAACGCGAAGCAGAAGCGGCCGGTGCCATCGGCGATGCCGGGAAGCCACTGCTCCTTCTGTGCTTCGGTGCCGTGCCTGGCGATGATCGCGCCGGCGATCGCCGTTGAGATCACGAGCTTGGCCGCCGGGTACCCGCCAGCAGCCAAACGCTCGCACGCGATACAGAGCTCGACCATCCCACCCGCGCCGCCATAGGCCTCGGGCAGCGACAGGCCCGTGAAGCCGACCTCGGCAAGCTCGTCCCACTGCGCGAGCGAGGCCGAATGGTCGTCAAAATCGCGGTCGGCATAGCGCGCGCCCAGCTCGAAGGCGACCTCGGCGATCGCCTTCTGTTCTGAGCTCAAGCCGCGAAGTCCGTCTGTTGCACCCACGTTCGCCATGACCGCGCCAAGCCTACAACGCCTGAGTGCTTTCCAAACGGTTGTTTGGTAGATTGGGCCAATGCTCGGTCGCGACGTGGTGATCGTTGAAGCGGTTCGGACGCCCATCGGGCGTGGCCACCGCGAGAAGGGGGCGTTCCGGAATGTCCACCCGAACACGCTCCTTGGTGCGACCTACTCGGAAGTGATTCGACGCGCGGGCATCGACGCTGCGCTCGTTGAAGACGTGCTTGCAGGGTGCGTGCAGCAGTACGGCGAGCAGTCGTTCAACATCGGCCGTAACGCCTGGCTCCAGGCAGGTCTCCCCTACGAGACCCCCGCTACGACGATGGATCGTCAGTGCGGCTCGGCCCAGCAGGCTGTCAACTTCGGCGCCTCACAGATCGCTGCAGGAATCAATGACATCGTCATTGGCTCAGGCGTTGAGCACATGGGGCGCATCCCGATGTTCGTCGGTCGCAAGTTCACCGACGAGGTTGGCACGCCGTACCCGCCAGAGCTCTACGAGCGCTACAACCTGGTCGACCAGGGCATCAGCGCCGAGATGATCGCGGAGCAGTGGAACCTTTCGCGAGAGCGCCTCGACTCGATCTCCGTCCGTTCGCACCAGCGCGCTGCACGCGCTCGCGAGGAGGGCCGGTTCGACCGCGAGATCGTCGGCATCGAGGCCGATGGCGCGCTTGTCACTGCAGATCAGGGCATTCGCCCCGACACGACGCTTGAGGGCCTTGGCGAGCTGAAGACCGTCTTCAAGGAAGACGGCGTGATCACTGCCGGCAACGCGTCACAGATCTCTGACGGTGCCGCCGCTGTGCTTCTTGCCTCGGCCGACGCAGCAAGTCGTCTCGGCCTGAAGGCTCGCGCAAAGATCGTCGACCACACAACGGTGGGCGTCGATCCGGTGATCATGCTCACCGGCCCGATTCCGGCAACGCGCAAGATCCTCGAGCGCAACCGCATGTCGATCAACGACATCGACGTGTTTGAGGTCAACGAGGCGTTCTCCTCGGTGATTGGCGCATGGGAAGACGAGCTGCAGCCCGACACCGACCGCGTGAACATCAACGGCGGCGCGATCGCGCTCGGTCACCCGCTCGGCTCGACCGGCGCGCGTCTGATCACGACGCTGCTCCACGAGCTCGAGCGAGCAGACAAAGAGTTTGGCCTCGTGACGATGTGTTGCGGCGGCGGCCTCGGCACAGCAACGCTCATCCAGCGCCTGTAGCCAACACGATCCCGCGGAGAGACCGATGACCGTACGCGCTGATCACCACATCTCCGTTCGGGTCTCGGATCTTGACCGATCGATCCGTTTCTACACCGAAGCGGTCGGTGGCACGCTGCTCACCGAACCGGTCGTCCGTAACGGTCCGATCATCGACGAGGTGTTCGGGCAGGGTGCTGAGGCACGGATGTGCTTCGTCGGGTTCGACAGCAACAGCGTTGAGCTGTGGCAGTTTCTGAATCCGGTGACGCCGATTCCCTACTCCGACCAGCCGCGGCTCGGAATCATGCATTTTGCGATCACCGTCGACGACGTCGATGCTGCCGCTGCGCGCGTCGTTGCTGGCGGCGGCAAGCTGCGCTTCCCGGTCAAGGATCTCGGTGGCGGCGACACGCCCGCCCGCTTCGTCTACTGCGAGGATCCCGACGGCAACGTCTTTGAGTTTCTCGACACCGACTTGCACGGCACGCTCGCGCGACTCAGGGCGCGCAACCAGGGCACGTGAAGGCCGACGTCGCAGTTATCGGGGCTGGCGTTGCCGGCCTATCGACCGCAGCGATCCTTGCCGCACAGGGCAAGAAGGTTGTCGTCGTTGAGCGCGAGCGCACGCTTGGTGGACGTTCACGTCACTGGCGCTATCGCGGCCACGAGATCGGGCTCGGCTCGCACCTCGTTGAGGATCCAGGCGATAGCCTCACGCGCGTCTGCGACCTGATGGGCATCACGATGACCCACTCGGAGCGCAGCGACTCGATGCCGTTCTGGGACAAGAAGGGCTGGAAGCCGATCCAGGAGTTCTACGGCGGCGCTGCGAAGGCAGGGCTAAGGAGCTGTATTGAAGCGCTCGTCGAAACGCCCTACGAGGAGCTCGACCGCTGGGATCACGCCTCGCTACGCGAATGGATGGCGCAGTACACGAGCGATCCGGGCGTCTACCTCGTGTGGGAGGCGATCTCGATGCTCGAGCAGATCACGACCCACCCATGGGAGCATTCCGCGTCCGAGAACCTCTACATCCGCAAGCTGCACTACGAGCTCAAGCGCACGGCGGGCTACTCGTTCTGGCCGATCGGTGGCTGGGTGAAGCTGTGGGAGCAGATGGGCGAAGGGATCCGCAAGCTCGGTGGCGAGATCCTGCAGCCCGTGTCGGTAAACCGCGTGATCGTCGAGAACCGCGCCGTCAAAGGCCTTGAGCTTTCGACGGGCGAGATCCTCGAGACCGAGAACGTCGTCGCCTCCACCCCAGTCTGGAATCTGCCACGCCTCTTCGATCCTGGCGTGCTGCCATGGGATCTCGAGCAGCGGATTGACCTGCTGCGCAAGAACCAGAACCGCGCCTGCTGGATCGGCTACTGGATCGCAGCGAAGGAGCCGGTGATCGCGATGACCGAGCGTGAGATGGCGTCGTTCTTCGCCACGCCACGCACGGGACTCCCCGGCTTCACGCTCAACTTCACGGGGTACGACCCGTCGATCTCACCGAAGGGCGAGTACCTCACGTGCGTTGGTGCGGCCTTCGATGCGGTCGCGCACTACGGCGACAAGGCATGGCTCGAGCGAAAGTTCCAGGAGCTGTGGCTTGATATCGAAGAGATGCTCCCTGCCGCGAAGGGCGCGCTCTGGAAGAAGCGTCACCTGGTGACGAGCTATGGCGTCATTTGCAAGCCGGGCCTCGTTGGCGCAGTACGACCCGACGCGACGGTGCGTGGGGTCGACGGCCTCTGGCTCACGGGCGATACAACTCGCGCACGCGGCGTGGGTATCGACAAAGCCGCACGCAGCGGCATTACGAGCGCGGAGGCCGTGCTCGGTACTCGACTTCCTCACTTCTCTGGGACGGTGCGATATTGAACGCGATCGTGCAGGACTACGCTCTTCTCCGCGGCCAAGGGCTTGACCTCGGCCCGTACTACCACGCCTATCCCGAGGACAAGCGCACGATGCTGCGCGTTATCGCGAATCGCGCGAAGACGCACGCGGCGAAGGATTGGATGGTGTTCGACTCCAAGGGTCGCCTGACGTTTGGCGATGGTTGGGCGAATATCTGCCGCGTCGGGCACGCGCTCGATCGCGATGGGTTTGCCCCGACAGCTCATGTCGGCCTGCTGCTGCGCAACCAGCTTGAGTTCCTGCCTGCGTTCTATGGCCCGCAGGTGCGCGGGGGTGTCTCCGTTCCGCTGAACGCCGACTCGCGCGGCCCACTGCTCGAAGCCGTGATCGTGCACAGCGACGTTGAGGTCGTGTGCGTCCGCACCGACCTGATCGATCGCCTTGAGGCCCTCCAGGATCTGGGCAAGCTTCAGCTGATCGTCGCGGTTGGCGATGAGGCGCTCCCCGATGCGATCAACGGCGTGCGTGTCGTCCGCTGGAGCGACTGGATCGAGGGGACGTCGAGCGAGCACACGTGGGAGTTCCCCAAGCCGTACGAGAACGCGACGATCCAGTACACGTCGGGAACAACGTCTCGGCAGAAGGGCGCTGTCTACACCCACCACTTCCTCTACCTCTACGCGGCGATGTGCACCGATAGCCAGCACCGCGTCGAGGAGGACGTGCTCACGGCGCCGCTCCCGCTCTTTCACGTTGCCGCAATGCACATCATCGCCAACTCATCCGCGCACGCTGCCTGTACCGGCCATCTCAAGTCGCGCTTCTCGGCTTCTCGCTACTGGCAGGAGGCTGCTGAAGACGGCGCAACCTGGGCAATCTTGCTCGGCCCGATGGCCGCGATGGTGCTGAAGATGACGCCGAGCCCGCCACCGGTGCACAAGATCACGCGGATGTTCTGTCCGCCGCCACCGCCCGAACTCGAAGAGTTCGAGCGGGTGTTCGCTCCGGTGAAGATGATCTGGTGGGGCTACGGGATGACGGAGATCTACCCGCTGCCGATGATCGATCCCGACCAGCAGGATCTGTCGAAGCCCGTCGACTCGATCGGCATGCCGGTGAAATGGATGGATTACGGCGTCGTCGACGACAACGATCGACTGCTCGGGCCGAATGAGGTGGGCGAGCTTGTCTTCCGACCGCGCATTAACGACGCGATGGTCAAGGAGTACTACAAGGATCCTGAAAAGACCGTCGAGGCGACGCGAAACATGATGTACCACACCGGCGATCTCGGTTTTTACGACGAGGACGGCGTGCTGCACTACCGCAGCCGCAAGCAGGAGCGCATTCGCCGTCGCGGCGAGAACGTCTCGGCACCGGAGCTCGAATGGGTGGCGCTCCGTCACGAACTCGTGGTTGAGGCGGCCGCCTACGGTGTGCCGAGCGACCTCGGCGAAGAGGACGTGAAGCTCGACGTGGTGCTTACCGGCGAGCTAACGCTCGACGAGTTCCATGAGTGGCTGTCGGCGAACCTGCCGAAGTACATGGTTCCCCGCTTCCTCGAGTTCCGCGAGAGCTTCCCGAAGACGCCAAGCGAGCGTGTCGAGAAGTACAAGCTCAAGGCTGAGCCGGTCGACCGGCCCAGCGTTCGCGACGCCGAAAAGTCTTAGCGCTCGCGCGGTACAACAACTCCGAGCTGACGGCAGATCTCCCGAACGATGACCGGGCCGATCTCACGGTGCCGTGGCACAACCGAGGTGGCGCCACTTGAGCCACGCCAGACCGTGTGATTAGCGCCTTCTCGCCACAAGGATGCCCATGCAAACGGAGATGCCGCTCGAGCGCGCTGCGCCTCACGCACCGATCGTGACGCGAACGTGGCCGTCAGTCTGCTCAGCGGAAGCGACCGGCTCGCCACTTCTCACTTCAAGCAGCAGATTGAGTGCGTCAAGAACGTTCGCGCGGGCTTCTTCTGGCGTCCGACCCTGGCTGATCGCGCCTGGAACTTCTGGAACGGTGGCCATGATCCAGCCATCTCCGCCGTCGGAGAGAACCACGGTCACATTGAGACTTTCGCTCATGTCACAACGGTAGCGCGACCCTCGACCGCTGCCAATTCGCTCTTTCGGACGTGTTCGCCGTGGCTAGAGCGGGAGCAGTTCGAGCCCGCCGTGGAGCTCAATGACCTGGCCGGTGATGTAGTCGGAGTCGGCCGAGACGAGGAAGTGCACGAGGGCCGCAACATCCTCCGGCTCTCCCGGACGTCCGATCGGGATCGCCCGCTCGATCTGATCCATCATCTCCGTCGGCTTGCCCGCGGTGATCTTCGTGTTCGCGATCATCCCCGGGGCGATCGCATTGACGTTCACTCCGGATCGGGCCCACTCGCGAGCAAGCGCTTTGGTGAGACCGATCACACCGGCCTTCGCAGCGGAGTAGTTCGTTGTGCCGGCGTAGCCGTACACGCCTGCGGCCGACGAGATGTTCACGACCTTGCGGTTGAAGCCCGCGTCACGCCGTCGCAGCTCCGGCGCCGCTGCACGGCACATGACAAACACGCCGCGCAACACGACGTCGTGAACGATGTCCCACTGCTCATCGGTCATCTTGTGGAGCACTCCATCGCGCGTGATTCCGGCGTTGTTCACGAGGATGTCGAGCGACCCGAAGGTCTCGCTCGCGACAGCAACGGCCGCCTCGGCCTGAGCCTCGTCGCTCACCGAACCGACTGCAACGGCAGCCTGGCCGCCGGCGGCAACGATCTCGGCCACGACGGCCTCGGCGCCTTCACCATTGACGTCGTTTACGACGACGGCGGCACCAACCGCAGCGAGCCGGTGCGCGATCCCACGACCGATCCCACCGCCCGCACCCGTCACGAGTGCGACGCGCTCTGTGAGCCCCACCATCTGGCAAACCCTAGATACTTCGGCCTATGAACGTGCGCGAACTCTTTGACCTGACCGGCAAGACGGCGATCGTCACCGGTGGAGCGACTGGTCTCGGATTCCAGGCCGCCGAAGCGCTGGCCGAGCTCGGCGCCAACGTCGTGATCTGCGGTCGCAAGCTCGAGCGGTGCGAGATTGCGGCGGCGGAGATTTCGACGCATACGGGAGCGACGGTGATCGGCGTCCGCTGCGATGTTGGCGAGCCAACCGATATCGAGCCGCTCGTGCTGCGCACGCTCGAGGAGTTCGGCGGCCTCGACATCCTCGTGAACAACGCCGGCACGAGCTGGGGCGCTCCGGCGATCGACCACCCACTCGAGGCGTGGGAGAAGGTGATACGCGTCAACCTTACGGGGCTCTTTGCGATGGCCCAGGCGGCAGCACGCGTGATGCAGGAGCGTGGCGGCGGCAAGATCGTCAACCTCTCCTCAAGCGCCTCGTTTTCCGGCCTTCCAGCCGAGCTGATGGACGCTGCGGCCTATACCGCAAGCAAGGGCGGGGTGAACGCGCTGACCAAGGATCTGGCCGTGAAGTGGGCGCCACTGGGTATCACCGTCAACGCGATCGCACCCGGGTGGTTTCCCTCCGACATGTCGCGCGTGACGATCGAACGGAACGCCGACCGCTTCCTCGATGAGATCCCGCTGCGGCGCTTCGGCGGCCCGCACGACCTGAAGGGCGCGGTCGCGTTTCTCTGTTCGGCTGCCTCAGATTTCGTGACGGGAACGATCGTGTCGGTCGATGGCGGCCAGACCGCGCGCTGAGCGACTGTCGATTTCAAACAATCAAACGTTCGATTGACGCCACGCCGCGAACGCTGTAAAAGCAACGGTTGACAGCGATCACCTGCAACATGGGTTCATCCGTGAGCTCTTGTACGGTCGGTCGGGACGCCGACGAAGGGAAATAGCTTGGATATCGAGATCGAATCGAAGGGCACGAGCAGGCGCCGCTCACGGCCGCCGCGTCGCCGCCGTCAGGAGATCCTCGAAGCCGCAGCTGGCGTCTTTCACGAGAAGGGGTACAAGGCCACATCGATTCAGGACATCGCCGACGCAGTCGGGATCCTGAAAGGCAGCCTCTACTACTACATCACCTCCAAGGAAGATCTCCTCTTTGAGATCCTCCAGGACGTTCACCGCCAGGGGCTCCAGAACCTTGAGCGCATCGAAGCCACCTCTGGCACACCGATGCAAAAGGTCCGTGCGTTTGTGACGATCCATGTCACCCACAACGCCGAGAACCTCGTGAAGATGGCGGTCTTTTTCCACGACTTCCGGTCACTGTCGCCGGATCGGCGCGAGATCATCGTCGCCGAGCGCGACCTGTACGACCAGCACCTCCGCAATCTGCTCGTCGAAGGACAGAAAGACGGTTCGGTCTGCCCCGATCTCGATCCCAAGCTCACAGCGATCGAGATCCTCGGGATGATGAACTGGATCTACCACTGGTACCGCCCGAACGGCAGCCTCTCGATGAGTGAGCTTGCCGAGACGATGGCGGACTTCGTCGTCGCAGGTCTCGCGTGCGACCCCGCGACACATACGCCGGGCCACCGGCGCGCGTTCTCGCCGATGCCCACGGTGCCACCGCCACGCATCGACCCGAACGCCGACGAAGACGACTAGGGCAGGCTACTCCTCGACGGGATGCCAGACCCCGTCGACTGCCTTGTACGGGTAGGCAAGCTCGATCAGTGGGCCATGGCTCGACTCGGGCGAGATGAACGTCCACGCCTGCCAGTCGCGCGCCGGGTCTTGCGACAGCTCGGTGCTCGTGAGCTTGATCCCCTTGTCGGCGAGCCGCTTCACAGCACCCGGAAGGTCGGGCGCGGTGAAGCAGACGTGGTGCACGCCCTCCCCACGCTTCTCGAGGCGTCGTCCGAGCGGCCCGTCGTTCAGCGGACAGAGAAGCTGAATCTCAGCGCCTGACGGATTGACGAAGGTCGCCGAGCTCATCACGTCCTCGCCCGCCTCCCAGTGGTCGACAACGATCGGCTCGGCAAGCTGGCCCGGATCGAGCTCTTCGAGGATCGCCTTCCAGTCGGCGATCGCCTGATCGAGGTCGCGGACGAGAAAGCAGATGTGTGCGAGCGGGCCTCCGGGCATGTCTCCTCCTACCGGGCTGAGCGCAGCCGCGGCGCACTGCCCCAGGCAAACTCGATGCCCTGGTGGAGTGCCTCACGCGTCCGGCGCGGGTCAATGACGTCGTCGAGGAACAGATGCGCCGCAGCCTCCCAGGGCTCCGACTCGTGCGCCCACTCGATCGCGAGCTCGGCGGCGAGCGCGTCAGCCGCCTCCTTGCCTTCGTTCGCGAGCACCTCTTCGAGCTTGCGCTTGTGGACCGTACGGACGCCGGTCTCCGGCGCCATGAAGCCGAGCTCGGCCGTCGGCCAGGCAAGCACGAGGTCTGGGTGCGTGGGACGGCCACCGAGCGCGAAGTGCCCGCCACCGTAGGCCTTACGGATCACCAGGGCGATCTTCGGAACCTTCGCACGCGAGAGGCGCGCAACAACCTTCTCGTAGCCCGCCAGGATGCCGCCCTGCTCTGCATCGGAGCCGATCATCAGCCCCGGTACGTCCTGCAAGAAGACGAGCGGGATATTGAAGGTGTCACAGAGATCGATGAACGCGACCTCTTTGGCGAGCGCTGGAACGTCCATGACACCGCCGCGCTGCATCGGTTGACTCGCGACGACGCCAACGACCTCACCTTCGAGGCGCGCGAGTGACGTCAGCACGCTGGCACCGACCTTTTCGGCCCACGGCAGGATGCTCCCACCGTCGAAGATCGCTTCGAGCACCTTGCGCATGTCGTACCCGCGACGCTGGTCGGTAGGCACCAGGTCGATCACCGTGGCGGGATCGCGTGACGGCGGAACCGCAGGCGCCGATGGGGCGGGATGATCGGCGGAGTCGGGCAGATACGAGAGCGCGCGGCGCAGAGCGGCAATTGCCTCCTGCTCCGTTTCGAAAACGGCATGCGCGTTGCGGTTCTTGCCAGCGGAAACTGCTGGGCCGCCAAGTTCGTCGGCGGTCAGTTCCTCA
>OMIZ01000017.1 GCA_900299235.1 Actinomycetota bacterium
TACAAAAGCGGAGTGTCCTGAGACGCCGTCACCGAGTGCGACACCCCATTCACCTTGATCCGCAACGTACTTGCCATGCTTCCTCCATCGGAAGAACGTTGATTGTGAAGTAGGAGTTGGTCTGACCTTCAACCCCTACTACGCGCGTTAACCGAGACGCAACACACGTGAGGCAATAGTTCCGCTACCGAACGCCGAGGCGCAATAACCAGAAGTGGTCATGCGCGAGCGCGAAGCGTGCGGTTTTTTAGTAGTCGGCGTGAGCGCCGTCTGGCCAGTAGCGCTGCGGCAAACGCGCGTCCCGAGAGGGTCGCTTTCGCGCCTCCGCCTCATCGAATTCAAGACCGAAGCCAGGCCCATCGAGTGGCGTCACATACCCAGCATGTGCACGCGGCGCATTCGGGAAGAGCTCGTAGAGCGGTTCGAGCTCCATCCACTCCTGGATGCCGAAGTTGGGGATCGCAAGGTCGAGGTGTAGGCATGCAACACCGTTGACCGGGGAGCTCGCGTGGTGGAGGGCTGAGCGCTGTCCGTGCGCCTCACCCATCGCGAGAATCTTCTTGCCCTCGGTGATCCCACCGGCATGCACAAGGTCGATACGGAGGTAGTCGACGAGCTCCTGCTCGATGATCGGTTGGAACTCCCACTTGTGGGCGAACTGCTCGCCCGTGGCGATCGGCAAGTTCACCTTGTCGCGTACGAGCTTCAGGGAGTTCGGGTTAAGCGGGCGGATCGGGTCTTCGTAGAAGAACAGGCGATACGGCTCGAGCGCGTGTCCGAGGTAGGCAGCTTCAGCAGGCGTGAACATCGTGTGCACGTCGATCAGCAGGTCGATCTCTTCTCCGACGGCATCTCGGAGTCGCTCGGTGCCCTTGATCGTCTCGCGAATCGACTTCTGCGGATCCCAGTTGTTCAGTGGCTCGTGCTCAAACGCTTCCATCGGGCCGTAGCGGAGCGCCGTGTAGCCCGCAGCCTTGCGTGCGAGGGCATCTTCGATCAGCTCATCGGCGCTCTGCCCCTTGAGATGCACGTAGACACGCACCTTGTCGCGCGTGGGCCCTCCGAGGAGGCTCCAGACCGGCACGCCAAGCGCTTTGCCCTTGAGATCCCAGAGGGCCATGTCGATGCCTGCTGCGGCGCTCATGATCACCTGCCCGTTCGACCAGAACGTGCCGCGTACCATCTCGCTCCACCAATGCTCGATGCGTGCTGGGTCCTGGCCGATGAGCATCTCTCCAAAGTGGTCGAGAATGCCGAGCACGCCGCGTCCTTGTCCCGCGAGACTCGCCTCACCGATCCCGGTGAGTCCCTCATCGGTCTTGATCAAGACAACGATGACGGCCCACTCGTACGGATTTGCGAGGGCGGCGTAGTTGCCGCCAACCGAGATGGGGAGCGCTGTGACTTCGGTGATCTTCATCGCATCAGAGGTGGCAGCGGGGCTGCCGTGCGCCGTATCGTACGGAACACCGGAAGCGCGAGCCAGATGATCGTCGACATTCACACCCACGTCGGGGAGTACCCCGAGCACATCAATGAGACGTTCGCGTCGCAGGCACGTGAAGCCTGGCCTGATGCGGTACTCGGGGGAACGCTCGATGAGCATTTCCGCGACGCGCTCGATGGTGTCGACAAGGCAGTCGTGCTCGCGTTCAACGCGCCAGCCGCTGGATTCGTCGTGCCGAACGACTACGTCGCGGACTATGTGGCGCGTGATCCCGGCCGTCTCGTCGGGTTCGGCTCAGTGGATCCACACAACCCGCGGACGGCGATCGAAGAGCTTGAACGCATGCAGCAAGACCTCGGCCTCGTGGGGTGCAAGCTGATGCCGATCTATCAGGCGATCGATCCACTCAGCGCAGAGTTTCTCGCCGTGTGCGCCGCCCTTGAGCGGCTTGAGCTACCCATGCTGATCCACCAGGGCACGACGTTCTCGCGAGCGAGTTCGCTGTTGAACGCGCGACCAGTGTTGATCGACGAGATCGCAATTCGCTTCCCGAAGTTGCGCATCGTGATCGCTCACATCGGCCACCCGTGGACGAGCGAAGCGATTGCCGTGATTCGGCGTCACCCGCATGTCTATGCCGACGTCTCGGCGCTCGTGTCGCGCCGGTTTCTGCTCTACCAGGCGCTCGTCGAGGCCGTCGAGTATCGCGTCACGCACAAGCTGATCTTTGGGACCGACTTTCCGTTTTTCACGGCGCGTCAGACGATCGACGGCCTCCGCTCGGTCACAGGGGAGGCGTTCGGGCCAGGTATGCCCGTCGTCGATCCCGATGTCGTCGAGGCGATCATCCATCGCCCGTCACTTGAACTGCTCGGCATCGAGTAACACTCGACGCCGTCGGCTGGCTCACGTAACGTCCCCGCCGAAATAGTCAAACGGTGCGCGGAAGAAGCAGGGGGCTGGGGGCCGTGCCACTCGGAGATCGTCCAGGAGACCCGCCCAGATGGAGACGGTTCGTCTACGACCGCTCGATGGAATTCGTGCCCTATCGGCACTTGCCGTCGTGGGGTTTCACACGTGGCGATATGGAACGCGCTTTCCCGCGACGGGCGTGGGGGTGGGGGCGATCGACACGTTTGCGTCGAGGCTCTGGCTTGGCCTCACGGTGTTCTTTGTTCTCAGCGGCTTCCTGCTGTTTCGTCCGTGGGCCGAGTACGCGCTCGGCACGCGATCGTCGCGACCGGGCTTTCTGCGGTATCTGCGGGCAAGGGCCCTCCGCATCGTGCCGGGGTACTGGTTCGCGCTCGCTGTCATCGTCGTGCTCATGGAGCGCGAGTTTGCTCCGGGTCTTGAGCTCTGTCTGCCGCTCGTAGCCTTCGGGGTAGTCGCGCCGCGATCGCGTCGACTCGCAGTGTCGGCCGCATTCATCGGCAGCGTGCCCGCAGTGTGGTCGCTCCTCACGCATGGGTTTGCACCAGGACGCTTTGCGCCGTCTCTCCTCTTCGCCCAGATCTACAGCGGTCATTGGGGTGTGATCGGGCCTGCCTGGACGCTCGATGTCGAGGTCACGTACTACCTCACGCTTCCGCTGATCGGTCTTGGTGTGGCCACGGCCGCGCGGCGGTTCACGGGCCCGACGGCGTTCTGGGTCGCCACCGTCTGCCTCACACCGGCCTTCGTGATCGCGCCGTGGTACCGGCATACCGTCAAGGCGCATGGCTGGCACCTGGCTCTCCCAGCTTGCGTCGATCAATTCGCGGCGGGAATGATCCTGGCGCTCGCCGTGAGTGCGTGGCCGCAGCTTCTGCAGCGTCGCTCTGACCGCCATGCGGCGAAGGCGGCGCTCGGCGCTGCCGTCGTGCTCGCGGGCGATCTCATGATCGTCGGCGGGCCGACTCGTCCACTCGAGTCAACCTGCTTCGATGGAATCGCCGCGATCGCGTTTGCACTCGTGATCGGGGGCATTGCCGGCGGTGGCGAGCGGGTCGAGAGGCTGCTCGGCAGAGGCCCGCTCGCGGGCATCGGCGTCGTCTCATATGGTCTGTATCTCTGGCACGAGCCGATCATCCATGCGATCAACGGATACGTCCCGTACGTCACCGGGGGTACCTACGTCCCTTCGTTCGCGGGCGTAACGATGTTGGCTCTGCTCGGTGGGACTGCTCAGTGGGTTCTCGCCGAGCGTCCGGCGCTCCGCGCGCGGCGAGACGGGGCGCGGCCGTAGACTCACGTCGGTGCGCACGGCGATTGTTCTCTTTACCCGCGATCTTCGCGTACATGACAATCCCGCTCTCGCCCGAGCGTGCTCGGAGTACGACGCAGTCGTTCCGGTCTTCGTCGTCGACAACGCGCTCGCAACGCAGGCGATCGGCCGCTCCTCAGCCCGTCGTACGTTCCTCGAGGAGTCACTCGTTGACCTCGATGAGAGCCTCGCAGAGCGGGGTGCCTGGCTCCACGTCGCGTCCGGCGAGACCGTCGCCACGGTCGTGGCACTCGCTCGGCAGACATCGGCCGAGGCGGTGATCTGCGCTCGAGACGTGAGCCCGTACGCGACGCGTCGAGAGGCAGCGTTGGCAGCCGCAGTACCGCTCCGTCTTGTCGACTCGCACTTCGCGGTGCCTGCCGGGGAGGTAGCACCCGCCGGGAATTCGCACTACCAGGTGTTCAGCGCCTACCACCGTGCGTGGGAGGTCCTGCCGCTGCGTGCCGTAGCGCCAACACCCGACCAGGTCGCGGTGCCGGCGACTTTCACCCCGGCGCGACCTCGTAGGTCGACGCCGGGGTCAGGTCACTTCCCCGGTGGGGAGCGCGCGGGCGTACTGCGAGCGCGACGCTTCGTGGCAGGCCCGCTTGCTGAGTATGGGTTGGGCGGCCATGACGCGCTCGCAGATGAAGGCACCTCGTACCTCTCGCCCTACCTGCATTTCGGGTGCATCTCGGCGGTTGCGCTCGTGCGTCGTGCGCGCGACCGAGCAGGCGATGCGTTCGTGCGGCAGCTTTGCTGGCGTGACTTCTACGCCCAGCTGCTGTGGGCGCGGCCCGAGACCATCCGCGACGATCTCCGCTCACGCGGCGATGTTTGGGAAGATGATCCCGCATCACTCGCGGCATGGAAGGCGGGGGAGACGGGGTATCCGCTCGTCGACGCAGGGATGCGGCAGCTGGCGACCGAGGGGTGGATGCACAATCGCGCCCGGCTCGTCACGGCATCGTTTCTCGTCAAGCACCTCGGGATCGACTGGCGGGAGGGGGCCCGGCACTTCTTCGATCTCCTTGTTGATGGCGATGTGGCGCAGAACATCGGCAACTGGCAGTGGGTCGCCGGAACGGGGGTTGACACCCGACCCAACAGGATGTTCAACCCGACAGCGCAGCTCAAGAAGCTCGACCCCGATGGTGCGTATGTGCGTCGCTATGTCCCAGAGCTCCGCGATGTGCCGACCGCTCAGCTCGCCGAACCCGGCCTGCTTGCGCCCGGGTATCCGGCGCCGATCGTGCGGCACGAAGACGCGGTTAGAGCATTCCGTGCGCGCCGCCAGCTCGACGCGGAGTAGTCGCTACGAGACGCGGAAGAAGAGGGAGACAGCACCCTCGTTCGTGCTCGAGTAGATCTTCCACCGGCCCGATGTGAGCTTGACCGTGGTCTTCTTGACCCCGGTAAAAGGCGCGCTCGTCAGCTGCGCCGTGGCGGGGAACGTCGCAATCGTTCTGATCGTTGCGTCGAGCTTTTGGGAGCGGTCGTTGACCGTCACCGCATAGACGCCCGCTGGCACCGTCGAGACAGGTTTGCCGTTGAGCGTCAACGAGATCGTGTTAGTAGGACCCACCGTCGCGACGAGGACGGCGCTTCGTGCGGGCGTCGCTGCCTGGGCCGAGCCCGACGCGCTCGTGGCGACCGCTGCTGCACCGGTCGCGACCGTCGTCACGGGTGGTGGGGCGACCGGAACGGAGACAACCGGTGCGACGGGCGGCCACACAATCGGAGGTTGACCAGTACCCACCTGGAACGTGCCGAAGAGCGTCAGATGTTGATCGCAATGGAAGACATAGCCGCCGTCAGTGAACGTGAGGTTCCACGTAAAAGACCCGGTGCCGCTGATGTCGGTTGCCTGACTCACGCCTGGGCCCTCAATGTGAAAGCTGTGGACGGTCGCTTGATCGGTCACGTTGATCTGGTATGGGCCGGGAGCGAGCTGTGTAACGGGCGAGCCGTCGGGATAGCTCAGTGAGATCGTGAAATCGGGGCCAACATTGCCGACGAGTACCGCCGTGTCATCGGCATGCGACGGAGCCGCGCCAAAGCGGAGAGCAGCGGTGCCAGCCAAGAGCATCGTCGCAATTGCGACTCCCACGGCGGTGCGCCGTGACAGTTGGGTGCTCACGCGCCTCATAGGTGAAACGTACTCCTCAACCAGGGGATGACGCGCAAAGCTTCACGCGATGCTTACGCTTGTCACAGATGAAGGTTGAACTCTTGTACTGGGACGGCTGCCCGTCGCACCCTGAGGCACGTGCGTTGCTTGCAGACGTATTGCGTGAAGCAGGTGTGACGAGCCTGATCGAAGACGTCGAGGTGGCGACGGACGCGGACGCTGAGCGGCTCGCGTTTCCCGGATCTCCGACGATTCGCATCGACGGTCGTGACGTCGATCCGGCCGGCGCCGACGCCCGTCCTGCGCTCACGTGCCGCATCTATCGAACGCCTGAAGGCAAAGTCTCACCCATTCCAAGTCGCGCTCAACTACAGGAGGCTCTGCGATGAGCATCGCCCTCACAAGCCCCGCACCAGAATTTGCACTCCCTGGAGTCGATGGAGCGATCCACACGCTTGCCGATTACGGGTCGTCCCCCGTCCTCGTGCTCGTCCAATCGTGCAACCACTGCCCGTACGTGCTCGCATGGGAGGGACGGCTCGCAGCGATCGCGGCGGAGTACCGCGACCGTGGCGTCGCGATCGTCGCATTCAACTCCAACGATGCGGATCGGTATCCCGAGGACTCGTTCGAGCGAATGCGCGAGCATGCGAAGGACGCAGGCTTCCCGTTCGACTACCTCCACGACGCTCATCAGGAGCTCGCCCGTGCGCTCGGCGCGGAGCGCACGCCGGAGGTCTTCGTGTTCGATCGTGAGCGGCGCCTCGTCTACCACGGTGCGATCGACGACAACCGCGACGAAGACGCTGTTAGCGCCACCTACCTCCGCGATGCACTCGAAGCGATCCTGTCGGGGAACGCGGTGGCGCTCGCCGACACACCTCCCGTCGGCTGCACGGTTAAGTGGCGCGAATAGCGCACGTAACGGCATCGATACGTCAACAGTTGAGAACTTCCGTGCCTGCTGAGACAATCAGCGCACTCCCCGTGCGCAGGCTCGTTCAAGCCGTCGTCCTCGTCATGGTCCTCGCGGCTGTGTCAGTTGCAGCTCCCGCCGCTCAGCCCGGTGCGGTTCCGCGCGTCGCGTCGATCTTCTACTACCCCTGGTACGGCACGCCGGCGACCGATGGGGCCTGGGTGCACTGGGGCCAGAACGGTCACCAGCCGCCCGACGACGTCGCCGCCGCGTACTACCCGGCGCGAGGGCTGTACTCGTCATCCGCAGCGGATGTTGTGCAGAGCCAGATGGATCAGATCCGTGACGCGGGCATCGACGAAATCTCGTCGTCGTGGTGGGGGAAGGGTTCACCCGAGGATCAGCGTCTCGGCCTCGTGGTAGCCGCCGCGTCCCGCGACTCGGTTGCCGTCGCCGCTCACATCGAGCCATATCCGGGTCGGTCCGTCGCGAGCGTGGCTGCCGATGTCGCCTACCTGCGTGGCTTCGGCATCCACACCTTCTACATCTATCGGGCGTTCGACTTTGCCCCGAGCGATTGGGCGCCTGTCCTCGACGCGCTGCACAAGCAGAGCGTGACCGTGTTTGCGCAGACGGGACTCCCGGGTCTCGCTGCTGCGGGCCATTTCGACGGCGTCTACACCTACGACATCGTGACCTACGGTGGTGGATTTCTCGTCCGGTACTGCTCTGAAGCGCATGCACTCCATCTCGCCTGCGCGCCTTCGGTCGGTCCCGGGTACGAAGCGCTCCGCGGCGCTGGTGATCCGAAGGTGAAGCCGCGAAGTCAGGGCAAGACCTACGACGCGATGTGGCAGGCTGCAATCGCAGCGGGTGCCGACCGTGTGACGATCACCTCGTACAACGAGTGGGGGGAGGGCACGCAGATCGAACCCGCCGCTCCGGCGTATACCGCGGGTGGAGTGGCCTACGGCTCCTACGAGGGGGCATACGGAATGAGCGGTGCAGCGAGCGGGTATGCCTATCTCGTCCGCACTGCGTACTGGACATCGCTGTACCACGGCCCGTCGAAGTCTCGACGGCGCGCGCACTAACGCTGCGCCGAAAAACCGACCTCGCGCCTATGCTGGGAGCGATGGATGACCATCACGCACCTCGAGGGCTCGGACAGCTACCGAATGCACTCACCTTGGCTCGCCTGTTCGCGTTGCCGGTGTTTGCCGTCATCGTCACGCGTTCCGTCGGCGGGCACACGCTGTGGGGCGCAGCGGTGTTCGGTGCGGCCGGAATCACCGACCAGATCGATGGCTATCTTGCGCGGCGCTGGAACGTCGAGTCGGGGTTCGGGAAGATCGCCGATCCACTCGCTGATCGTTTGCTGATCGCGCTCGCCGTTGTCTTGTTGTGGCACGCGGGGCGACTCCCTCTGCTCGGACTCGCGATTCCGCTTCGTGACATCGTGCTCGTTGGACTGACGCCATTTGCCCTTAAGCGCGGCTATCGCTTTGAGGTCAACAACGCCGGCAAGGCCGCCACGTGGGTGCTGTACGCGAGCCTTGCGGCGGTGCTGTGCACCGGCTCAGGCACGGCGTGGCCACTGTGGGTCTTCTGGTTTGGCGTCCTGCTCGCGGTCGTCGCACTCGGTCAGTACGTCCAGAAGGCGCGACGCGAAGTACACGCCTGATCTCAACTCCAGATCGACCCTCAGCGGTACTATTCTCAACTTGAGGTTGACGGTTTGGTTGCTATCGGGTGTAATCCATGGCGACAACGAGGAAAGGCAAGAGCGGTGGAACCTCTTCCGGATCTCGGCTCGCTGTCTGACACCGAGCTGAAGCGACTGATTGACGAACTCGAAGCACAGGAGCGCGACGTGAGCTTCCAGCGGCGCATCCTGCACGGCAAGATCGACATCCTTCGTGCGGAGCTCGTCGCACGCCTCCAGACGTCTGGGGGGCGGAGTGTGCTCGAGGACGTTGACGTCCAAAGGCTGACGGACATCCTCACGGGCAAGGCTACGCCCGGCACGTGACCCACGTCTACTGCACGGAATGCGGTTTTCAGAACGCCGAGACGGCGCGCTACTGCGCGCGGTGCGGTGCGCTGATTGGGCCAGACCCGCTGGTCGAGACAACACTCACCTTCAGTGCAGAGGAGCTACGTGATGCGTCGGCGACTCCAAACGACGACATCGTTGAAGGCCCGGCCCTCGTCGTCCGCTCTGGTGGCGGACGGACAGGGGAGAGTTTCGCGCTTGCTGCTGGACGCACGCGTATCGGGCGGTCGCCCGATTGTGAAGTCTTCCTCGACGACGTCACCGTCTCGCGCAATCACGCAGTGATCGTGCGTACGGGAGACGCCTGTGCTGTTGAGGATCAGTCGTCGCTCAACGGAACCTTTGTCAATCGTCGGCGGATCGACACCGTCCCACTCGAAAACGGGGACGAGCTGCAGATCGGCAAGTACCGACTAACGTTTATCGCCCAGTAGGAGCAACGTGAACATGAATGCCACAGTCGAAGGTCGCGCACGTGCCACGGGACTCGTCCGGATCGGCGAGGTGGTGCGGCGGCTCACTCCCGAGTTCCCGGACATCTCGATCTCGAAGATCCGCTTCCTCGAAGACGAAGGCCTGATCGCTCCGGAGCGCACGCGCGGCGGGTATCGGCTCTTCAGCGACGAGGACATTGATCGCCTCGAGACGATTCTGCGCCTACAGCGCGACGAGTTTCTGCCGCTTCGCGTGATCCGTGACGAGCTCGCTGCGCCCGGCGGTGCGGAGCGAAAGCGTCGGCGCCCGGCGGGATTGACCGACAAGGTCGACTGCGTGTCACTCGACGATCTCGTTGCGCGTGCGGGGGTGGAGCGCCCCTTCGTGAAGAGCCTTGAGGACTTCGGTCTGCTCTCACCGACGGGCGCGGGGAATGACAAGCGCTACCCCGATGGTGACATCGACATTGCGGCGATCTGCCACCAGCTGACGCGCTTTGGCATCGACGCGCGGCACCTCCGTACCTTCAAGACCGCCGTTGATCGCGAGGCCGCGCTGCTTGAGCAGCTCGTAGCGCCTTCACTCGCTTCGCGTAACGCCGATCGACGCTCGACAGCGGTTCGTGACCTTCAAGCGCTCGCCGAACTCGCGCAGGAACTAACATCTCTGCTTCTGTGGCGCGACGTACGAGACGTGGCTAGTCGATGACCGGTATCGATCTGCGGGCGAAAGTCCGCGAGGTGCCTGATTTCCCGACCCCCGGGGTGGGGTTCAAAGACATCACCCCAATGCTCGCCGATCCGGCGTCGCTGCAGGAGGCAATCGACCAGCTCGCCGGCTGGGTACGCGCAAAGCAGCCTGACATCGTGCTCGGCGCCGAAGCGCGCGGCTTCCTCTTGGGCCCGGCAGTGGCAGCCGCGGCCGGGTGTGGCTTCGTGCCAGCACGTCGGCCCGGCAAGCTGCCACCAACGACGATCAGTGCGACCTACGCGCTCGAGTACGGCGAAAACGCGCTCGAACTGCACCCTGATCTGATCCCCCCGGGCTCACGCGTGATCATTCACGATGACGTGCTTGCCACCGGTGGCACCGTGGAGGCGATCTGCGGGCTTGTGGAGCGACTCGGTGGTGTTGTGGTTGGCGCATGCTTCGTGATCGAGCTGACGTTCCTGGGCGGCCGTGAGCGGCTCACAGGGCTCGATCAGCACGCGCTGATCACGTACTGAGCCTGGGCGCGCTGAAATAGCCGACTCCGGCCAGCGTCGAGATCAAGCGTGGGGGAGCTAGCCGCGCGTCAGTTCGGGTAGTCGTCTTCGCCGTACAGGCGTACGAGCAGGAAGATCGCACACGCGGAAACTGCGGCAAGGATGACCGACGTTGGCTTCCCGAAGCCGACTGCAAGGCCGAGCAGCCAGATGTAGACGCCAAGCGCCACCGCCCACAAGAACGAGACAACGCCGTGATCGAGAGCGGGGAGTCGGAAGCGGCCCATTGCAAAGAGGATAACGCGCCCGGCGGGTGGCTGGTCGCACCAAGCATCAGGGCAAAAAATTCACCGAGGCGGTGGCGCTTTCGTCCCCCGTGCCTGCTGGCTTTCCGCTTCCGCGTACGGCCCTCGGGCTCGGATTCGACCTACTCGCGCTCCGTCCTCGGTGCAAGACGGAATCTAGGGGGCCGGGGGCGACGGCGCAAGCCTCCGACAGCAGGTTTCGGCGCAATTTGCGAACGAAATGCACTCGAACAACCTCGCGGGTGCGTTCATGAAATCGTCACAACGCACGCCTGCACCTGGGGACAACTCTGTGCACATGCCTGCGCTTGGTGGAGAACTCGCCCAGTCTGTTACGTCGGCGTAAACGCCTGGCAAACACCACGTTGCGAGACATCGTTGCCCATGGACGGGCGAGCGAGGGGCACAGGCCGTGAAGCGTTCAACGTGGACTTGACATAACTCACCTTATCGTGCGTACTGCCTCGAAACACGATTTCTGGTTGCAGAGAGCGCGTCTGATGCAATCTCAGCCCTGCAGATAGGCCTGCAGCGCCGGATTGTGCCGTCGCAGCTCGGTAAGGGCGCGCGTTTCGAGCTGACGGACGCGTTCCCGCGTCACGCAGAGCCGCGTCGCAACCTGCTCAAGCGTTTCCGGTGGTTCACCGTCAAGCCCGAATCGGCGTTGCACGACCAGCCTGAGGCGTTCCTCGAGTGCGTCGACAGCGTGTGCGATCTCGTCGTCGCGTGCCCTGGTCTGTGTCTCGAGATCCGGGCTCACTCCTGTCGTGTCCACGACGCTGTCGCCAACTGCGCCGCCGTCATCACCCACGGGCGTATCGAGAGAGATCGCGTCCGACACGACACTCAGGATCACCTTGACCCGGGCGGACTCCATGCCAGCCTCCTGTGCGATCTCATCGTCAGTTGGCTCCCGATCGAGCTTCTGGCCGAGGCGGCGTCGGGCACCCTGGGCGCGCCGGACTTCGGCAGAGATATGCGCCGGCAGACGGATCGTGCGGCTCTGCTCATCGAGCGCGCGGCCGATTGCCTGGCGAATCCACCAGGTCGCATAGGTCGAGAGCTTGTAGCCGAGCGTGTAGTCGAACTTTTCGACAGCGCGAATCAACCCGAGATTGCCCTCTTGCACGAGGTCGAGTAGCGGCACACCTGAGCGCGTGTAGGGCTTTGCAATCGACAGGACAAGCCGCAGGTTGCTCTCGATCAGCCTCCGCTTGGCCGACTCATCGCCGGCGTCCTTGCGCCGGGCAAGTTCGCGCTCCTCGTCGCGTGTAAGGAGCCTGCCATCGCCGATCTGGCGGATGTAGACAAGCAAGGGGTCGGCCGTCTCAGCCGCCTCGACGGCAACGTCGTCCGCCTCCTCGTCGACGACGTCGAGCGCCGGCAAGAGCGTCAGCTCTGGCTCCGCATCGAACTCCGTCTCGTGAGGTTGCGTCAGCATCGCATGTACCGGTTTAGGTACCTGCGGTCATCGGCCGGACAATCGCGAAAGTTGAGGGCGAGCGCCTGCGTCTACGGTTCGACGGGAGCCGGTGCAACCGAGCCGTCGCGCCCTACGCGCACGCCACGGTCGAGCAGCCGCTCCCGTACGAGGTA
>OMIZ01000018.1 GCA_900299235.1 Actinomycetota bacterium
CCCTTGAGCGACGGGTAGCGCGGCTCGTTGATCGCATCCGACACGGCGACAACAGCCGGAAGCGGTGCCTGAATTGTGTCGTAGCCGTTCTCGGTTTGGCGCTTGCCGGTGACGCTCGAACCCGCGACGGTCAGGTCAGCGACCTGCGAGATCAGCGGGCGACGCAGACGATCGGCGACGGCGGCCCACAGCACGGCGCCATCGGAGTCGGAGGCCTGCTGGCCAAAAAGGACAAGGTCGGCGTTCTCGCGCTCAAGCGCCTTCGCGAGCGCGTACGACGTAGCGACGAGGTCGGAGCCGGCGGCAGCGTCGTCGCTCACGAGCACAACGCGATCGGCGCCCATTGCGAGACCCTTGCGGATGCCGTCGAGCGCCTTTTCCGGGCCGAGTGAGACGAGCACAACCTCACCCTCACCCGTCGCCTCCTGGATGCGCAGCGCCTCTTCGATCGCGTTTGCGTCGTACGGGTTCAGCACACCGTCTGTGGAGCGGTCAAGGCGCTTGGTGCCGCCGTCGATCCTCCGGGCTGACCCGGCGTCGGGAACGCTCTTTACACAGACTGCGATGCGCACGACGAGAGACTATTCAACCAAACGGTTGTTCTGCAAGAGGAACCGTCGCCGGAATGGACTATAGGGTGCGACGGGTGAGCGGAGACCGTCGCCGGCTCGACATCCAAGGCATGCGCGGCATTGCCGTGCTGCTTGTTGTGCTCTACCACGCCGGGCTGCACGTGCCGGGCGGCTTCACCGGCGTTGACGTCTTCTTCGTCATCTCTGGCTTCGTGATCACTGCGACATTGCTCGGTGATCTCGAGAGCCTCGGGCAGATCCGGCTCGGTCGCTTCTACGGCCGCCGTGTGAAACGCCTCCTGCCCGCGCTCGCACTGATGGTGATCGTCGTCGACGTGGTGGCGATCCTCGCGAACCCTGTTGCATCGCAGCACGCATCGGCGATCACCGGCCTGACGACGTCGTTCTTCGCCGCGAATGCGCAGCTGTATCTGCTCGGCAACGGGTACTTCGACTTCAAGGCGACGATCGATCCGTTCCTACACACATGGTCGCTCGCGGTCGAGGAGCAGTTCTACTTCGTGTTCCCCGCGGCAATCGCGCTGGTGTGGCGATTCGGAAGGCGCCGGCTCTCGGCGCCACTCCTTGCCGGGATCGTCGTCGGCGCGGTCACACTTGCGTCGTTCGCGCTCGCGGTCGAGCTCTCGGCGGGGCACCTGCTGCCCGCAGCCCACCGCCCGGAGCAGTTCGCCTTCTACAGCTCGCTCACCCGGGCCTGGGAGTTCGGTGCCGGCGCCCTGATCGCGTTCGCGCACGTCGCGATCGCGCGACTACCCACGCGCGTTGCCTCCACGACGGCACTCGTTGGTGGCGCAGCAGTCATCTACGGCGCTTTCCACCTCCAGACCGGCGCTCTGCCCGGATACGAGACGCTCTACCCCGTGCTCGGCACGGGCGCGCTGATCGCGGCGGGCGTCGGTGGCTTCGCCCGGTCGCCCGTGAACGCAGGACTCGCCGTCGCGCCGCTCCGCTGGATCGGCGACCGCTCCTACAGCTGGTACCTCTGGCACTGGCCCTTCTGCGTGTTCGCCACCGCTCTGTTCCCCGGCGTCGGAGTCGCACCACCCCTGGCCGCGGCCGCCGCGCTGATCCCTGCGGCGCTCTCGTACACCTGGGTCGAAAACCCCGTCCGTCGCTCGACGACGATTCAGGGGCGCCGCATCGCAACGCTTGCTTTCGCCTGCATCGCTGTACCCGCGGTGTTCTCGGTGGCACTGCTCGGCGCGAACAGCCTGCTTTCGCGCACACACGGTCTAACGCAGTGGCGTGCCTCCAACGTGCCGCACATCGACGTCGTCCACGGCTGCCACGACAACGTGCCACTCGGCCCGCAGACGCCCGCATCGTGCACATGGCGCGTTGCCCACCCGCAAGGGACCGTCGTGCTTGTCGGCGACTCCAACGCAAGCCAATTCTCGGAGGCGGTGATCGACGCTGCGAGCCGACAGAACCTGAACGTCACCGACTCGACCTTCTACAGCTGCCCGTTCGTGCTGATCCGCGTGATCAACGATTCCGGGGCCGAAAAGCCATGCACCGACTTCGTCCAACAGTCGCTGCGCTGGATCGAGCAGGTCCACCCGAACCTCGTGGTCATCGCCGCGCGCACCGACCGGTACATCGAAAGCTCCTCCGGCCCCGGCCGCTACAGCTTCGGCCCCTACGGTGGGAAACCGACCTACGACCGCGACGAGAAGGCGCGCCTCTACACCACAGGCCTCGCCGCCGTCCTCCGTCAGCTCGATACCAATGGCATTCCCTCGCTCATCATCGTGCCTATCCCGCGAATCCCGACACAGGTCGCGACGTGCGCTGTGATCCTCGCCCTCACAAACAGCTGCTCCCAGTCTGTTTCGCGCGCCTCCTCCGATCGCGAGCTCAAGGTCGCTCGCGCATCGCTTGCAGGTGCTGTCGCACAGTCTCGCCTCGGGCACCTGCTCGACCTGACGAGTGTCTTCTGCACCGCCTCGCGCTGCTCGGGAACCAGTGGTGACACGTTGCTCTACCGCGACGACGAGCACCTCACAAACAGTGGCTCACTTCGCACCACCGAGGCGTACCTCAAGGCATTCGTCGCCTACGCGCGGCGGTGAGTGTGTGTTACTTGGCCGCCGTGGGGTCGTAGAGCGTCACGCCACCCACCGTTGTCGCCGTGAAGTTCGACGTGACCCACGTGGAGATCGCGGTCGAGCTCGCCGACTGCCCGATTCCACCGGCACCGCCACCGCCAGGGCCGCCGAAACCGCCACGGCCGGCCCCCGAGATGAAGTAGTGGATCTTCTTCGCCGCGACAAGTTGCTTGAATTCGGCAAGCGTGGGCGTCGCGTCGGTGCCGTTGAAGCCACCGATCGCAAGCACGGGCCTGCTCGTGCCAAGCTGGAACCCGGCAGCGCTGTTTGCGCCCACCGCGGCCGCCACCCAGCGGTAGCTCGACGCGTTCGTCTTCAACAGCTTCACACCCGCTGCGCTCGGTGTGCTCGTATCGAGCAGCCCGCCGATCCCGCCACCGCCACCGGTGCGTGCCGCACCCCCAAACGGGAAGGCACCGCCGCCCGGGAAGCCGCACGGCCGCCGCCAGGCCCAGCACCTTGCCCGGAGATCGCACCGGCCGGCCCCGCCGAGGGCAGGGAACCGGCGTGGGCCGTCGACGCGATCTGGAGTGAGTAGGCAAGGGGTGCGGCGAGCAGCACGGCCACGATTGCCACCGGCGCCCAAGTCGCGACACGACGATTGAGGAACACGCCGTCCGGCAGCGCCGCAATCGCAACGCCAAGCAGTACGCCCCCGTAGAGCACAACCGGATGCAGCCACGTCTGCCACGACGAGGTGCGCTCGAGCAGGAACCACGCCCAGACGGCACTTGCGCGGACGATCAGCCCGAGGACAGCGCGATGCAGCAGGTCGTGGCGGCTCTTCCACGCGACGGCAAGGCCGATGCCGACGAGCGCACCGATCGCCGGCGCGAGCGCGACGTTGTAGTACGGGTGAAGGATGCCCTTGGCGAAGCTGAACGTCAGGCCCGTCACGATCAGCCACGTGCCCCAAATGCCGAGCGCAGCCCGACGAGCATCAACCCGTGGAGCGCGGCGCGGCTCACGAAATCGGCCGTCATCAGGATCACCTTGCCGATCACACCACTGAGCGCCTCAGCAAGGGCGAAACCGTCGAGCTCCGGCATCCGAACGTCGCTAAGAACGACGTCGGGACGGTGGAGCAACGCGAGCGCGAGTGCAGTCAGCCCGTCGCCCGCCTCGTACACGTTGAAGCTCTGGCCGAGGATCTCCCGCACGAGATGGCGGGTGTCCGAGTCGTCATCAACGACGAGCAGCGAAGGCCGCTGAAGGTGAGCGTTGCGTGCTGCCTGCACGTGGGCGAGAGAATCGACGTCCATGTCGAAGCCCATCTAACTCGACCTTTAGACGGGTTCGGTCGGTCGCTTCGGATGAACGAGGTAGGGACAGTGTCCCCTAGTGCACCGAGGCTCTACGCGACGATGCGAATGACGCCACGCGCGGGCTGCGATGGCACCGACGCCGCCGGAATCGGGCGGAACGGCGGCAGCGACTGCGTCTGGCGGAGCCCAGCGGCGCGCAGCCAACGAGCGAGCACGACAACGAAGAGGCCGTAGGCAGCAACTCCAGTGATGACCCATTCAAGAATGTTCATGCCGCAACCTCCGCGTTCAGTAGCCCTACACCAGCAAGCACGGTCAAGCAAACCGCAACGGCCATCTCGCCGCTACCGCCGAATCACAGTTACATCGCTCCCCACTTTGGGGTATCGCCTCGGCTACGCGCGCAAGGCGGCCGATAGCCCGGCGAGGGCGTCTTCGCCCATCTTCGTGAACATGCCACGCATGAACGGCTCCGCGATACGACGCGCGCCCGTAAGCCGAATGTCTGCCTCGTAGGCAATTGCGGTGCCCGCTTCGCTCGCAGAGAACGCGACGGTGTCGACGCTCGTTGCCTTCGCGCCGTCACCCGAGAGCACGATCCGCCGCGGGGGATCGAACACCGTGACGGTGTAGAGAAACGTCAATCGCTTCCCGCGAAACTCGGCCACGAGCTCGAACTGCGAGCCAACACGGAGCTCGCCGTCATCGACGCGTCGTGACTCGGCGACGCCGGGATCCCAGAGCTGCGCGTTCGCGAAGTTCGAGACATATGCAAACGCGACATCGGGCGCGACCGGAACCTCGATTGTCTGGGCGAAGTGCATCGCCTCCGATCGTATCCCCCCACTCCAAGCTCGCGTTTTTTCGTTTTGGGGGGCGTACCATTCCCCTGTGGCCGCTTCGACCGTTGACGCCCTTCGGCGCTGGCTTGCCGAAGTCGAACTTGAGAACCTTCCCGACGAAACCGATCCTCTGATCGAGCGGCTGCGCGAGCTCCTCGATGGGCCAGAAGGCGAAGATCCGCGCCGCTGGGCCGAGCTTGAGCGCCGCGCTCGTCGTCTCGCTCGCGATGGTGAAAGCGCACGTGCCCGCGGAATTGCGCGGTCCCTTGAGCATCTGATCGGCGGTCGCGAGCCCGTTGTCGTTGTGACGCCGGTACGTGTGACGACACCGCGCGAGCCACGGATTTCGACCCGCACGGCCGTCGTGCTCGGCGTGGTCGCAGTGATTGCACTCGGTGGGGGCGTCGCGGCAGCCCGCGCGCTCTCGGTGCCGCACCTCGACGCGACGGGTCCTGCGCCAGGCGCGGAGATCGGCCCGGCCGCGCTCCCCGCGATCGACTTCACGACATCGGGTGGTGCGTCACGGCTGAAGCATCAAGTCTGGATGCTCGACGGAAAGGACGTCACACGCTGGGTGCGACCGAAGAACGCACGGCTCGTCCTGCGCCCAACGCGGCTTGCTCAGGGTTCGCACGAACTCACGATCGTTGAGCGCGGCGGCTTCCTCGGCGCATCCGCACACGCACGCTTCGACTTCATCGTCGACCTCACTGCCCCCGCACTCACGGTCACGGGGCCAGTCAAGGGCCGCGCGTGGACGCCAATCACCCTGCGCGGCACGATCAACGACCCGACCTCAACGGTCACCGTTGCCAATCAAGCAGTCGCGATCAATGGGGGCCGTTGGTCGGTCACGCTTCAGCCACCCGTCGGTGCAACCGTCCCCGTCGTGGCAACCGACCCCGCGGGGAATCGCACTGTCGCAATCGCGCCGGTCTCCGTCGTCCCGCGCATGCCGTCAGCCGCCGTTCACGCAGTGCATGTGACGGCAAACGCTTGGATGAACAAGGCAACCCATCGGACGATTCTCAAGCTGATCGCGGCGCACCGCATTAATGCAGTCGAACTCGACTTGAAGGACGAGTCGGGAGTCGTTGGCTTCGAACCCAACATCGCGTGGGCACGCACGATCGGCGCCGCACGCCCGATATACAGCCTTCCCGAGGCCGTCTCTGAACTTCACCACCTTGGAGTTCGCGTCGTTGGGCGACTGGTCTGCTTCCGCGACCCAATCGCGGCAACTGCGGCGTGGAAGGCAGGTCGCAAGAGCGAGGTCGTACAGACCCCGACAGGTGACCAGTACTCCGGGTACGGCGGCTACCTCAACTTCGCGAGCCCAGCGGTGCATCGCTATCTCATCGCAATTGCCGTTGCGGCCGCACGCGCCGGTGTCGACGACATCCTCTATGACTACGTCCGCCGCCCAGACGGGCCGATCGCAACGATGGCATTCCCCGGACTACGCGGATCTGCCGCTCAAGCGATCGTGAACTTCCTGCGCGACACCCACGTGGCGATCGCCCCGTACGGCACCTACCTTGGCGTTTCGGTGTTCGGCATCGCCGCGACCCGTCCCGATCAGGTCGCACAGAACATCCCCGACATGGCACGCGAGGTCGACTACGTATCGCCCATGGTGTACCCATCGCATTGGAACGCTGGCGAGTACAACGTCCCAGACCCGAATGCCCAGCCTGGCTTGATCGTGAAGCGCTCGCTCGTCGACTTTCGCACCCAGGTCGCAGGAACCGGGGCTCGGCTGATGCCGTGGCTCCAGGACTTCAGCCTCGGCGTGCACTACGGCGCCCAGCAGGTGCGGGCACAGATCGATGCCGCAAAGAGCCTCGGGATCAACGAGTTCCTCCTCTGGAACCCGGACGTGTCGTACGACGCGGCAGGGCTGCACCGCGACGCCAAGCGCGCCAAGGGCGATCTCGCCGTGCCCGCAAAGTAGAAGCGCGGCATCTTCCGACTCGTTCGCTACCGTGCCGCACGTGGCAGGCGCCCTTTCACGGACACAGATGCTCTTGCTCGCGCTCGTCGCAGCGCTGACCGCAGGAGCAGGGATCACGCACTACGCAAATACGACGGCACTCGTCGCCTTCGCGTTTGCCACAGGCGCGCTCGCCGGCCTCGCCTGGGTTGTTGGCTACGCCACTGAGCAGGTCGGCGAACATTTTGGTCCGGCGGTCACCGGCGTCCTCCAGTCGACGCTCGGCAATCTGCCCGAATTCTTCGTCGTGATCTTTGCGCTCGGCGCTGGCGAGGTCGTGGTCGCAGAGACCTCGATCATCGGCTCCCTATTCGCCAACGCGTTGCTCGTGCTTGGGCTCGTGGTCGTCGCGGGTGCGCGCCAGTCAGGACACAACCTGATGCGCTTCAGCACGCGGCTGCCGAACGACACGATCACGCTCCTGATGCTCGCGAGTTTCGTGATCGTCCTGCTCGGAATCTCGGTCACAAGCACCGACCATGCCTCACATCACGTGAAGGCAATCTCGATTGTCGGGGCGATCGCCTTGCTCGTCACCTACATCGCTTGGGTCATTCCCTACGTGCGGTCTGACGCCGGACATGGCGAGGCACACACTCCAACAGGATCGCTCGCCCTGCCCGTCATCCTGCTTGCCATTGCGGGCGCGGGTGCTGCCTTCGTCTCGGACTGGTTCATCGCAGCGCTCACGCCGACGATCGACAAGCTCCATATCTCTCAGGCCTTCGCCGGCATCGTGATCGTCGCGATCGCAGGCAACGCCGTCGAGAACGTGGCAGGCATCATGCTTGCCGCCAAAGGTCAGGCCGACCTCGCCATCTCAGTGGTGAAGAACAGCGTCGCGCAGGTCGCGGCGTTCCTATACCCGGCACTGATCCTCGTGAGCCTGCTGTTTTCCACCCCGCTCACGTTCTCACTCGCGCCGATCTACATCGGCGCTCTGCTGCTCTCTGCCCTCGCGGTCTGGCAGATCTCAGGTGACGGTGAAGCTTCGGCGTTCGAAGGGGTCGCGCTGATCGCGATCTACGTCGTGCTCGGCGTCGTCACGCTGTACGAGTAGCAGTCACAGAGCGAGCGCGGCAGACAGCGCCTCGGCGATCACCATCATCGGGCGGCCCGAGTTCTGGCTCGCGCGGCGGAGACGCTCGAACGCCTCCTGCTCGGTGATCCCCTCCTTCGCCATCAAGATCCCCTTTGCCCGCTCGATCGCCTTGCGCGCCTCGAGCGCCTCGGCAAGCGACTGAGCCTGCTCGCGCACCATCGCCAGCTCCGCGAATCGCGCCTGCGCCATGCGAATCGCCGGAAGCAACTCAAGCTCGCGGAACGGCTTCACCAAGTAGCCAAACGCGCCCGCCTCGGCGGCACGCGTCACGATCTCGTCGACGCCGAATGCCGTCAGCATCACGATCGGCAACGGGCGCTCTTCCAGTATGCGCCGCGCAGCCTCAATCCCATCCAACCGGGGCATCTTCACGTCCATGATCATCAGGTCGGGGCGGAGTTCACGCGCAAGCTCCACAGCCTCTACACCATCACGAGCCTCACCACACACCTCGAGCCCGGAGCTCTCGAGTACGGAACGAAGATCGAGACGGATGATGACGTGCACGCATCCCTCCGGAAGGAGGCCGCGGGCCGCCCCGGACAACGCCTCAGGCCGAGCGAGCATCGTCCCGCTAAAGGTCTGCGTGCCCTCCCCATTTCGAGGGATGGCTCTGACCCGTTGAGTTTCGTGTCCTTAACAATGTTCGTCTACGGTGTCGGCGACGTGGTATCCGAAAACCTCCGCGCCGCCGCTACCTCACGGACATCCGGGCCATTGTGCGCGGCGGCGTTCGTAGCAATGGTCGTTGTGATGACGCTCGCGACGGCGGCGTCAGCTTCACATCTCGTACGGCCCACGGTGACCGCGCTCCCAACCGTGGCTGGGACGGCCGCCGACGGTCAACGCCTCAGCGCGAATCCCGGCAAGTGGACGAGCACCGATGCACCGACGTTCGCATTCCGCTGGTACCGCTGCGATGCAACGGGCGACCACTGCGCGGCTATTCCAGGCGCGACGTCATCCACCTACACCGTTGTGACGAAAGACGTCGGCGGCACGATCGGGCTCCGCGTCACGGCATCATCGGTCGGCGGAGCGGCAGCCGCATACGCCGGCCTCGTCGGGCCGATCGCGAGCGCCACCCCACTTCTCGTGTCCACCGCTCAGCCAGTCGTTGGCGGAACACCGCAGCAGGGTGCAATGCTCACCGTCAGTACTGGTGCCTGGAGTCCGACACCCGCATCGGTCACGTACACATGGGAGCGATGCAACGCGAACGGGCGTGTGTGCCAGCCAATTCCCGCCGCGAACGGCAACAGCTACATCCCTGGCGCGGCCGATGTGGGGCATGCGCTGGCCGTGCTCGTGCAGGCGACATTTGGAACGACAGTGGGAACCACGTTCAGCACCGGTACTGCGGCGATTAGCGGTGGCACGCCCCGGGGGCCCGTCAATACCGTGGCACCGGCGATCAGCGGTCAGTTCGCGGTCGGTGAGCGGTTGACCGCAACACCGGGCACCTGGACGGCGTCGGGAACTCCGACGTTTACGTTCAACTGGTACCGCTGCGACATGTCAGGTGCGAACTGTCTTTCGATCCATGGCGCGACGGGCCCCGCCTACACACTCGTCGGGCGCGACGTGGGCGCCACCATCGGGTTCGCGTCACACGCGAACGATCCCACGGGAACCGTGACGGCGTACTCGGCGCTCGTTGGGCCAGC
>OMIZ01000019.1 GCA_900299235.1 Actinomycetota bacterium
GCGCCGACGACTGCGATCGGGATCGGGCGGAACCCATGTAAGAAGCGACCCGGGCGGTCGCGCGAGCGCCTGGTCGATGATCTCTGCTGCAACACGAGCTACGCCCCGGCCACCTCGCTCCTTCCACGCGGCCATCACCCGCCTCGCCGTCACGTCGTACACCACGGCAGACCGAGCTGACGTGTACGCGACGCGCGCACTCCGGCAGACACCGCACATCTCAATGGGCCACGCGCTGGGAGTACCGCACCGGGCGCATACCGGGGAACCAACCCGCGGCAACGCACGTTCGCAGCTGCGACACAAGAGGGCCCCTGTACGGCCGCAACCGGCGCACCGAGACGGAATGAGCAGGTCGATGAGCCACACCCAGCACGTTACGGGCGGAGATGTAACGGCGCTGTTGCAGATCGCGATTCGCGGCGGCGACTACCCCGCGGGAACGGCCGCGCTAGAGCGAGTACTGGTCGCGCACGGGTAGCCCGTGGCGGGCGCGGTACAGGTTGTCAGCCGTGAGCAACTGCACGGGGTCGCCGATGTCGAGCCACTCGCCTGCAAAGCCGTACCCAAACAGAGGCTCACGCTCGAGCAGCCACGAAATGAACTTGCCGGGAGGATCGGGCGGTAGCCCCGCTTCCAAGTACCCCTTCATCAGCGGGAGATGGTCACGTCCGAAGATGTACGTCGCGGTCGACACCAGGCTGCTCTTCGGATGCTCCGGCTTCTCCTCAAGGCTAACCACCCGCTCACCCTCGCCAAGCTCGACCACACCATAGAGCGACGCAAGTGACGGATCCTCAAGCTGATGCACGGCGATCGCGCTCGCGCCCGACCCACCGCGTGCTGACCAAAAGTCGATGTAGTCACGGAGCGAGAACGCGAAAAGGTTGTCGGCAGCAATGACGAGTACATCGTCGTCGGTCATACCGCCGTTCTCGATCGCGAACCAGATGTCGCCGGTCGCACCCAGGCGATCGTCATTGGATGACGTCAGGTCGTTGTGGACGATGATCGCCTTCTCTTCGGCCCACGTGGAGAACGAGGCTGCGTACACCGCGTTTGTGACGACGTGAATCTCCTCGATGCCCGCCTCACGGATCGAATCAACGATCCAGTCGGCCATCGGGCGCCCACCAACAGGCAGCAGTGGCTTGGCAACGGTCTCGGTAAGCGGACGCAGGCGCATCGCGTATCCGCCGGCAAGCAGCAGTGCTTTCACGCACCCACCCCCGAGAGCGGCAACGTGTCACCGTACGGCGCGCGATGCACCCCTTGCTCGGTGACGATCGCATGGATCAGGCCCGCAGGGGTCACGTCGAACGCCGGGTTGCGTGCCGGAAAGCGAGCGGTGACTTCGGTCTGATCGCGCTCTTCAATCGGGATGCCGGAACCGTCGGCGGTTGCCGGATCGATCGTCGAGGTAGGCGCGACGATGTAGAACGGAACGGTGTGGTGCTTCGCGTTGACGGCGAGACCATACGTGCCAATCTTGTTCGCCGTATCACCATTGCGCGCTATCCGATCAGCGCCGGTGAAGATCACGTCGACCTCACCGCGCGCCATGAACGCCGCCGCCGCCGAGTCGGGGATCACCGAGAACGGGATACCGGCGTGCTCAAGCTCCCAGGCGGTGAGTCGTGCCCCCTGCAATAGCGGGCGCGTCTCATCGACCCAAACGTGGTCGATCAATCCTTGCTCAAACGACGCGATGATCGCCCCAACGGCACTTCCATAGCCACCCGTCGCGAGACCACCGGCGTTGCAGTGCGTCATTGCACGGCTGCCAGGCTTCACGAGCGTCGAGGCATGTGCCGACATCTGCCGACAACGCTCAACCTCGTCTCGGTGGATCTGCCGCGCGTGTTCCGCTGACGGATCGCGCTTCATCTCATCGAGCGCCCACATCAGGTTGATTGCTGTGGGCCGTGACGTACGCAGCACGCGATCGGCCTCGCTGAGATCCTCGCCGCGCTCTGCGGCAAGCGCAATGCCGTATGCGGCCGCCACACCGATGGCCGGCGCACCCCGCACAACCATCGTGCGGATCGCATCGGCCACCTCGGCGGCTGTCGTGCACGCAACGTCGACCTCTTCGGTTGGGAGGCGGCGCTGGTCGAGAAACACGACCCGCCCCACCTCCAACCGGAGGATTCGTTCTGGCTCAAGCATCAGGAGTGACCTGCGCGAGGGAGTCGGCTCAGGTGCCTTCGTCCCACGACGCGAGGTACTTCGCCTGCTCCGCTGTGAGCTGATCGAGCGTGACACCCATCGTGATCAACTTGAGACGTGCGATCTCCTCGTCGATCTCGCGCGGCACTGAGTACACCTTCCGCTCGAGCGAGGCGGCGTGATTGACCGCGTACTCGGTGGCGAGAGCCTGGTTCGCGAACGACATGTCCATCACGATCGCGGGGTGACCCTCGGCCGCTGAGATGTTCACGAGGCGACCGTCGGCAAGCAGGTACACGCGACGACCGTCGGCGAACGTGAACTCCTCGACGAACTGGCGGGCTTCGCGGGTCTCGACCGCCATCGCGCGCAGCGCCGGGATGTCGATCTCGACGTTGAAGTGACCCGTGTTGCAAAGGATCGCGCCGTCCTTGAGGTTGGCGAGATGCTCCTTTGAGATCACGTGCTTGTCGCCGGTTGCGGTGCAGAAGATGTCACCGATCTTGGCGGCCTCAGCCATCGGCATCACTTCGTAGCCGTCCATTAGCGCCTCAAGGCCGCGCATCGGATCGACCTCGGTGACGATGACGTGGGCGCCCATGCCGCGTGCGCGCGAAGCGACGCCGCGCCCAACCCACCCATAGCCCGCGACGACGAACCGCGTGCCTGCGACCAAGACGTTCGTTGCGCGGATGATCCCGTCGATCGTCGACTGACCCGTGCCGTAGCGGTTGTCGAAGAAGTGCTTGGTGCGCGCATCGTTGACGGCGATCACCGGGAACGCAAGCGCTCCGTCGGCCTCCATCGCCTTGAGGCGGATGACGCCAGTCGTTGTCTCTTCCATGCCCGCGATAATGTCGCCGAGCTGCTCACGCCGCGCACTGTGGAGCACCGAGATGACATCGGCGCCGTCATCCATCGTCAGCTGCGGCTTGTGATCGACTGCAGCCTCGATGTGCTGGTAGTAGGTGTCGTTGTCTTCACCCTTGATGGCGAAGCACGAGATATCGAACTCGGCGACGAGCGCCGCGGCGACATCATCCTGCGTCGACAGCGGGTTCGACGCACACAGGACGACGTCAGCGCCACCGGCCTTCAGCGTGCGCATGAGGTTTGCCGTCTCGGTCGTGACGTGCAGACACGCCGAAACGCGGTAGCCGGCGAGCGGCTGCTCTGCCTCGAAACGCTCGCGGATGCTCCGCAGCACGGGCATCTGGCGCTCCGCCCACGCGATCCGGCGCACGCCTTCAGCCGCCAGGCTGAGATCCTTCACATCATGTCGTCTCGTTGTCGCCAACGTCGTCCTCTTTCTCTTTGGGTTCGTTTGAAGTCAGAAACTCTTGGGCTACGCGACCTGCAGCAGCCGCTCATGCTTGCGCTGCTCCCACTCGATCCACGAGCGGTCGTCGGCGGCCGCAAGCCAGGTGTCGACCGCGGCGCGTAGCTCGGGCTGACGCCGAAGCTGCGAGGCGAATGCGAGCTGCTCGAGCTCGACACCGTGACGGGCGCGGAGATCCTTGAGGGTGCGCAGCTGATTGAGCTCGCGAAGGCCATAGACCCGGTAACCAGCCGCCGTACGGCGCGGCACGACGAGCTGCTGCTCCTCTAGGTACCGCAGCATGCGCGGGGTCCAACCGGTGTGCTCGGCCGCGGCGCTCACGGTGTAGCCGTTGGCTGTGCTCAGACCGGCCATCCACACAACCTTACCACAGATGTGTGAAGGTTTACGACTTACGGAGCTGACGTGCCTTCGCGCCCGTAGGCGTCCTGCAAACGCACAACGTCGTCGAGGTGCGGCGTCGACACTTCGAGGATCGTCGTGTCCTCAATGGCCGTAATCCGATGCACGGTGCCTGGCGTGTAGTGGAACGACGCTCCCGCACCCACCACGCCCGCCTCAAGGCGATCGTCACCCACCCGACCGAGCTCGATTTTCGCCTTACCCGACTGCACGTACCACGATTCGTCCTTGTGCTCGTGGTACTGAAGCGACAGCGACTGACCGGCCGCAACGAACAGCACCTTGCCGCAGTAGACGTCGGTGAGCGCCCAGATGATCTCGTGACCCCACGGCTTGTCGACCCGGCGGGTCGCGGTCGTCCACTGCGCGAAGCTCTCAGGCAACTCGCTCATGCAAGCCACTCGGGATGTTCGGCGACATAGTCCCCGGCGGTACGCAGCTCCTTCGGAGTGTTCACAGTCAGCCACACTCCCTCGTGTCGGTAGGCCCGAAGCTTGCGCTCTTCGACGAGTTCGGGAAACGTCGTCGTCTCGTGGTCGCCCTTGTCAGGCAGCCGTGCGATCGTCTCGGCCGAAAAGACATAAATGCCGCAGTTCACCCAGTACGGCACGTTGGCGACCTCACGGAAGCCGGTGACGACATCATCGTCGCCGAAGTCGACAAGCCCGAACTGCGACTTTGGTCGTGCGACCGAAATCGTCGCGCCAGCACCCGTCGCACGATGGCGCGCAAGCAGCGCACCGAAGTCGACGGCTACAAGCTCATCGCCGTTCATCGCGAAGACGTCCCCGTCTTCCCGTCGCTGACGCGCCGCAAACTTGATTCCACCGCCGCGCCCGAGTCGCTCAGGCTCTTCGGCCGGGACGATCTCGGGCCCGATCGCCGAGAGCTCCTCGATGAACAGGTCGCCCTGCCCGACAGCGCACGAGACGATGACACGGTCGACGCCAGCTTTCGCCAGGCGCCCAACCTGGTAGGCGAGCAACGGCCGACCAGCGACCTCGACAAGCGCCTTCGGCTTGCCGCCAGCCGCATCGCCAAGCCGCTCCGCCTTCCCCCCAGCCAGAACGATCGCTTCCATCAGCGTCCTTTGCGCGAAATGAGAACGGCCTCAGCCATCTCAGGCAGTCGGCTCCGCGACAAGAGCTGCTGGCCGACCGATGCCTTCGTACTCGAAACCAGCGTCGCGAGCTGCCGCCGGGTCGAGCAGGTTACGCCCGTCGATGATCAGCGGATGCGCCATCGCCGCCCGAACCTCGTCGCGAGCGAGATCCTTCAACTCGGCCCATTCGGTCACGATCACCGCGGCGTCAGCGCCACGGACTGCGTCGAGCACGCTCGCGGCGATCTCGACACCGCGCGGCAGCGAGCGGCCGTCGGCGACGGGGTCCCAGCCGCGCACCTCGGCGCCTTCGGCGAGCAGACGGCTTGCGAGCACAATCGACGGCGCCTCGCGCATGTCGTCGGTGTTCGGTTTGAACGCGAGCCCAAGCAGCGCAACGGACTTGCCGCGCAGGGGGCCGAGATGTTTCTTCAGCTTCTGAATCACGCGGCGCTTCTGTAGCTCGTTGACCTCGATCACCGCAGAGAGCAGCTGGAAGTGGTACCCGGAATTCGATGCGAGCTGCTTGAGCGCGAGCGAGTCCTTCGGGAAGCACGAGCCGCCGTACCCGATACCCGCGTTGAGGAAATGCGGGCCAAGGCGCCGGTCGAGCCCAATGCCCGCTGCGACTTTGACAACGTCGGCGCCAGTCGCTTCGCAGACGTTCGCGATTTCGTTGATGAACGAGATACGTGTCATCAGGAACGCGTTGGCCGCGAGCTTGATCATCTCGGCAGAGTTGACGTCGCAACGCACGATCGGCGCGTCGAGGCCGGCGTACAGCGAAGCTACCGCGTCGCCATCGGCCTCCTCGAACGCCCCGACAACCACCCGATCGGGGTTCATGAAATCTTCGACGGCTCGTCCCTCTGCGAGAAACTCCGGATTCGATGCGTACCCGACGTGCCCGAGCCCGCGGCTATCGAGGCCGTGACGCACCTTCTCGCCCGTTCCGACTGGCACGGTCGACTTCATCACGAGAACGGGACGGCCCTTGAGGTCGGGGAGCTCGTCGATCACCGTCCACACGCGTGAAAGATCGGCATCGCCCGAATAGGTGGGCGGCGTATCGACGCAGATGAACAGCAGTTCGCAATCGGCGACGTCGTTCACGTCGAGCGTGAAGGTGAGACGCTCGGCATTCCGCTGCAGCAGCTCTGGCACCTGTTGCTCATGGAACGGAACATCGCCCTTGCGCAGCGCCTCGATCTTCTCCGGCACAACATCGCGAATCACGACCTCATGTCCGAGCTCCGCGAAACACGTCCCGGTGACAAGGCCGACCCAGCCGGCGCCGAAGATCCCAACTTTGCTCACGAACGCCTCCCCACTTCTGCCTGTCCCGTCATCGCGCGAACTCTACTTACCGTGGGGGACGGGCTTGAGCCCCTTGGCAATGGCAATCATCGTCTCGTTCGAAAGCGAGTCGAGCAGCGTGTTGATCACCCAGTACGTCGCGCCGTTCGCGTTGAGCGCGACCATGTGCAGGTGGGTGCCGGTGTAGAAGAACTCGAACTCACGACCGTTCAATGAGTGCCGAAAGCTGCGGTCACCGAGCACAGGAGCATCCGTCCAGTCGGTCTCCTGGATGCCCCAGTACTGGTTGCCACCGATCTGGAACACCATGCGGATCGCCTTGTGACCCTTGGTGATCCAGTAGTACCGGATCGGCTCGTCACTACCCAGATGGTCGGGATACGAGTTCTGCGCGAGCACCGTCGGGTTTTCGAGCGCGAACGGCACCTTCGACTTGTACGGCGCGAGCAACTCGGCCCCCACAGCCGGGTCGAGCGTCACAGTCGGCTTTTGGCGCGGCGGAATCTTCACGGTCGGCACGGTCGGCGCGGTCAGCTCGTTGTGGAAGGTCTGCCCGACGACAATGAGCAACATCGAGCCTGGATCGAGCGTGTGTAGCGGTGAGTCGGCCGCGAGCGGCTTCACATCGGCGGGTTGCATCAACTTCTGCAGCGCCAGCGCCGCCGGCTTCGCGACTGCGACCTTCGGGTCGTAGTAGATGACGCTGTGGAAGTAGTCCTGGGTCGGCGCGTTCGGCTGGAGGTTCCCCGGCGGCAGAACCGTCACGTAGCCGCGCTGGGCGAGCAGGTAGCTCGCATTTGCCGCGGAGCCTGGCACGCCGTTGCCGTTCAGCACGGTTACCGTCGTGTCGGCAACGGGCGGCGCCTTCGTCTTTGGTGTCTTGATCTTCTCACCGAGCGCCGATGCGTTCGCCGCCTTCGACGAGCTCACGTCGGGATTTACGAACTCCTCGACGGCCTGCTTGATCGTTGAGGCCGACGCGTCGAGCTGCGAGTACCCGGTGACGTTGTCGAGGCGAACCTGGAAGAAGTGGCCGCCAGGGAGGGTCGCGGCGAGGAGGGCGTATTGAAGAACGGTCGTGTCGCTGAAGTGCGTGGCCGCGCCCACTTCGATGTTCTTCGTGATTGTCGAGACGAGCTTCGGCAGCTCGAATGGGCTGAAGTGGTTTGACACCTGCTGCTTCAGGGCACGCACGAACGACTGCTGGCGCGCTAGGCGGTAGAAGTCAGAGTCGGTGTGCCGGAAGCGGACGAACTCGAGCGCCCTCTCTCCCGAAAGCAGCTGATACCCCGGCTGAAGGTTGATGTTCGAGTAATCGGTCGCTGCTGTCCCGACATTGCGGTTGTAGTAGCGGCGGTCGATGTCCATCCACACGCCGCCGAGCTGGTCGACGATCTCCTTGAACCCGTGAAAGTTGAGGGTGATCAAGTAGTTGATCGGGAGTCCCGTGAGCTCTTTCACGGTGTCGAGGGAGCCGGTCGCACCACAGCGCGCGTAGGCGGAATTGATGCGGTCGTGGGCGACCAATCCGTCCTTGCAGTAGATCGGGACGATCAAATCGCGCGGGAATGAGAGCAGCGAGATCGTCTTCGTTGCGGGATCGGCCCGGATGAGCATGATCGTGTCGGAGCGAGATACGGTCGAGAACTCCTTGCCGGCGCGCTGGTCGTAGCCGAGCGCAAGTGCGATGGCGGGCTGACCAGGCAGCGAGACGTTGAGCGCCTTCTGGGCGATCTTCACGTCGCTTGAGTGGGCGCGAACCGATGCGACCGACTGGTGGAAGTAGAGGTACACCCCGCCGGCGATTCCGATCGCGAGCGACGTGATGACGAGCAGCGTCCCGACAACGATCTTGCGGAAAAGCGCGAGTCCGAACGATCCAGGGGGTGGCGGCTGCTGGTAGCGCGTTACCGCGCTGACCGTCGCTGGTGGCAATACAGGCCGACCATTCCCGTCGGCGCTGCGCCCGACCCCTCTCTTCAGTGTCGTCTTCATACAAGCGAAACGGCGCCCGGAGGCGCCTGCACAGTCGTAGCCTATCCGACTGACCGGCCGTCGACCGGTCTACCGACGTCAGCCAAAGCTAGACGCGGTTACGCGCAAGCAGGCGGGCCACGACATTGGCCTCGAAGTTCTTGAGCTGCGCAGCCTGCGTGCTCGGAGCCACGACGTTGACCGAGTACTCGGTGCGGCCCTTCGCGAAGTAGAGAAAGTCGAGATAGATCGGTGCTGTTCCTGAACCAACAGTGACGCTCACCCGGAAGGCATGCATTGGAACAGCCGAGGCAACGGAGAGTTCGGTCGCATCCTGGATCTTCGCGCTGGTGCCAACGGACTTCAGCACGTCGTACTTCAGGCACGGGATCACACCCGTTCGAAAGATGCGGGCGTACTGGGTAGTGACCTGGGCGGCCGTCTTCATGATCTGCACGTCAGCTTCGACCTGGATGCCGCCGTTGCCGTTCGTAAAGACCGACTCAATGTGTCCGGTCACGGTCAGGTCGGATTGGTTCGGGTGAAAGTTCGGGCAGGCGGGGAGCTTGTAGTTCGTTGCCTTCTGCTTCCCACCCGTCCACGCGGCCCCGAGGTCGCTTGCCTGGAGCAGCTGCGCCTCGGCGCGCGCCTGATCGACCCGGTCGATGCGCGTCTTTGCGTCCTCTGGATCGGCTGCAATAGCCACGGCGGCGAGCACGAGTGCCGTGAGGACGCTTGAGATCAGAGCGAGACGCATGGGAAGTGTTGTAGCAGCGCGGCTGCGCGCGAGGCTCGATGTCCCGTCCGCTCCGCTTACGACGCGCGTTTCACGAGAAGCTCTGCCACCGCTGTCTCGAAAGGGATCAACTGCCCGCGATCAACAGCAGGGACGATCACGTTGACTGTGAACTCGCGCGAGCCGACCCCGAGGTACACGTAGTCGCTCACGAAGTCGACCTTCCGCCCGTTGATTCGGAACACGACTTCTGCTCGATAGAGCGCGCGCCGAACCTTCGTCACGACGCCGGTGTAGCCGACTCCCGGGAACGCGATCGAAGTGACCGTGACGTGGTCGATGCTCTTTTCGCCCTTGGCGTGCCGCAGTTCGTACTCGAGGCACGACGCGAGCCTCGGCTGAATGGTTCGGGCGAAATCGGTCGCGACCTCATCCGCCGACGACATGATCTGGATGTCCTGCTCAACGTCGAGGCCGAGCTGGTGGTTGTGGAACGCGGCGTTGCGATGCCCGATCACCGTGAGATCCGACTGTTTGGGGTTAAAGCCCGGACATGCCGATCCAAAGAGTGGCTGCGTCTCGGTCTCGCCCCCCTCCCAGCCGAGCCCGAAATCCTCAAGACGAAGCAGGCTCGCGTGAGCAGCGATCGCACCGCCCGCCGTGGGGCGATACCGAGGAGCATCCGCCGCGGCCGATCCGGCGAAGAGGAGTGCCGCCACGATGACCGCAGCGCCTCTCACATCAGACTCCTACTACGCGGTGTGCTGTCGGAGCCACGGCTCCACTTGTAGCACGGTCTCGCCCTTACGAGCTGCGTAGTCCTCAACCTGATCTTGCCCGATACGGCCCACGGCAAAGTAGTTCGCTTCGGGATGAGCAAGATAGATGCCACTCACCGCTGCTGCTGGCGTCATCGCGAAGCTCTCAGTGAGTCCGAGGCCGACAGCCTCCGCACCGAGCAACGCAAAGAGCTTCGGCTTCTCGCTGTGATCCGGGCACGCGGGATATCCAAATGCCGGCCGAATGCCGCGGAAACGCTCGGAAAGCAGTTCGTCGGGGCTGAGCTCCTCATCGGGGGCGTACCACTCTCGCCTGGCGTGGGCATGGAGCCACTCGGCGAATGCCTCTGCAAGCCGGTCGGCGAGCGCCTTGGCGATGATCGCCTTGTAGTCGTCGTGTGCAGCTTCGTAGCGCGCTGCTACCTCGTCAGCGCCCTGAATTCCGACCGCGAACGCACCAACGGAGTCGCCTGCCGGTGCGACGTAGTCGGCGAGAGACTTGTTTGGTCGTCCGTCCCCATGGTCTCCCTGCTGTCGCAGGAACGAGAACCGTGTCTCCCCCACGACGACGTCGTCACCAACGGAGTGTGCTGGCCAGAAGCCGTAGACGCCGCGCGCCTGGAACGCTCCTGTTGCCACGATCTCATCGAGCAACGCGCGGGCGTCGTCGTACAGCTCGCGGGCTTCGGGTCGGTCAAGGATCGCCGGGAACTTGCCCTTGAGATCCCATGCGTGGAAGAAGAACTGCCAGTCGATGTAGGGCACGAGTTCTTCGAGCGACGGTGCGATCTCTCGTGCCCCAACAAAGGGAGCGGCGGGAAGGTCATTGAATGGCACGCGATGGTGATTGGCACGTGCATCGGCAAGCGGCAGCAGCGGCTTGCGGATCTTCTCGGCGTGCTGCTCGCGCAGTCGCTCCTGCAGCTCGCGGTTCTCAGCGTCATAGCCCTGGCGACGCGCGGGGTCGAGCAGGTTCGACACGACATCGACAACGCGGCTCGCATCGAGCACGTGCACCGTTTCGTGGCTGTACTCGGGGGCGATCCGAACCGCGGTGTGCTGACGTGACGTGGTTGCACCGCCAATCAGGAGCGGTGTACGCAATCCGCGACGCTCCATCTCCCTCGCGACGTCGACCATCTGGTCGAGTGACGGTGTGATGAGGCCAGAGAGACCGATGACGTCTGCGCCTTCACGTGCTGCGGTGTCGAGGATCGTTTCGGCGGGAACCATCACACCAAGGTCAATGACGCGATAGTTGTTGCAGCCGAGCACCACACCCACGATGTTCTTGCCGATGTCGTGCACGTCTCCCTTGACGGTTGCAAGCAGAACGGTGCCCTGGGCGCTGCCCCCGACCTGCTCCGCCTCCATGAACGGCTCGAGATAGGCGACAGCACGCTTCATTGCGCGTGCCGACTTGACGACCTGCGGCAGGAACATTCGGCCCGAGCCGAAGAGCTCCCCAACTACGCGCATGCCGTCCATCAGTGGCCCCTCGATCACGTCGAGTGGTCGTGGGAAGGATTGGCGCGCCTCTTCGGTGTCGTCCTCGATGAAGTCGACGATCCCATGCACGAGTGCGTGCTCCAGCCGCTTCCCGACCGTCGCGTCACGCCACGCCAGATCGAGTTCGCGGCGGGTGCCTTCGCCTTGGAACCGACCGGCGATTTCGACCAGGCGTTCGGTCGCATCGGGACGGCGGGCGAAGAGAACGTCCTCCACAGCTTCGAGCAGGTCGGGCTCGATGTCTTCGTACACGGCAAGCTGGCCCGCATTGACGATGCCCATGTCGAGCCCGGCGCGGATCGCATGGAACAGGAACGACGCGTGCATCGCCTCGCGCACGACGTCGTTACCGCGGAACGAAAAGCTGAGGTTCGAGATACCGCCGCTCGTGAGCGATCCGGGGCAGCGCTCCTTGATGCGCGGGAGCGACTCGATGAACGCGAGGGCATATCGGTCGTGCTCCTCGATGCCGGTGCCGACCGCGAGCACGTTCGGGTCGAAGATGATGTCCTCAGGGCGGAACCCCGCCTTCGTTGTCAGCAGGTCGTACGCTCGACCGCAGATCTCAACGCGACGGGCGACATCGGTGGCCTGTCCCTCCTCGTCAAACGCCATCACGATCGCCGATGCCCCGTAGGCGCGCACCCGCCGGGCCTGGTCGAGGAACGACTCCTCGCCCTCTTTGAGGCTGATCGAGTTGACGATCGCCTTGCCCGCGACACACTGGAGACCGGCCTCGAGAATCGAGAAACGCGAGCTGTCGATCATGATCGGGATCCGCGCCACCTCGGGCTCGGTCGCAATCACGTTCAAGAAGCGGCGCATCGCCTGCTCGCCGTCGAGCAGGTCGGCATCCATGTTCACGTCGAGGACGTTCGCGCCACCGCGCACCTGCTCGACTGCGACCTCAACAGCACCGGTGAAGTCGTCTGCTTCGATCAATCGACGGAAGCGCGCCGATCCGGTGACATTCGTCCGCTCGCCGACCATCACGAACCCTGTGTCGGGGCCGACCTCAAACGATTCGAGACCGCTCCAGCGGGGCCGCCGGTTCGGTTGCGGCCTGTCTGCACCGAAGGGGCGTGGAGGAACACCGGCAACCGCTGCCGCGATCGCACGCGTGTGGTCGGGCGTTGAGCCGCAACAGCTGCCAGCGACGTTCAGGAATCCCGCCTCAGCGAACTCGCGCAGAAGCGTCGCGGTGACCTCAGGCGTCTCGTCGTAGCCACCAAATGCGTTCGGGAGGCCTGCATTCGGATGGGCGCTCACGAGGCAGGGCGCAAGACGAGAGAGCTCTGCGACGTACGGGCGGAGCTCTCCCGCACCAAGCGAGCAGTTCACACCAACAATCAGGGGATCGGCGTGCTCAATCGCCGTCCAGAACGCCTCGATCGTCTGTCCGGAAAGCATGCGTCCCGAGAGATCGACGATCGTCGCCGAGATCCAAAGCGGCGTGTCTGGAACCGCCTCGCGCGCAGCAGCGACCGCCGCCTTCGCGTTCAACGTGTCGAAGATCGTCTCGAGCAGAATCAGGTCAGCGCCACCGTCGACGAGCGCGGTCATCTGCTCGATGTACGTATCGCGCACCTGCTCAAACGTGTGTGTCCTGAACCCCGGATCATCGACCTTCGGGCTCAGGGAGAGTGCAACGTTGAGCGGCCCGACCGAGCCGGCGACGTAACGGGTTCCACCAGCCGCATCAGCAGCAGCGCGTGCGAGCCGCGCACCAGCGACGTTCATGTCGTAGACGGACGCTTCTAGGCCGTAGTCGGCCTGAGCGATCGACGTCGCCGTGAACGTGTTCGTCGTCGTGATGTCGGCACCAGCCGCGAAATACGCCTCATGGATCTCGGTGACGATCTCCGGACAGGTGAGATTCAACAGGTCGGGGTTGCCCTTGACGTCGTGCGAGTGATCGGCAAACCGCGCACCCCGCCACTGCTCCTCGGTCAGCCCCCGCCCCTGCAAGAGAACACCCCACGCGCCATCGAGCACGAGGATCCGTTCCTTCGCGATCCGGGTGATCTCTTCTCTGACGTTGCGTGCTGCCATGCGTCCTCCGACGTCGTGCTCTACCCAAAGAGGATGCTCGTGCACAAGCTCTTTAGGCGTTTGGTAACCCGGTCGCCAAGCTGCTGATTCAAAGCTCTCCGGGACAGTCAGAGGGTACCTAACCGGTGAGAGGCACCGTTCTGAGGGGCCTCCACGCACCCGCATCGTCACGCGCCATCACGGTCAATGCGGCGACGGTGTAGTGATAGGGACGGTGATCTCTGATCACGTGCTCGATGGTGGTTGCCAGTTCGGGTGCGTCCGCTGCAGGGTCGGCCTTTCCAACTGTGACGTGCGGATGCGGACGGACGATCTCGCCCCCGTACGGTGGGTAGTCCGGGAACGCAGCCCACAGGTCGGCCATCAACGCGTCGACGGGCGCCGCAGGGTCGGGATCGAGACAGACGAACCCACCCGGGAACTGCGAGATCGTCGAGAGGGCGAACGCGAGCTCTCCGTGGCGCGAGGCGACTGCTGCGACTGTCGCGTAGACGCCGTCATTCAGTTCGCTCGGCGACACAAACGGATAGAGCACCGTGAGGTGCACCGGCATGCCACTCGCAATCGACGGCGCGTTGAACCGCGCCTTGATCTCTGTGAGTGGCCCGCCGTGAGGTTCGACAACGAGGACGACCGCCGTCTCGAGCGCGGTCGCCACTCGCTGTCTTAGCTGCGGCCAGCGACCGTCAGCTGATTCTCTGCGTGACGGATCCGCTGCTCAACCTGCCAGCGATCCGCCGTCGACTCGCCACGCTCGATCGCTTCAAGCTCCGCCTTCGCGGCGTCGAGCTGTGCCTGAGCCTTCGCGTCATCGATCGAAGCGGCCTCAACCGCGTCGTCAACGAGCGCGATCGCGCGATCGCGCAGCACCTGGAAGAAGCCAGGGCCGGTGGCGAATTCGATCACGTCCTTACCGTCACCCGGATGGATCCGGGTAGCGCCGGCACGCAGGGTCGCGATCAGCGGAGCGTGACGTGCGAGTACGCCAATCTCGCCGATCTGACCCGGCACGATGATCATCTCCGCCTCGCCCTCGTACGCGGCCCCATCGGGGGTCACGAGCGAGACATCGAACTTCTTTCCCGTTCCAGCCATCGTCGACGCCGGCCTTACGCCGCCGCGAGAGCCTTACCGCGCTCGACTGCACCCTCGATCGTGCCGACCATGTAGAAGGCCTGCTCGGGAAGGTCGTCGTGGAGACCGTCGATGATCTCCTTGAAGCCGCGGATCGTGTCCTCGAGCTTGACGTACTCACCCGGGGTACCGGTGAAGACTTCAGCGACATGGAACGGCTGCGAGAGGAAGCGCTGCACCTTGCGGGCACGCGCGACCGTCAGACGGTCTTCGTCGGAGAGTTCTTCGATACCGAGGATGGCGATGATGTCCTGGAGGTCCTTGTACCGCTGCAGGATCTCCTGGACGCGCGTCGCCGTGTCGTAGTGGTCGTCCGACACAACGCCGCGGCCGAGGGCACGTGACGTCGAGTCGAGCGGGTCGACTGCCGGATAGATGCCCTGCTCCACGAGTGCGCGCGAGAGCACCGTCGTCGAGTCGAGGTGGGCAAACGTGTTTGCCGGGGCCGGGTCGGTGAGGTCGTCTGCCGGCACGTAGATGGCCTGCACCGACGTGACCGAACCCTTGCTCGTTGAGGTGATGCGCTCCTGGAGCTGACCCATTTCGGTCGCGAGCGTCGGCTGGTAACCGACGGCGCTCGGCATACGACCGAGAAGCGCCGACACCTCAGAACCTGCCTGGACGAACCGGAAGATGTTGTCGACGAACAGGAGCACGTCCTGGCCCTGATCGCGGAAGTATTCCGCCATCGTCAGGCCCGAGAGACCGACGCGCAGACGCGCTCCCGGCGGCTCGTTCATCTGGCCGTAGCACAGGGCGACCTTCGGAAGAACGCCTGACTCTTCCATTTCGAGGAGCAGGTCGTTGCCTTCGCGGGTGCGCTCACCCACGCCACAGAAGACCGACACACCGCCGTGCTCGCGTGCGAGGTTGGCGATCAGTTCCTGAATGAGAACGGTCTTGCCGACGCCGGCGCCGCCGAACAGGCCGATCTTACCGCCGCGGACGTACGGGGCGATCAGGTCGATGACCTTGATGCCCGTCTCAAAGATCTCGAGGGTCGGCGACAGATCCTGGAACGCGGGCGGATCACGATGGATCGGCCAACGCTCACCGGTCACGCCGGCCTTGTTGTCGACGGGCTCACCGAGGACGTTCCACACACGGCCGAGCGTCGCCTCACCGACAGGCACCGAGATCGGCGCGCCAGTGTCGTAGACATCGGTGCCGCGCGCGATGCCGTCCGTTGAATCCATTGCGACCGCGCGGACGCGGTCGTCTCCAAGGTGCTGCTGAACCTCGGCGATGAGGTCGCCGCCTTCGGGGCGCGGGATACGCAGCGCGGAATACACCGAAGGCAGTGCACCCGGGAACGAAGCGTCGACCACGACGCCCTTGATCTCGATCAGCTTCCCGACGTTCTCGTTATTCGACATGGGTCTCCTGAAATATGGCTTCGCCGTAAAGGGCGCGCGCGTGCGGCGGCCCGCCGAACGCGCGCAGTCTAGCGCAGCGCGAGCAACGAGTACCGATGAGGTGTCGTTCTCGTATCGGCTGTTACGAACGGGTCAGGTCGCGCTCAGCGCGGACATGCTGCAGTTCAGCGAACGTCACCCGGTGTTCGAGCTGCTGCTCGGCCCACGTCGGAGCACCTTGACCCGTGACGGAGATCGGCGCAGCGGCGACCGCAGCTGCCGCCGATGCGCAAAGAACGCCTGCAAAAAGACGCTTTTGGCGGTACGGCATACCAGGAATCGGTGTGAACACGTGGTGAGCAGGCAAGCCGTTCGACTGAGCCGCCGGCAACGCACGGATCGCCGCCGTGAGGTCGGCGAGTTCGTCACGCTTGGCCGCACAGCTCGCGCACGACGCAAGGTGACGGCTCAATCTCCGGCGTCCAATCTCGGAGAGCTCGCCGTCGAGTTCGAGCGAGATCGCACGCGCCGCCCGCTCGCACGCGGTCGGTGGCGGTGATTCAGACATCGACGGGTCAGACGCCAACCCGACGCGAAAGTTAGGTCGTCTCGGAACCCGTGTGCACCGACGACCCGGCCCGTAGCTCAGCCTCGGTCATCGGCCAGCGTTCAACCGGGAAGTGGCACGCGGCGACGTGATCGCCGTCGAACGACCGGAGCGACGGTGTCTCAACGTCGCACTGCCCCGCGTGGAAGCGGGGACACCGCGGATGGAAGACACACGCCTGCGGCGGCGAGACCGGCGATGGCACATCGCCCTGCAGCACGATGCGCGTCCGTGTCTGGCCATTCGCGTCAAGCTCGGCCCGCGGCACCGCCGACAGGAGCGCAGCGGTGTACGGGTGGCGTGGATGCTCGTACAGGCGCTCCGACTCGCCCATCTCGACAACCCGGCCCAAGTACATGACCGCGATGCGATCGGAGACCTGTCGGATCACCGACAGGTCATGCGAGATGAACACGTACGTGAGGTCGAACTCACTCTGCAGACTCTTCAAGAGGTTCAAGACCTGTGCCTGTACCGACACATCGAGCGCCGAGACAGGCTCATCGCACACGATCAGCTTTGGCTTGAGTGCGAGCGCCCGGGCGATACCGATCCGCTGCCGCTGCCCGCCTGAGAACTCATGCGGATACCGGTTGTAGTGCTCGGGGTTCAGTCCGACGCGAGCGAGCAGCTCCTGGACGCGTGCCTTGATGTCCTTCTCGGTGCCGTGAATGACGAACGGCTCGCCGACGATCTGCCCGACGGTCTTGCGAGGGTTCAGCGACGAGTACGGATCCTGGAAGATGATCTGCATCTGCTGACGCAGCTGACGCATGCGGTGACGCGAGAGGTTGGTGATGTCCTCACCGTCGAAGACGATCCGACCTGACGTCGACTCGATCAGCTTGACCATCAGGCGCGCGGTGGTCGTCTTGCCGCAGCCCGACTCGCCGACGATCCCAAGGGTCTCCCCCTTGTTGACGACGAGTGAGACATCCTCCACCGCGTGAACGACACCCTTTCCACGCGCGAACACGCCCTGCTTGACCGAGAAGTACTTCGTCAGGTGATCAAGCTCGACAAGCGGCGTCTTGGTTGAACCAAACGAGCTCATCGGACGATCTCCCCTGAGATCTCGTCACGCCATTCGGCCTGCTTACGTTCCGCCGAGAGGAAGCACGAGTCGCGATGGCCACCCGGAAGCTGCTCAAGCTTCGGTGTCTGCTTGTCACACGCCTCAAACCGGTACTTGCACCGCGGGTTGAACGGGCATCCAGGCGGCGGGTTGAGCAGCGACGGTGGCGAACCTTCGATCGGGATCAGCAGGTCAAGCTTCTTGTCGACCCGCGGCATCGACTCAAGCAGACCCCAAGCGTAGGGGTGCTGAGCTGCGTGGAAGATCTCGTACGAGGGACCGTACTCCATGGCGCGACCGCCGTACATCACGAGCACATGGCTTGCGGTTTCCGCCACGACACCCAGATCATGCGTGATCAGCATCACGCCGACGTTGAAGTCGCGCTTGACCTTGTCGATGAGTTCGACGATCTGCGCCTGCACCGTCACATCGAGCGCCGTTGTCGGCTCGTCGGCGATCAGCACAGCGGGGTTGTGCACAAGCGCCATCGCGATCATGGCGCGCTGCCGCATGCCGCCTGAGAACTGATGCGGGTAGTCGCGCGCCCGTACAGCCGCGTTCGGGATACCCACGGCATCAAGCAGTTCGACTGCGCGCGCATGTGCCGCCGACTTCGAGACGTCCGAATGGGCTCGCACCGCCTCTGCGATCTGCGTACCAACGCGGTACATCGGATGCAGACAGGCAAACGGATCCTGGAAGATCATCGAGACGTCTTTGCCACGCACCTTGCGCAGCTCGGCAGGCGACAGCTTCAGCAGATCGCGCCCTTCAAAGAGGATCTCGCCCGTCACGTCAGCGAAATTCCGGTTCAGCAGGCCCATGATCGCGAGGCTCGTGACGCTCTTGCCCGAACCCGACTCGCCAACAACACCCAGTGTCTCGCCACGCTCAAGCGTGAACGACAAGTTCGAAACCGCCTGCACGACACCATCGCGTGTGCGGAAACGAACCGAGAGATCACGGACTTCGAGGAGCGAGTTGCCCCCCACGCCAGCCACTAGGCGTACCTCACGCGAGGATCGAGGAACGCGTAGACGATGTCGACAACGAGGTTCATCAGTGCGACCGCCGTTGCCGTGCAGATGACAACACCAAGCACGCTGGGTAGATCCTGCGTGATCGCGCCGTTGAAGGCGAGCCAGCCAAGGCCCTGAATGTTGAACACCGACTCAGTGATGATCGCGCCGCCAACAAGCAGCGCGATATCAAGGCCGAAGATCGTCGCGATCGGCGACAGGCTCGCACGGAGCCCGTGCTTGAAGATCACGGTGCGCTCTGAGAGGCCTTTTGCGCGCGCGGTACGGATGTAGTCCTCTCCGAGCGTCTCGAGGAGGTTGTTGCGCGTCAGACGGGCGTAGATCGCGATATAGAGCAATGCGAGGACTGTCCACGGCAGGATCATGTGGGAGAGCCAGTTACCGATGCCATCCGATAGCGGGACGTAACCCGATCCTCCAGTGAGGCCGAGCTTCTTCCAGACGAGGAAGAGCGCCATCAGACCAAGCCAGAAGACCGGCGCCGAGATCCCGAACAACGCAAAGCCCATGGCTGTGCGATCGATCCAGGTTCTGCGTTTGACGGCTGAAAGCACACCAATCGCCACGCCGAAGAGCAGCCACATCGTTGCGGCGCCAGCGACGAGGAACAGCGTGCGTGGCGCGCGCTGCATGATCTCGCTACGCACCGAGACGAAGTTGCCGTACGAGTAGCCGAGACCGGGCCAACCCTGATCGTCACCAGCGACAAAATTTTTCACGAAGTAGCCGTACTCAACGTAGAACGGCTTGTCGAGATGCAGACGCTTGTGGATCTCAGCAAGCGACTGAGTCGTTGGTGACTTGCCAGCGAAACGCAAGGCCGGGTCGCCGTTTGGCAGCTTGAAGAAGACCAGGAAGGTCACGAACATGACGACGAGGACGACAAGGATCGTCCAGACAAGTCGGCGTGCGAGGTAGAGGATCATCAGGTGAGAAGAAGAGAGCCTCCGAGGCGCCCGAAGGCGCCCCGGAGGCAGTCAGGATCGAGTCCCGCTACTTGACCGAAATCATCGCGTAGGCGGGCGTTGTTGCGAACTGATCGAACTGGTAGTGCGTCACGTTGGAGCTCGTGATGCGCGTCACCTTCGACCACATCCACGGAACCCACGGAACCACATTCGTCATGATGTCCTTGTCGAGGTTCTCGTAGCAGGTCGAGCGTGCCGGGTCGATCAGCACCGAGCACTTGTCGAGATGCGAGTCGATGTTCGGAACACCGACGCAGTTGCCACCGATCTTCAGCGCCTTGCACTGTGCAGGCGTGACACCGACGAGCGAGTAGTTCGTGTTGCCGTTGGCGATGATCGTGCGGCTGTCGAACAGCGGGGTGAAGAAGGTCAGCGCGTCTGCGTAGTCCTTACCCCAGCCCGGGCGCTCCGAGATCGGGATGTTCTTGGACGGCGTCTGGATCGTCGGATACGCACCGTTGATCTGACGGACCTTGAACGTGATGCCGATCTTCTTCGCATCCTGCTCGATCGTCGCGACCATGCCGGGGTCAACACCACGGGTGTCGGAGACGAGGAGCACGTTCTTACAGGCAGCAGCGTCACACATGCCGCTGTTGCCAGTGCTGTACTTCGAGCCCTGCATGGCCTTCATGGCGAGTGCTGCGCTGCCATGGTCGCCCGGGGTCTTGTACGGGTTGTACGACGCAAGGGCACCACCAAAGAGGGCGTCCGGAACGATGTGGTGGGCGATGTCGCCGACTGTCGGACCACCCCAGCCCTGGCGAAGCGCATCCTTGTCGATGATGTAGTTCATCGCACGGCGAACGTGGATGTCATCGAACGGGGGCTGCGTCAGGTTCATGGTGATGTACCACGTGCGGTCACCAGAGTTCTGGTGGAAGTACTGCTTCAAGCTCGAGCTCGTCGCGTACTTCTTCAGAACCGCCGGCGGAATGCTCGAGGTCGCCATGTCAAGCTGGCCACCCTCGATCTTGTTGTAGATGTCGACGTTGCTCGCGTTGACCATGAACTTGACTTCGTCCACGTAGTTCTTGCGAGTCGGGTCAGTCGACTGGCTGTAGTTCGGGTTACGAACAACGTCCAGAATCGTCTGGCCGTCGTAGCCGGCAGCCGGCTTGATGTTGGCGCACGACGAGATATCAACCGCGTCGATGCCCTTGATCATGTAGCCAGCCGTCGAGATCAGATCGGCGGAGTACTTGCCGGGCTGACCCTCGAAGCACTTCGTGACCTCAGCCGGCATCGGGCCAGCTGCGGGCATCGCCATGCGCTTGAGGAAGTCGCCGGTCGGTGCCGTCAGGTTGAAGACGATCGTCGACGCGTCCGGCGTGGTGATGCCGGAGATCGACTTCGCCTTGCCCTTGGAGTAGGCGTCCCAACCCTTGATCACGTTGTAGTAGAAGGCGTACTCAGCGCCGTCCTTCGGATTCGCCTCGCGCTCCATTGCGGTGACGAAGTCGGCCGAGGTGACCTGCCTGTTGACCGGCGGGCTGAACTTCACGCCCTGCTTGATCTTGAACGTGTAGGTCAAGCCACCGTTCGTCGGCTTCGGCACCGACGTAGCGATGTCAGCGACGATCGCGTTGCCTGGGCCGTTTGCGTCATGGGTGTAGCCCACGAGCGTACGAACGAGCAGGTTGTCGAGGATGCCGAACGCGTCCCCGAGGTACTCGCCCGTCGGATCCATGTTGTCGGTGAAGCCAAACGACTGCTCCCAGCCGACATTCAGCGTGCCGCCCGACTTGATCGAGCTCGCCTTGTTGGAGTGCGCGGTCGCGCCGGCTGCAGTTGCGACGACGATTGCCGCCACAACTCCGGCGAGAGCCACGAGCCTCCCGAATGGTTTCTTCACGATGGGTGTCTCCCTCCTTTTCCCGAACCTTGGTGGATCGGGTATTGCAGTGACCGAATGGTAAGGCGAAAAACGCCGGTCACAGTTGGTTTTCTCAACGTTCAGCCCGCACATCGAGCGCGTCGCGCAGGCCGTCGCCGAGCAAATTGAATGCAAGCGTGGTGATCACGAGGAACAGTCCTGGGAAGAGCATCAGCCACCACGCGGTGTCGTAGTAGCGCTGCGCGTCGTTCAGGAGACCGCCCCAGGAGGCCGTGTCGGGCGGCACGCCAAGACCGAGGTACGAGAGCGCTGCCTCAAAGAGGATGCTCTGAGGAATCAGCAGCGTCGTGTAGACGATGATCGGGCCGCTGAGGTTCGGCAGGATCTCGCGGAAGATGATCCGCGTGTCGCTCGCGCCGAGCGAGCGGCTCGCCTCGACGAACTCCTTCTCGCGCAGGGAGAGGGTGAAGCCACGCACGAGCCGTGCGATGTATGGCCACGAGAAGATCACGATGACGGCGATTACCAACCCAAGTCCTGGCTGGATCGAGATCGGGCCCCAGATCTGACAGCCGTTCTTGTTTGAGCTGCAGGCGGCGACGATGCCGATTGAGATGAGGAGCTGGGGCATCGCGAGCATCACGTCGCCGGTGCGCGAGAGCAGCGTGTCGATGAACCCTCGGTAGAACCCGGCGATCATGCCGATCACGAGGCCGATGATCACGGCGATACCGCTCGCCACAACACCAACGATCAACGACGTTCGGGCGCCGTACATCGTGCGCACGAAGAGATCACGTGCCTCACCGTCGGAGCCAAACCAGAACGCAGACGTTGGCCCCTTCGGCAGACCAAACGAGTCCTGCATTGTCTGCTGGTACTGCTGGGTGTTCGGGTGTCCCGTGACAGCCTGGGCGATTGGGCCACCGATCGCGGCGATGACAATCAGCAGTCCGATCGTCGCGGCACCGAACAGGGCGGCCTTGTCTTCGCGGAAGCGAAGCCAGAAAAGCTCAAGCGCTCCCCGTGCTGCCGTCTGTGGAACGGCGACGTCAGCTGTCGCGGGGGCTGCCGTCATGCGGGCACACCTCCACGAAAATGGGCTACGTCGGACACGGCTCGCAAGTATAGGAGGTAATGCAAGTCTGCAACCGGCCGAATGCAGGGGTTTCTCCCCTTAGCGCAATCGCCGCACACGCTACGTACCAAACAGCCGCCGTGCCGCGCGAGGCAAACGAGGCTCCACAGACGTACGCTGCGGGCGAATCGACCGATTCGGAAAGCGTGAGCCGACGCGGGTTACGCGTTCAAGGCGTCGGCACCGCCGACGACTTCCAAGATCTCCTGCGTGATCGCCGCCTGACGTGCACGGTTCATCGCGAGAGTCAAGGAGTCGATCAGCTCGCCGGCTGACTTGGAGGCGTTACGCATTGCCGTCATGCGAGCACCCTGCTCAGATGCGGCTGACTCAAGCAGCGCACGGTAGAGCTCCGTCTCGACGTACACCGGCAGGAGCCGCGCGAGGATCTCCTTCGGCTCAGGCTCGAAGAAGAAGTCGACCGGACCCGAGTGGCCCCCATCCTCTTCCTCCGCGCGGGCCTCAAGCACCTCGGTCGGGATCGGCAGGACATCACTCACGGTCACTTTCTGGACGAGCGCCGACACGAACGCGTTGTAGACGAGGATGACCTTGTCGACTTCGCCGTTCGTATACGCCTCGGCCACGGCGTGCGCGATCGCCTGAGCGTTGCTGTACTCCGGCCGGTCGCTGTAGCCCGCCCATGCCTGCGACAGATCGAGCCCGCGGAACCGCACGGTCGACTGCGCCTTCTTGCCGGACGTGAAGAACGTGACCTGCTTGCCTTCAGCCTCAAGCTCGCGCATGAGTGCAAACGAGCGCCGCAGCACCTGCGCGTTGAACGCGCCGGCGAGGCCTCGGTCGCCCGTGACAGGAACGATCGCTACCCGCTTGACGTCGTCGCGCACCTGCAGCAGTGGCAGACGGACTGCCCCTGCGGCCTGAGCGGTACCGCCCATCAACTCAAGCATGCGGTCGGCGTACGGACGCATCGCTTCGATGCGCTGCTGCGCCTTCCGCAGGCGCGCCGACGCGACAAGCTCCATCGCGCGGGTGAGCTTGCGTGTGTTGCTGATCGAGCGGACGCGCCGCTTCAGTTCCTGTGCTGAGGCCACCTAACGCTCCGTTATGCCGCGCTTGCGACGTTGAACCGCGACTTGAACTTCTCGATCGCGGCGTTCAGGCTCGCAGTCGTGTCGTCCGCGAGATCCTTCGACTCACGAATCGTCTTCAGGATCGTGCCCTCCGTGCGCAGCTCCTGACGGAACTCCTCATGGAAGCGCGGGACGTCGGCGGTTGGGATGTCGTCGAGGTACCCGTTGACGCCCGAGTAGAGCGCGACGACCTGCTCCTCGACCGGCCACGGCGCGTACTGCGGCTGGTTGAGGGTCGCAACCATCTTCTCACCGCGATTCAGCGCGGCCTGCGTCGCAGCATCGAGCTCCGACCCGAACTGGGCGAACGCTTCAAGCTCGCGGTACTGCGCGAGGTCGAGGCGGAGACGGCCGGCGACCTTCTTCATCGCCTTGGTCTGCGCCGACGAGCCGACGCGCGACACCGAGATGCCGACGTTGACGGCCGGGCGAACGCCCGAGAAGAAGAGGTCGGACTGCAGGAAGATCTGCCCGTCGGTGATCGAGATCACGTTGGTCGGGATGTACGCCGACACGTCGCCTGCCTGCGTCTCGATGATCGGAAGCGCGGTCAGCGACCCACCACCGAGCTCATCGGAGAGCTTGCAGGCGCGCTCAAGCAGGCGCGAGTGCAAGTAGAAGACGTCGCCCGGGAACGCCTCGCGGCCCGGCGGGCGGCGAAGCAGCAGCGAGAGCTGCCGGTACGCGTCGGCCTGCTTGGTGAGGTCGTCGTAGATGACGAGCGCATGCTCACCCTTGAAGGCGAAGTACTCGCCCATTGCAGCACCGGCGAACGGGGCCATCCACTTGATCGGCGCTGCCTCGGATGCCGGCGCGTTCACGATCGTCGTGTACTTCATGGCGCCAGCCTCGCGCAGCCGCTCGTACACCTGGGCGACCGTCGATGCCTTCTGGCCGACGGCGACGTAGATGCACTTCACGTTCTGGTCGTGCTGGTTCAGGATCGTGTCGATCGCGATCGCCGTCTTACCTGTCGAGCGGTCGCCGATGATCAGCTCGCGCTGGCCACGGCCGACGTTCGTCATCGAGTCGATCGCCTTGATGCCGGTCTGGAGCGGCTCCTTCACCGGCTGGCGCTCGATGACGCCCGGCGCCTTGTTCTCAAGCGGCCGATACTCGGTCGCTTCGATCGGCCCCTGACCGTCGAGCGGGTTGCCGAGCGGGTCGACGACACGGCCAAGCAGACCCTCGCCAACGGGGATCGAGGCGACCTTGCCGGTGCGGCGCACCGGATCGCCTTCCTTGATCTTCTCCCACTCGCCGAACAGCGCCACACCGACGTTGTCCTCTTCGAGGTTGAATGCGAGTCCAACGACGCCGTGATCGAGCTCGAGCATTTCGAGCGCGACACAGTTCTCGAGCCCGTGAACGCGGGCGATTCCGTCGCCGAGCTGGAGCACGGCGCCGACCTCAGCGAGATTCGTCTCGACGTCGAACTCCTCGATCCGCTTTCGCAGGATCGACGTGATCTCTTCGGGGCGAAGCTTCATTCGGGGTGGTCTCCTTCTAGGTCGTCGCGGGAGCCGATGCCCGGCCCACGTGCAGCAGTGAGGTGAATGGTCTGGTCATCAGCGGGCTCCCGCCAGGTCGTGACGGAGACGCTCAAGTCGGCCACGAACGCTGGCGTCGACGCGCATCGATCCTGCTTGCAGGACGATGCCGCCGATCAGCTCTGGGTCGACTGAACGGGTGGCCTTGACCTTGCGGCCTGAGGCCTTTTCGATCTGCGCAAGGATGCCGGAGAAGTCCTTGTCCGACAGCTCGTGCGCGGTGGTCAATTCGACGTCGAGAACGCGATCGAGGGCGGCAACCAGGGCGTCATACTCCGCGGCGATCTCGCGGATCTCCCCTGTCCGGCCCTTCTCGGCGAGAACTCGCACGAAGTTCGTGAGGAGCTCCTCCCCGCCGCTCGCAACAACGTCGACGAGGATCTCGCTCTTCACGCTCGACTCGGTCTGCGGATTCACAAGAATCCCAGCGAGTTCCGGGTTGGCGTCGATCGCACCGACAAGGTCGGTGAGACCAGCCTGCACCTGAACGAGACGGCCTTTTTCTTCGGCCGCTTCGTACAGCGCGCGTGCGTAGATGCGATGCCCGGCGGCTATGAGCGGGACGCCTCCAGCTGCGAGAAGTCGATCTCGTTGAGCGCCTCTTCAATCAGGCGCGTCTGATCGGCTTCGGTGAGCGTCTTCTTCGTGATCTTCTCAGCCGCGATCAGCGACAGGTTGGCGACTTCCTGACGGATCTCGCCAATTGCCGTCTGCGTGGCCTGGTCGATCTGGCGCTGGGTCTCCTCGATCCGGCGCTGACGATCTTCCTCTGTCTCCGCCCGCATGCGTTCGCGGAGGCCGTCGGCGGCTTTGCGCGCCTCGGCAAGGATTTCGTCGGCATCGTTCTTGGCCTGCCCGATCAGCTTGCGGTGCTCCTCGAGCAGCGC
>OMIZ01000020.1 GCA_900299235.1 Actinomycetota bacterium
CCGTGCCGCTCGTCGCCTAGCGACGTTTGGGGGAGGGAACCTCGGTGTCTCGGTTCGTCGTGGGGAGCGACGAGCCGAGACACGCGGAGGTGCGCAGGGCGGGTCTCTCCGGTGAGTCGATGCGCCACCGGTACGCTGGCTTGCCGATGTCGACCGAATACCTCAGCCGCCGCGACGACCTGCGCAACCTCGCGATCGTCGCGCACGTCGATCACGGCAAGACGACGCTCGTTGACGCAATGCTCTGGCAGAGCGGCTCGTTCCGCGAAAACCAGGACGTCAACGAGCGCGTGATGGACTCGATGGATCTTGAGCGCGAGAAGGGCATCACGATCCTCGCGAAGAACACGACTGTCCGCCGCAACGGCGTGAAGATGAACATCATCGATACGCCTGGCCATGCCGACTTCGGTGGCGAGGTCGAGCGTGGGCTGACGATGGTCGACGGGATCTTGTTGCTCGTCGACTCGTCGGAAGGCCCGCTGCCGCAGACGCGCTTCGTGCTGCGCAAGGCTCTTGAGCAGGGCCTGCCGGTGATCCTCGTCGTGAACAAGGTCGACCGTCCCGACGCCCGCATCGACGAGGTCGTCAACGAAGTCTACGAGCTGTTCCTCGACCTTGATGCGTCCGAGTCACAGATCGAGTTCCCGATCGTCTACACCAACGCTCGCGCTGGGCTTGCGGGCCTCAAGCCGGATGAGCTGGCGGAAGACCTCACTCCCCTGTTCGAGACGATCCTGGAGACAATTCCGGCGCCCTCGTACGATCCGAACCACCCGTTGCAGGCGCTTGTAACGAACCTTGACGCGAGCCCGTATGTCGGTCGCCTCGCGCTGCTTCGCATCCACCACGGGACGCTACGCAAGGGTGCGCAGGTCGCCTGGTGCCGCGCCGATGGCACAACGCAGAACGCACGCGTCGTCGATCTCTTCACGACTGAGGCGCTCGATCGCGTTCCCACCGAAGAGGCTGGCCCGGGCGAGATCGTCGCGCTCGCCGGCATTCCGGAGGTCACGATCGGCGAGACGATCGCCGACCCGAACGACCCCCGCCCGCTTCCGGTTACGACTGTCGACGAGCCAAGCCTCTCGGTGACGATCGGCATCAACACGAGCCCGCTTGCAGGTACCGAGGGTACGCGGCTTACGGCAAGCCAGGTCAAAGCCCGGCTCGATCAGGAGCTGATCGGCAACGTCTCGTTGCGCGTCAACCCGACATCGCGGCCTGACACCTGGGAGGTTCAAGGTCGCGGCGAGCTGCAGCTCGCCGTGCTTGTCGAACTGATGCGCCGCGAAGGATTCGAACTGAACGTTGGCAAGCCCGAGGTGCTCACGAAGGACGTCGACGGCAAGAAACATGAGCCGATGGAGCGCGTCGCAATCGACGTGCCCGAGGAATACGTGGGTGTCGTTACCCAGCTGCTCGCGCTCCGCAAAGCCAAGCTGCAGCAAATGGTCAACCACGGCACGGGTTGGGCGCGCATGGAGTACATCGTCCCCGCACGCGGCCTGATCGGGTTCCGCACAGAGTTCCTCACCGAAACACGCGGCACCGGCATCCTTCACCACGTTTTCGAAGGTTGGGAGCCGTGGCACGGTGAGCTCCGCACCCGTCCGACCGGCAGCCTGGTTGCCGATCGCCGTGGGTCAGCCACCGGCTTTGCGATCGAGTCGCTCCAGGAGCGCGGCACCCTGTTCATCTCCCCCGGTGATGAGCTGTACGAGGGCATGATCGTCGGCGAGAACGCACGGCGTGAAGATCTCGACGTGAACGCATGCAAGCCGAAGAAGCTGACGAACATGCGCGCCTCGTCGGCCGACGAACTCATTCGACTGATTCCACCGCGACCTCTCTCACTCGAGCAAGCGCTGGAGTTCATCCGCGACGACGAGTGCGTCGAGGTGACACCGAAGTCGATTCGGTTGCGCAAGGTTGAGTTGGCACAGGGCAAGCGTCAGACCGAAGCGTCGCGCCGCAAGCGTGCGCTCGCCAACGAATCGCAGTGACGCGCCGAGCGGCCACGCTACTCGCAGTGACCCTGTACTTCGGGGCTCTCACGCTGGGTGCGCTCGCGAGCCATCCTTCGTTCACCGTTGGCCCCACACTTCCCGACTGCGGCGCGCAGTCAATCGCCCCCGGGGAGTTCACGCTTGCATGCGGCGACGGCAACTACCGCCTCACCCGCATGACCTGGCCCACCTGGGGCGGCGCGACCGCGAACGGCCATGGCCTCGCGTCGGCGAACGACTGCACGCCTGACTGTGCGTCGGGGCACTTCCACACCTTCCCCGTTTCAGCCGTTGCGAGCAAGATCGCCGTCTGCGCCAGCGGGCGGAAGCAGTACACCCGCCTCGTGCTGACCTACGGCACCAAACGACCGGCGGGAATCAAGACGACCGACGTCTGGACGTTTCCGTGTGACGCCCCCGGGCCGAGTGGATCGATCACGGCAACGCCTGCCACGGTGTCAACAGGCGCATCCGTGAAGCTCGTCGGAACGGCGTGGGCGACCAGTGCTGACTGTTCAGGCAAGGTCGTGCTCTCAACCATCCATGGGACGTTCGCGACGGTCACTCCCTCGAGCCCCGCCGGTCACTTCGCGGCAACATGGAAGGCGACAGGGACAGGCAAGGTGACGGTGATCGCCCGCGAGACCTGTTCGAGCGCCTCGATCGGCAGCCGACTGTGGGAGTCGACTGCGACCGTGTCCGTCCACGCTTAGCCGCGCTTGCGCTACACCGAAGGCCAGAGCCGCGTTAGGGTGGCGCTGTGCCCCGCCCAGCCTTCGCTGATCGCGAGTTCGACGCGTACCTGGCGTCACCGGCGTTTCTCGCCGATCCCTACGACGCACTGCGCGAACTCCGCGAGCAGGCACCGGTTTACCGGTGCGATCCGATTGGCGCGTGGATCGTCACGCGCTTCGACGACTGCATGCGCACCTATCTCGAGGTCGACGCGTACTCCAACGAGGGTCGTCTGGCGGGAACGCTCAAGCATCTCCCTGCCGAGGAGCAGGAGCAGCTCTCCGACTTCACGCGGTTCTATCGCGCGAAAGGGCTCATCCACTCGGATCCGCCCGACCACACGCGCCTTCGCCGCCTGATCACGAAGGCCGGCTTCTCGGCCTCCCAGGTCGAGGCGCTACGCCCGAAGGTGCATGCGATCGTCGACGAACTCCTCGCCCAGGTTGCGCCGAAGGAACATATGAACGTGATCGACGACCTCGCCGCGATCCTGCCGATGACCGTCTTGTGCGACCTGCTCGGCGTTCCTCACGCCGATGGTGCGTTCTTCCGGCCGCTCGCCGATCGTCTGCTCGGTTTCCAGGGCTGCAACAAGCCATCGCTCGATGTGCTGCTCGCCGCTCAGCAGGGCATCCGAGACCTGCGCGTCTACCTCGATGAGGCGCCACGGCGCTTTACCGATGGGACGAACGACCCGGAAGGCCTACTCGGTCGGCTGTTCGCCGCGTGTGACGACGCCGACGATCCGCTCGGAAAGGATGAGCTTGTGAACACGGTCGGAACCCTCCTGATCGCCGGGCACGAGACGACCACATCGCTTGTTGGCAACGGCCTCTTCACGATCCTGCGCCACCCCGAGCAGTGGGAGCTTCTCCGGGCGAATCCTGACCTCTTGCCCCGGGCGATCGAGGAGATGCTCCGCTACGAGAGCCCCCTGACGCGACAGCCACGATTGATGAAGGCTGATACGGAGCTTGGCGGCCACGCGATTCGCGAAGGCGAGACCGTGTTCCACATGATGAACGCTGCGAATCGCGACCCCGAGCACTTCAGCGAGCCGGAAGTGTTCGACATCACCGTGCCCCGAGGCAAACACCTCGCATTCGGGCAGGGCATCCACTTCTGCCTCGGCGCACCGCTCGCGCGGCTTGAAGGATCCGTGGTCTTCTCGACCTTGATCGAACGCATGCCCGACCTCCGGCTGATCGATCCGAGCCCAACGTGGGTGACGGACAAGCCGACCGTACGGACGCTCCACAGCCTTCACGTCGCCTTCTAGGAGATGTGCCGGAGCGGGTTACCCCGCCCCGGCACTCGATGTGCGCCTCGCTCGCTACGAGGCGAGTGAGACGTGGCAGCTCGCCAAGCCGCGCTTTTCGAGGTAGCGCTGGTGGTAATCCTCGGCCGGCCAGAACGTCGGTGCGTCCTCGATCACCGTCGCAACAGGGCGGGCAATCCGCTCCTCCACCCGTGCCTTCGCGAGATCGGCAGCTGCACGCTGCGCCTCGTCGTGCACAAAGATCACGGAGCGGTACTGGTCGCCGATATCCGGCCCCTGACGGTTGACCTGTGTCGGGTCGTGCTCGGCAAAGAACACCGCGAGCAGCTGCTCGTACACCACCTTTGTCGGGTCGTAGGTCACCTGGACGACCTCAGCGTGTCCGGTGCCCTCGTAACAGACCTGCTGGTAGCTCGGATTCTCCGTGCGCCCACCGGCGTAACCGACCTGTGTCTCAACAACACCGTCGATCCTCCGGAACGCTGCCTCGACACCCCAGAAGCAGCCTGCACCAAATGTCGCCATGTTCGTCATCTACTTCTCCTCCAGCTTCAGGGACGCCGAGTTGATGCAGTACCGCAGCCCAGTCGGATGCGGGCCATCAGGGAACACATGACCGAGATGACCACCGCAGTTGGCGCACATGACCTCGGTGCGCACCATGCCGTAGCTCACGTCGGTCTCCTCCTCGATCGCCTCCGGCTTTGCGGGCGCGTAGAAGGCTGGCCAACCACAGCCCGAGTCGTACTTCGTGTCAGACGGGAAGAGCTCTGCGCCACAGCCAGCGCAGACATACGTACCGTCGTCAAAGACGTGGTCGTACTCGCCAGTGAACGGACGCTCCGTGCCCTTCTCGCGCAGCACGTGGTAGCGCTCAGGATCAAGGATCGCCCTCCACTCCGCGTCGGTCTTCTCAATCGGTGTCAATCGGTTCCTCTCTGTCGGCAGCGGGCTCATTCCCGCCGTCACGAGAGAAAACGCTGGGGGTCGTACCACCGTTCCCAAAGCACGTTCGGTTTTCGACGCCCACGTAAGACTCTCGTTAGAGGTTGACGCGGGACATGTCCGGGTAGCGATCACCCTGCGTCGCCCCAACCGGGAACGCCTCTGCAAGCCGCTCGATGTCAGCGTGCGAGAGCTCGATCGCCTGTGCTGCGACGTTCTGCTCGACGTAGCGCACCCGCTTCGTTCCGGGGATCGTGACGATGTCGGTGCCCTGGGCCGAAACCCACGCGAGGGCGATCTGTGACGGCGTCAGGCCCTTCTCCGCCGCGACCGCTTCGAGCACCGCGATCATCTCGAGATTCCGCTCAAGGTTGCCGCCCTTGAACCGCGGGTTGTTGCGGCGGAAGTCGGTCTCTTCGAGGTCATCCAGCTTCCTGATCGCTCCGGTCAGCGCTCCACGCCCAAGCGGGCTGTAGGCGACAAAACCGATGCCAAGCTCGCGGGTCGTCGGAAGGATCTCGGCCTCAGGATCGCGTGACCACAGCGAGTACTCGGTCTGCAGCGCGCTGATCGGATGCACCGCATGCGCGCGACGAATCGTTGCCGGAGCCGCCTCGGAGAGGCCGAGATACCGCACCTTGCCCGCCTCGACGAGCTCGGCCATCGCCCCAACCGTCTCCTCGATCGGCGTGTTCGGATCGACACGGTGCTGGTAGTAGAGGTCGATCACATCGATGCCAAGTCGCTGGAGCGACGCATCGCAGGCGCTTTTCACGTACTCGGGGCGACCGTTGATGCCGATCCATGTGCCGTCGTCGTTGCGCTGGTTGCCGAACTTCGTCGCAATAACGACCCGGTCACGTCTTCCGGCGAGCGCAGCACCGACGAGCCGCTCGTTCGTGAACGGCCCGTACATGTCGGCGGTATCGAAGAACGTGACGCCGAGTTCGAGCGCGCGATGGATCGTCGCGGTCGCCTCGGCATCGTTGAGCGCACCGTAGAACTCGGACATGCCCATGCACCCAAGCCCCTGAGCCGAGACCTGCAATCCCTGTGTTCCAAGCTGTCTGGTTTCCATGGCTCAACAATGCCTGCTGTGCAGCGGCTCGCGCTCAATGCCACTGCGTGGCGTATGATCGTCACGTAGCCGGGGAGCCCTAGACGAGGGGCTGAGACAACGCTTCCTTGCGTGTACCCGTTGAACCTGATTCGGGTCATGCCGACGAAGGGAGCGTTTCTTGCTTGACCAAGCACAACCCGTTCGCCCTCACGCCGCCCGCGCCGGTAGCGACGTGCTCGTCGAGCAGCTGTCGCAGAGTTACGGCGGCCAGCCCGTGTTCGAGAACGTCTCGTTCTACGTGCATGGCGGCGAACGGGTGGGCGTCGTAGGACGCAGCGGCATCGGCAAGTCGACACTGCTCGCGGTGATCGCGGGCCTCGACGAGCCGACGAGCGGACGCGTCACTATCGGTGACGCGACGGCAGGCG
>OMIZ01000021.1 GCA_900299235.1 Actinomycetota bacterium
GGCATCCCACACCATCACCTCATGCCCGCGCGCGACAAACGCCCGCACCGCAGCGCGTCCGTTCACGCCGACACCCACCACGGCAGCCGTCGCCGCATCGCGCTTCCCGAGCGTCTCGGCCGCCAGCACCGCGGCAGCACCCGTGCGCAGCGCCGTCACGGCACCCGCCTCCATCACCGCGCGCAGCTCAGCAGTCTCCGCATCAGAGACAACCACGAGCCCGTTCACCGTCGGAAGGCCGCGCGCCGGGTTCCCAGGGAACGACGAGACCCACTTGAGGATCGTGTAGCCACCACCAAGCGCAGGCATCGCGCGAAAGTCGCCCGCCGGATAGTTCGTCACGTACGCCTTCGGCGGCATCACCCACTCGCCGCGGTGATAGGCGAGGAACGCCTCGCGGACAGCCTCAACCGCCTCGCCGGGCGACACCGCCGCTTCGACGTCTCGTGCCGTGAGGACGGGAATCCCGCTCACAGGAGCCTCGGAGCTACAGCGCCTTGACGGCGGAGACGAGCTTCAGCACCGACGCCTTCGCGTCGCCGAAGAGCATCGCCGTGCCCGGCAGCACAAACAGCGGGTTGTCGATGCCGGCGAAACCGGTTGCCATCGACCGCTTCATCACGATCGTCTGCGCAGCAGCGTCGACGTTCAAGATCGGCATGCCGTAGATCGGGCTGCCCGGATCGTTGCGAGCCGCAGGGTTCACGACGTCGTTCGCGCCAATCACGAGCACGACATCGGTCTGCGGGAACTCCGGGTTGATCTCATCCATCTCCTTGAGGGCGTCGTACGGGACGTTCGCCTCGGCAAGGAGCACGTTCATGTGGCCCGGCATACGGCCGGCGACCGGATGGATCGCGTACTGGACGTTCACGTTCTTCTTCTCAAGCTCGTCGGCGAGCTCGCGCACCGCGTGCTGCGCCTGAGCGACGGCCATGCCGTAGCCCGGGACGACCACCACGTTCTGCGCGTAGGCGAGCATGATCGCGACATCCTCGGCGTTGACCGAGCGAACCGTGCCCTCGATCGCGGCAGCGCCAGCACCCGCCTGCACCTGGCCGAATGCGCCGAACAGCACGTTGCCGATCGAGCGATTCATCGCCTTGCCCATCATCAGCGTGAGCAGCGTTCCCGAAGCACCAACGAGGGCGCCCGAGACGATCAGGACGTTCGAGCCAAGCTCAAAACCTGTGGCCGACGCTGCAAGGCCCGTGAAGGCATTCAGCAGCGAGATGACGACCGGCATGTCGGCGCCACCGATCGGCAGCACGAACAGCACACCGAAGATCGCAGCACCCACAAGCACCACAACCATCAGCCACTGCTTCTCGGAGCCGGCGATCATCGCGATACCCGCAGCAAGCACACCCGCAATCAGCAGGGCGTTGCCGAACTTCTGGCCGGGATACGTGATCGGGCGGCCGCCGATCAGCTCCTGCAGCTTCGCGAACGCGATCAGCGAACCGGCAAATGACACGGCGCCGATCAGGGCCGACGCGACGACAGCGATGATCACGTCGCCGTGCAGATGGCCGGGCTCAGGCGCAAGGTTGTGGAACTCCGACAGCGAGACGAGCGCTGCGGCTCCACCACCGACACCGTTGAAGAGCGCCACCATCTGCGGCATCGCCGTCATCTTCACGCGGCGGGCGCCGACGAAACCAAACACTGAGCCGATCACAGCACCGACAGGGATGCGCCAGCCGATATGCATCCCGGAGTGGGCGAGTGTCACGGCGATCGCGATCGCCATGCCAACCGCACCGATCCAGTTTCCGCGGCGCGCCGTCGTCGGCGACGACAGGAAGCGCAGCGCCAGGATGAAACAGATGATCGTGACGAGATAGAAGAGGTTCGAGGTGGTCTGGCCCATTACTCGTCAGCCTTCTTCTGCGGCTCGCGCTTCTTGAACATCTCGAGCATTCGGTCGGTTACGACGAAGCCACCCACGACGTTCGCGGCAGCAAGGATCATCGCGATGAAGCCGACCCAGCCCGTGAGCAGGTCGGGATCGGCGGCGCCAGCAACGAGCATCGCGCCAACGATGACGATGCCGTGGATCGCGTTCGTGCCCGACATCAGCGGCGTGTGCAGCAGCGTCGGCACCTTCGAGATCACCTCGATACCGAGGAAGATCGCGAGCGCGAGGATCGTCAGCTCAACAACAAGCTGGGTGTAATGGGTCACGCGGCCTCCTTACGGGTCACGCAGGCACCCGAGGTGATCTCGTCTTCCCAGTCGAGGGTCAGCTCGCCGCCAGGAGCAAGGTGAGCAAGCAGCGTCGTGATGTTGCGTGCATAGAGCTGGCTCGCATGCGACGCCATCGAGCTCGGCAGGTTCAGCGTGCCGACAATCGTGACGCCATGCTCGACGACAACCTCGCCGGGCTTCGTGAGTTCGCAGTTGCCTCCCGTTTCCGCAGCAAGGTCGACGATCACCGAGCCGGGACGCATGCCTGCAACAGCCGAGGCTGGGATCAGGCGCGGGGCGGGGCGGCCAGGAATCGCCGCCGTCGTGACAACAAGGTCGAAATCGGGGATCCGGGCGTTCAAGGCCTCCTGCTGCTTGGCCTGCTCCTCCGGAGTGAGCTCGCGGGCGTAGCCACCTTCGGTCTCCTCGCCAACAACACCGAGGTCGAGGAACTGCGCGCCGAGCGACTGCACCTGCTCCTTCACGGCAGGGCGGACATCGAAGCCAGCCACAACGGCACCGAGACGGCGAAGCGTCGCGATCGCCTGCAGGCCCGCGACGCCAGCACCAAGAACGAGCGCCTTCGCAGGCGCGATCGTGCCAGCAGCGGTGGTGAGCATCGGCAGAAACTTGGGGAGGTTCTCGGCGGCGAGCAGGGCGCCCTTGTAACCGGCGACCGTCGCCTGCGACGAGAGCGCGTCCATCGACTGCGCGCGCGTTGTGCGGGGAATCGACTCCATCGCAAACGCGACAACACCGCGGGCAGACAGTGCTGCGATCAGTTCCTTGTCGGTCAGCGGCGTCAGGAAGCCAACAAGCACCTGGCCGGACGAGAGCTTCTCGATCTCGGCGGCAGTCGGCTTCGCGACCTTCACGACCGCGTCGACACCCTTGTAGGCATCGTCGACAAGCTCAGCACCAACAGCGGCATACGCATCGTCAAGGAATCCGGCAGCCACACCGGCGCCGCGCTCGACGACCACGGTGAAGCCTTCGCCGAGCTTGGCGATGACTTCAGGCACGAGGGCGACGCGATGCTCGCCCGCTGCCTGCTCTTTGGGAACTCCAACCCGCATGGACGGGCGGGACGCTATCGAAAACACAGCACGTCGGGGGGACCAAATCGAACGGACGGTTGTTTGGACGCCCTACACTCGCTCTCGTGACACACCTAATTACCACCTACGGACTGATCATTGTGTTCGGTCTCGTCGCCATTGAGTGCGCCGGAGTCCCTGTGCCAGGCGAGACCGCGATGATCGTCGCAGGCGTCCTCTCGTCCCAAGGGCACTACCCGTTGTGGGAGGTGATCGTCGTAGGTGCGGCCGCCGCGATCATCGGCGACAACGCCGGCTACGTCATTGGTCGCAAGGGCGGACGCAAGCTCCTCGAGCGCACCCCGATCATCCGTGACTACTTCCACAAAGTCCTGCCACCGTCGGAGCGATTCTTCGAAAAGCACGGGGCGAAGACGATCTTCCTCGCGCGCTTCGTCGCCGTACTGCGCGTGACGGCCGCCTGGATCGCAGGGATCACACGCATGCCATGGTGGCGCTTCGCGATCTTCAACGCCGCAGGCGGAATCGTGTGGGCGGCGCTCGTCAGCGTCGTCGCCTACCAGTTCGGCAAGTCTGCCGCCGACGCGATCCAGCACTACGGCCTCTACGCGCTCGCAGCGATCGCCGTCCTCGTGGGTGCCGTCATCCTCGTGATGCGCAAGCTGCATCGCCGCGGCATCGATCACGCCTAGCTGCACTCGCGCGCACCGTCGTTGTCGCCATCGGGACGAATAACGATCCACGGTAATGCGCGACCTACATGTGTCGACAAAAGTGGACAAACGTCGCTATTGGCCATGGCTATTTACGCTCGTAATCTGCGATTGCAAAGAAATTGCGATAGCCCTTCTCAGTAAGAAAATCCCGAACTATGCTGTGCGGTGCAAATACCAGTTGGGGAGGAGTTTCTCTTGGCACGGAAGACTGTTCTCGTGTGCGATAAGTGCGGCACGGAAGTTGGTGAGAATCGCGGCGCGACGTTGCGAATTACCTACACTGACGCACGACGAGGCTCAAAGGTCGCGGATCTCTGCGACACCTGCGCCGCCGATCTTCCCGGGCGTGCGGCGGCCCGTCGCGGCCGCCGCCCGAAGGCTGTCGCCGTCTAACCGCTCTCTCCGGGCTGGATGCGTGAGCTCGCGCGTCCAGCCCAGAGGGATTTTCCCGTCTTTCGCGTAAGAAATCTCCGCGTAGAGCGGGATTGCCTAGGTGTATCGGTCGCCTCGCGGGAACTACGATGGCTCGATGGGCCTGCATCTCGTCGCCGGACCCGCGCACGCGGGAAAAGTTGCGCTTCTCCTCGAGCGCTACCTCGACGTCGCCGACCAAGACCCATTTCTTGTCGTCCCGACCCGCTCCGACGTCGAAGTGGTCGAACGCGACCTGCTCGCGCGTGTTGGCTGCCTCACGGGCGGCTCGATCGGCACATTCGATGATCTCTTCGCTCGCATTGCCGGGCACGACCCGTACCGCGACGCGGTGGTCTCCGATGCACAGCGGGCGCTTCTCTTGCGCCGCGTGGTTGCCGAGGCGGTATCGGGTGACGCGACGATCGGGCGCTCGTCACGGTTTGCAGGGTTCGCCGAGACGCTCGCACAGACGATTGCCGAGCTTGAGTCGGGCCTACTCGAACCCTCCGATCTCGACGGTGATCTCGCTGCCCTCTACGCGGGATATCGAGCACGCCTTGCTGCACTCGGGCGTCGCGATCGAGAGCTGATTCGCCTGGCCGCTGTGCGGCGGCTTGAAAGCGAATTCGACGCGTGGCACGGACAGCCCGTGTTTGCGTACGGCTTTGAAGATCTCACTGCCGCTGAATGGTCGATCGTTTCGGCACTCGCTGGACGGGCCGACGTCACCGTCTCCCTGCCGTACGAGCCAGCCCGCGCCGTGTTCGCGTCGCTGCAGCGAACCGTGGAGGACCTTGCGTCTCTCGCTGACGGCCAGATCGAGGAGCTCCCTCCGCGAGCCTCGGAGTGGAGTGCGCCCGCGCTCGCGCACCTCGAGCGCCAGCTCTTCGTCGAGCAGCCCACCACCGGCGAGATCGGCGGTGCAATCCGCTTCCTTGAAGCTGCCGGCACACGCGGCACACTCGAGCTCGTCGGCGAAGAGGTGTTGCGACTGATCCGTGAGGGTGTCGCGCCCGAGCAGATCGGCGTGATCGCACCCACACCCGACTCGTATCGCGCGTCACTCGAGACCGTGTTCGGCTCGCTTGGCATCCCATATGGGATCGAAGCGAAGGAGCGGCTCGCCGGCACGGCGTTCGGCCAGGCACTCCTTTCGCTGCTCCGATTCGCATGGGGTGGGGGAACGCGACGTGAGCTCTTCACCTTCATGCGCTCGCCGTTCTCAGGCGTGTCGCGCACGAACGTCGACTTCGTCGAAGGGCGGCTGCGCGGGAGGGCGATCGACGCGGCCGACAGAGTTGAGTCGGAGACCGAGCGGCTGCGTGAGGCGCCGCTCGTCGCCCTGCGCGACCTGCGCGATGCCGAGACCCCGATCGCCGGAGCGATCGCCCTCGTCGGTGCGATGCTCCGCTTCGCCTACAGGCTCGACACGCCGCCCGTTGGCGAGGCCGCGCGCGCCGACCTGCGTGCGCATGCGACGGCGCTCTCGGTGCTCAACGAACTGCAGGCATGGGCCGATCTCGGCGAGTCCGTGACCGGCGACGATGTGCTTGCCGCCCTTGAACGCTGCACGCTGCCACGGCCGGCAGCGGCAGAGTACGGGCGGGTCGCGGTGCTCGATCTCCTCCGCGCACGCACCCGGACGTTCGAGGCGGTGTTCGTGCTCGGGCTGGAAGAAGGCTCGCTGCCTCGTCGCGGCCGAACCTCGCCGTTTCTCGACGACGACACGCGCCGCGCGCTCGGCCGCCGCCTTGAGCGCCCCGACATGGCAAGCCGCGACCGCTATCTCTTCTACACCGCGTGTACGCGTCCGACGAAGCGGCTATTCCTCGTACGAGAGGCCGCAAGCGACGAGGGAACACCTCGCGACGCCAGCCCGTTCTGGGATGAGGTTCGGGCACTCTTCGACCCCGAGGATGTCGCGCGGGCGACCGTCAGACGCTCGCTCGCAATGATGACCTGGCCGCTCGACGCCGCCCCCACCGAGCGGGAACGGCTCCGGGCGCTCGCGCGGCTTGCCGCCGACGGCGAGACCGTCGCGCTCGCAGAAGCGCTCGCGTACTCGAACGGCTGGGACAGGCGACTCCGGCGGGCCCAGCGCGCCTTCGAACGCGACACGCGGCTGCGCAACCCAGCGGTGTTGATGCAACTTGGTTCTCGCGCGACGTTCGGTGCCACCGAGCTCGAGCGCTTCGCCGACTGCTCATCGGCGTGGTTCTTTGAGCGGCTGGTCGACCCGAAGACCGTCGACGCGGAAGCCGACGCGATGCTCCGCGGCAGCGTCGCCCACCAGGCGCTCTACAAGCTCTACTCGATGCTGCCCAAGGAGCTCGGGAGCGATCGAATCACGCCCGAGAATCTGCCGGGAGCGCTCGACCTCTTCGAGCGCTGCCTCGCCGATGCGCTGCAGGGCGGTGTGCGGATCGACCTCAGTCCCGTCGACGCCGCGGAGCTGCGCGAGTCGCTGCGCCGAGACATGCGGCGATTCCTGCACGACGAGTCGAAGTCAGTGGTCGCGTTCCTGCCGCGGCGCTTCGAGGTGAGCTTCGGTTCGGAGCGGTCGGCACCCGAACTCCAGCGCGGGCTCGACCTCGGAGACGGCCTCGCAATGAGCGGGAAGATCGACCGCATCGACGTCGACCCGTTCAGCGCCCGGGGCATCGTCCAGGACTACAAGACGGGCAAGGGGGCCTTCTCGGCACGCCAGATCGACGACGAGCGCCGACTTCAGATCCCGCTCTACATGCTCGTCCTACGCGACCTTGTGGGAATCGAGCCACTCGGTGGCGTCTATCGGTCGCTTGCCGGTGCCCGCGCGACGCGCGGCATGTTGCGTGCTGAGTCGAGCGACGATCTCCCCGGCTTCAGCAAGCACGACTACCTCGACGAAGAGACGTTCTGGGGCCAGGTCGAGACCGCGCGCGACCGGGCGCGCGAGTACGCCCAGCGGATCCGCCGGGGCGATGTCGCGCTTGATCCCAAGGGCGGCGAGTGCCCGCCGTGGTGCGACATCTGGACGATGTGCCGCCAGGTGCGCTCATGAACGAACGCCAGCAGACCGCCGTCGAAGCGCGCGGCGAAGTGTTCGTCTCTGCCGGTGCAGGCACCGGCAAGACCTCGGTGCTTGTCGCGCGGTTTGTGCGCGCCGTTGTTGACATGAACCTCGATGTCGACTCAGTCCTCGTCATCACCTACACCCGGAAGGCAGCAGGCGAGCTGCGGACGCGCATCCGCGCCGCGCTCGTGGAGTGTGGGCGGCACGATCTCGCACGCAGCCTCGACGGTGCGTGGATCTCGACGATCCACGGATTCTGCTCACGCCTATTGCGCGCACATCCGTTCGCGGTCGGGATCGACCCGCGCTTCCGCGAACTCGACGACGAGGGTGGGGCGGTCATCCGTGGCGAAGCGTTCTCGCGTGCGCTCGAGCGGTTTTGCGCCGACGAGCATCCCGATCACCTGCGTCTCCTCGCGACCTACTCGGCCGATGGGCTGCGCGGACGCCTGATCGGCGTGTTCGAGACACTCCGCTCCGCGGGGCGCGACCTGATCCTGGAGCCCGCTCCGACCCCGCCGCTCGCGGCCAACCTCGCGCTGCTGCGCGAGAAGGCGCAGGAGCTCGCGGCCGACCCACAGGCGACCGACAACCAGCGCGCCGCGGCTCTGGCGGCGCTCGATCTACCTGAGGATCCCGAGACGTTGTGTGACCTCGGCCCGCTCGCGGCCCGCGGCGCGCGGGCATCGGAGTTCGAGGCGGTACGGAAGGAGGTCGAACAGGACGCGCTCGACACCGTCGCGGGGCGCGATCGCCTGCTGCTCCAGGAGCTGCTCACGCTCTTCGCCGAGGAGTACGCCGCTGCGAAGGCGCGCGAATCGGTGCTCGACTTCGAAGACCTGCAGCTACTGACGCGAGATCTGCTGCGCGACTCGCCCGAGGTGCGCGCGGCCGAGCAGCTGCGCTTCCGCGCGATCATGGTCGACGAGTTCCAAGACACAAACGAGCTACAGACGCAGATCATCGACCTCTTGCGCGTGTGGCCCGACGGATCCGCGATCGAGGAAGAGAAGGACGTCTTCTACGTCGGCGACGAGTTTCAGTCGATCTACGGCTTCCGGCACGCTGACGTCGAGGTGTTTCGTCGTCGGCGCGAGTCCGCGAACCGGCGGCTACCGCTCTCGGAGAACTACCGCTCGCGCGCTGAGGTGCTCGCGGCGGTCAACCACCTGTTCGCGGGCGCGTTCGGTGAGGGTTTCCAGGAGCTTGCCGCGTCGCGGGAGTTCCCCGACCCCGTCTTCGGTCATCCGGTAGAGCTGCTCGTCACCGACAAGGAGGCCTACAAAGGGACGCGCACGCACTGGCGCCGCGCCGAGGCGCACAACGTCGCCCGTCGGGTGCGTGACCTGGTCGACATCGGCGCCGCCGAGCCAGGTGAGGTTGTGCTGCTCTTCGCAGCAGGCACCGATGCGGAGCAGTACGAGGAGGAGCTCCGCAAGCTCGGGCTGCCCACCTACCGTGCGATGGGGCGGCGCTACTTCGGCCAGCAGCAGGTGGCCGACCTGCTCATGTACCTGCGGCTGATCTGGAATCGCTACGACGACGTCGCACTCGCCTCGGTTCTCACCTCACCGTTCGTTGGCGTATCGAACGATGCGGTGCTGCTCGTGCGTCGTCATGCCGGAAGGCGTCCGCTCTACACCGGCATTGAGCGGTCGCTACCCGAGCCACTTTCGGAGGTCGACGAGCGCCTGATCCGCGCGTTCAAGCAGCGCTTCGAGCGGCTAGTCGCCGCATCGGCGCGCGTCTCTCTGGAGCGCCTTTGCGAGCTGATCGTGGGCGAGCACGACTACGACCTCGCCGTCCTCGCCCGCTGGGACGGTGGCCGTCGCTACGCCAACATGCGCAAGCTGATGCGGCTCGCCCGCGGGTACGAAGAGCTGCGCGGCCGTGACGTCGAAGGGTTCGTGCGCTTCTTGCGTGACCAGGAGACCCTCGGCGCAACACAGCTTGAGGCGGTGTCGGAAGAGGAGGGTGCCGGGGCGGTGCGGCTGATGACGATCCATGCCGCAAAGGGCTTGGAGTTCAAGGTCGTTGTCGTCGCCGACGCGGGTCGCGACACCGGAACGGGTGGCGGCTCCGAGGAGATCGTTGCGCTTCCCGATGGCCGTATCGGGATGAAGATTCCCCATCCCACAACGGGGAAGCCCGAGCCTGTTGCAGGCTGGGATGCGGTCAAGGCAGCCCGCGACGCGGCGAATCAGGCCGAGCGGCTGCGCCTCTACTACGTCGCGATGACCCGCGCCCAAGATCGCCTGATCATCTCGGGCTCGCTTGATGACCGGCGTGACACACCCATCGGCTGGGTGATCGAACAGCTCGACTGCGAGGCTGAGCTCGCCGATGCGGCTGAGCCATTCGAGATCGAGCGAGATGGCGCGCGCTTCGTCGTCTCGGTGCAGCGCGACCCGGTTGTCGATGGGGACGCGCCAACGACAGTTGATCCAGACTCAGCGCAGGAGCCCGTTGCGCGTGCCGACGACCAGCTTTCACTCTTCCACGGGTTGCCGGACGTGGCCGAGCCACGCGGGTATGTGCTGCCGGAGATCGTTCCGATCCCAACTCCGCCGCTCCACCGCGTACGCCGCCTGTCGTACTCGTCGATCGCGTCGTTTGAGCGCTGCTCGTATCGCTACTACGCCGAGCGCGTCGGCGGGCTACGTGAGCGGCGCGCGATCGCCGCTGGCGTGGCGGGACTCGCGGCAACCGAGATCGGCGACGCGGTGCACCGGCTGCTCGAGCTGGTTGATTTGAGCGCGCCGGTGCCACCGTCGGTTGACATGGTGACGTCGTGGTACCCCGAGGTCTCGCCAGACGAGCTCTCGCGGATCGATCGCTTCGTGCACGCCTACTGCGAGTCGGAGCTCAGCCGGCGGATCGCTTCGCTTGCCGGGGTGACGGTCGAGCGTCCCTTCGCGTTTCAGCACGATGGCGTGCTGTTCCACGGGCGGCTCGATGTCTTCCAGCGGGATGGTGCGAACGCGCTGATTCTTGACTACAAGACGAACACGCTCGGGTCGCGCGACCCCGCTGAGATCGTCGATCACGAGTACGCGATCCAGCGCGTAGTGTACGCCCTGGCTTGCTTCCGCGCCGGTGCCGACGATGTCGAGATCGTCTACCACTTCCTTGAACGGCCCGACGCCGTCGTGACGACCCGGTACGACCGCTCAGCGGTGGCAGAGCTTGAGGCGCGCCTCTCGGCTGCGATCACACAGATCAATACGGGGCCATACGTGCCGAGCCCGAGCGACTTCACGTGCGCTGGCTGCCCGGCGCTCGACCTTGTGTGTGCCGGCCCAAAGCTGCTCGGTGGAAGCCCCGGCGTACCGGCGTAGCGTGGCGCGCAGCTACGTGCGGGAGGCCCGGCGACGGGTTGGCCCGAAACGCGAGCGGGTCGCGCCGATCCTCGACGCGCTCGCGATTGAGCACGCCGATGCCGGAATCGCGCTGACGTTCGCGAACGACCTTGAGCTGCTTGTGTCGGTGATGCTCTCGGCACAGACGACCGACGTGAACGTCAACCGTGTGACCTCGACACTCTTCACGAAGTACCGACGACCCGAGGACTACCTGGCGGTTCCGCAGGAAGAGCTGGAGCGCGACATCTTTCAAACGGGCTTCTATCGCCAGAAGGCGAAGTCGTTGCGCGGCACGATGCGGATCCTGCTCGAGGAGTTCGATGGGCAGGTGCCTGAGCGGTTTGAGGATCTGCTGCGGCTCCCGGGGGTGGCACGAAAGACGGCGAACGTTGTGTGTGCTGAACGCGGTGCGGCGCAAGGCATCGTGGTCGATACGCATGTGCGGCGGATCTCGCAGCGGCTCGGCTTCACGCGCCAGGACGATCCGGTGAAGATCGAGCGTGACCTCGTGAAGATCGTGCCGCGCAAGGATTGGGCGCTCTTCCCGCACCTGCTGATCTGGCATGGGCGTCGCATCTGTGACGCACGGAAGCCACAGTGCGAGGTCTGTCCGATCGCGTCGCTCTGCCCGTCAAGCCGGGTTGAGCCGACCCCGCCTGGCTAGACCGGGGTGATGGCGATGAGGATGTCGCCCGACCCGTCGGGTGACGGGAAGAAGTCGGCCCACACGGCGAGTTCGGTGCCTTCGGCGTTGCGCATCGTGAGCTCCTGCTCGATCCGTCGCTGGTTGTACTCGCGAACGTCGGCGATCACCTGCTCTGCCGAGAGCCCGAGGGTGCTGTAGAGGTTTCCGCCGTTGACGGTGTCAGGTGCGCTGCCGTAGAACGGTTCGAGGTCGGCACCCGCGTACTTGATCGTGTCGTTGGCGTCGACCACGACGAAGCCGGTTGCGTCGGCCGGGAAGTAGTCGTTGTTCATCTCGAACGTCTCGTCGCACTCGCAGTTGAAGCAGGGCGGGCGAGTGTGGTCGGGCTCTTCGCCAAGGGCTTCGGCGCCCGAGACGACCGAGCGGCGGAGCTTGCAGTTGGGGCACATGAAGTACGGCATGGGTTCAGCGTATCCGGTGGATTCGGAAGCGGGGTGCGCGGCGTGCGGCGGGTTCGCGCGGTTACGCGGTGGCGTGTGCGGTTGCTGCGTTGGCCGATTCGTGCTCGGCGAGCCAGCGCTCGGCGTCGAGCGCTCCCATGCAGCCTGAGCCGGCTGCGGTGATCGCCTGCCGGTAGGTGTGATCCTGGACGTCGCCGACCGCGAAGACGCCGGGGATGTTTGTGGCGGTTGAGCCCGGCTGCGTCACGAGGTAGCCGTTCTCGTCGTGGTCGAGTTGGTCGACGAAGAGCTTGGTGTTCGGGTCGTGGCCGATCGCGACGAAAAAGCCGGAGGCTTCAACGTCGAGCGTCTCGCCGGTTTCGGCGTGCTTGAGGCGGACGCCGGTCACGGCCGTGTCGCCGAGGATCTCTTCGACGGTGTACGGCGTGAGGATCTCAAGCTTCTCGTGCGCCTTTGCGCGCTCGATCATGATTTGCGACGCGCGAAATTCGGAGCGCCGGTTGACCAGGGTGACCTTGGTGCCGAAGCGGGTGAGGAACAACGCCTCCTCAAAGGCGGAGTCGCCGCCGCCGATGACGACGATTGGCTTGTCGCGGAAGAACGCGCCGTCGCAGGTGGCGCAGGCCGAGACGCCGCGCCCTTGGAGGCGCTGTTCCGACTCAAGGCCAAGCCAACGTGCGCTCGCCCCTGTCGCAACGATTACGGCCTTCGCGCGGTACTCGTCCTTCTCGACCCAGACGCGGAACGGCCGCTCGGAGAAGTCGACCTTCGTTACCTCGTCAGTCACGAACTCGGTGCCGAAGCGCTCGGCCTGACGACGGAAATCGGTCATCATCGCGGGTCCCATGACACCGTCGGGATACCCGGGGTAGTTCTCGACGTCGCTCGTGATCATCAGCTGGCCACCCCACGTAACACCTTCGATGACGAGCGGGTTGAGGCCAGCGCGCGCGCTGTAGAGCGCTGCGGTGTAGCCGGCAGGGCCGCCGCCGATGATGATCACTTCGCGTACATCGTCGTGCTGGGTCAATCCGGGCCTCCTAGAGGGTGCGTCGTTCGGGGTAGCGTCACCCTAGTTCAACGACGGAGTGTGTGTTCTTATGCCGCGTCGGCTGGACGCATCGGCAGTTCAAGCAAGCCGCCACTTTCACGTTCGACCGCCGGCTCCGCCGCTTCGCTCTCGGCGACAAGCTCGGGTGCAACGAACGGGCGGGTTGAGTGGTCGAGCGGCGCGACGTCGGGCAGCGGGTCGGTGCCCGCACCGTGCTCGGGGAACTTGCGGGCGGTAACGAGGACGCGCGACTCGAGCGAGCCGACCGCTTCGTTGTAGGCGCCAACCGCGGTATCGAGCGACTTACCGACCTTTGCGAAGTGCTTGGCGAACACCCCGACACGCTCGTAGAGCTCGCGACCACGCTGCGAGACCTCGCGGGCGCTCGCGGCGACCGTCTCTTGCTGCCAGCCGTACGCCACGGTCTTAAGCAGCGCGATCAGCGTGGTGGGGGAGGCGAGGATCACACCCGTTTCGGCGCCTGTCTCGATCAGCGTCTTGTCGTGGTCGACAGCGGCACGGAAAAACGCCTCGTCGCCGAGGAACATGACGACGAATTCCGGCGACTCGTGCTGCTTCCAGTAGGCCTTGTGGCTGAGCTTGGTCACGTGGTCACGCACCTGCCGCGCGTGCCGCTCGAGGTGCTCGCGGCGAAGATTGTCGTCGGTCGCCTCGATCGCATCGAGGTACGCATCGAGCGGCACCTTCGAGTCGATCACGATCTTCTTGCCACCCGGGAGGCGCACGATCATGTCAGGGCGCTGAAGCCGACCGTCGGCGTCGCGCTCGCTCGTCTGCTGGTCGTAGTCGCAGTGCTCAACCATGCCTGCGAGCTCGACGACACGCTGTAGCTGCATCTCGCCCCACCGGCCGCGTACGTGGGGAGCGCGCAGCGCGGTCACCAGGTTGCCTGTCTCCGAGCGGAGCCGTTCCTGGGTCTCGGCCACAGACTTGAGTTGCTCGCCAATCTGCGAGACCGCCGCGATGCGCTTTGCCTCGAGCTCCTTGGAGCTGACGTCGAAGCGCTCGAGAGTCTCTTTGATGGGCTTGAGCTTGAGGTCGGTGCTCTCAAGCAGCCGTGCGGTGCTCTTGTCGAGCGCGTCACCCGTCAGCGCCTTGAGGTGCTCCTCCCACTGCTCCTGTGTGCGTTCGACGAGCGCGAGCTTCTCGGACGCCTGCGCGCGCTCCTGAGCAAGGAGCTGCTCGCGGTGGGCGACCTCCTGCTCAGCCTTCGCGACCTCGCTGCGCAGACGCTGTGCCTCGGTCCGCGACCAGAGCCACACGGCCAGTGCGCCGGCCGCGCCTGCAGCGATTGCAATGAGGGCGATCACCATGGGAGGGGGACCGTACCGCCGGGGTCGGACGGAACACCTGTTCCCGTCGTGTCGCGGCCGCGAATGCGCCAAAAGCCCTGCAAAGCGGCGCAAAAAATCAGCCCCGGCGAGTCCGAAGACCTACCGGGGCTGAGTGCCGGATCCAACGAGTCCGAAGACCTACTGGATCCGACGAGAAGGAATCTAGTTGGGGTTCCGGGGCCCGTCAACGGCGGTCGACGGGAAAAAGTCGCAACGAGCGGACATTTCTCGCACCGGCACCCCGGAAGTGGGCGATTTCCCGTCCGATCAGGCCAGGAGGCCGACCGTTCCTGCCCGTACGCTCACTGCATGCATGAGGCTTTCGCGCCCGGCGGGGCGCTCGCACGCACACTTCCCGGCTTCGAGTCGCGCCCTGAGCAGGCGGCGCTCGCCGACGCGGTCGAGCGGTCGCTTGCGTCGGGCGAGCACCTCGTCGCGGAGGCCGGCACGGGAACCGGCAAGAGCCTCGCGTATCTGATCCCGTCGCTTGAGTCGGGTGAGCGGGTTGTCGTCGCGACAGCGACGAAGGCGCTGCAGACGCAGCTCCTTGAGTACGACGTGCCAGCGGCGGCGCGCGCGCTCGGTCGCAAGATGAACGTTGAGATACTGAAGGGCCGGGCCAACTACGTGTGTCGCCGGCAGCTCTCGACCTTCGGCCAGATGCTCTTGCGGGAGCCGCGTGACGAGGAGGCCTGGGAGGTGATCGAGCCGTGGCTTGAAGAGACGGTCACCGGCGATCGTGCCGAGCTGCCGATCGAGCCGTCAGAGTCGCTCTGGGCAGAACTCGCTGTAGGGTCGGATCGGTGCGTCGGGCGCCGGTGCGCCCTGCTCTCGTCGTGTTTTGCCGAGGCAGCACGCCAGCGGGCGTCCGAGGCGGAGCTCGTGATCGCAAACCACGCCCTGTACTTCGCTGACATCGCTGCTGATGGGGGAGTGCTGCCCGAACACGGCGCGGTGATCTTCGACGAAGCACACCGCCTTGAGGAGACAGCCGCGACCTGGCTCGGCGGCCGCGTCTCGCGGCACGCCATCCGTCGGCTGACGCTCGATGTCGAGCGCGCGTGCCGCGACGAGAAGCAGCAGGTTCCCGCGCGTGTTCTTGATCGCGTCGAGCTCGCGACCGATCGCTTCCTCGCTGCCGTGACACCCCCCACCGGCAGGCGCCGGCTGCGTGAGCCGCCGATCGAGCTCGTTCGCCCGCTCGTCGAAGCGCTGGCCGATCTAAACCACGCGCTCGCGGGCGATGGCGAGGGCTTTGAGACACTCGGGCGCCGCTCACTCGCGCTCGCCGCAGCCGCGGAGGCATGTCTCGACCCTGATACCGAGGGTCGTGTTGTGTGGTCGGAACCCCATTCCGTCGCCTGGGCGCCGGTCGATGTCGCGACCGAGCTGCGCGACCGCCTCTGGCGCGAAGGGCCAACGGCAATCCTCGTTTCGGCGACGCTCACGACCGGCGAGGACGCACGGTTCGTGCGCCGTCGACTTGGCCTCGATCAGGCGCGCGAACTCGTCGTCGGTTCGCCGTTTGACTACCGCAGCCAGGCGCTGCTCTACCTGCCGCGCACAATGCCCGATCCGCGGGCCGACGAGTTCGGCCCGAAGGTCGCCGAGGAGGTTCGGGCGCTGCTGCAGATCTCTGAGGGTCGGGCGCTTGTGCTGACGTCGAGCTACCGCGCGCTCAGCGAGTTGAAGATGGCGTTGCAGGGGAACGTCCCGTACGAGGTGCTCGTGCAAGGAGAGGCGCCGCGCGAGCGGCTGCTCGAACGGTTCCGATCAGAGGTGTCGTCGGTGCTGCTCGCCACCTCGACGTTTTGGCAGGGAGTCGACATTCCCGGCGAGGCGCTCTCGCTGCTCGTCATCGACAAGCTCCCGTTCTCGGCGCCAGGCGATCCGCTGTACGAGGCTCGCTGCGAGGCGGTTTCGAAGGCGGGAGGCGACTGGTTCGCCGACTTCGCGTTGCCAATGGCGATGCTTCAGCTGCGCCAGGGATTCGGCCGGTTGATCCGCAGCCACGCCGATCGCGGCGTCGTTGCAATCCTCGACCCGCGTCTACGCACAAAGGCTTACGGTCGGGCTTTCCTGGCGGCCCTCCCGCATGCGCCAATGGCCGAGGATCGGGTCGCAGTTGCGTCGTTCTTCGGTACCTCGGTTGCGGCGGCATAGGACTCGCAGCGACCGGTGATGAGTCGGCAGGTGGCGATGGTCGGTATTGCGGCGGCGGTGGTCGTCGCCGCCGCTGGCGTTGCTGCGTACCTCGCGTTGCGCGGCACGAGCCCGACCGCGAAGGTCGCAAAGGCGATGCATGCCGCCGGCTGCACGTTCAAGAACTACGCCGAACAGGAGAGCCTGCCCGACTACCCGACGCTGCCGCCCGAGAACCCGGTGCCGTACAACTCGTCACCGGCAACGAGCGGCCGCCACTTCGTTACGGCGGTCGTGTGGGGCATCTATGGCCAGCCAGTGAGCGAGTACCAGCTCGTCACGAACCTCGCCCGCGGCGGCATCGCGATCCAGTGGGGGACGGATGTGCCGCAGTCGGAAGTGCGGCGCGTCGAGGCGTTTGTCGGGCGTGACGGAACAGCGATGGTCGGTGCGCCAAACGCACTGCTCGGCGACCAGATCGCGTTCACCGCGTGGACGCACCTCGCCGAGTGCACGCGCTTCAACCTGGCAGCGGCAAGGCTCTTCCGCGACACGTTCCGTTTTCATGGGCCCGACTCGCCAGGGCTCGACCCGAGGTCGCTCGCGCCCGGGAAGTAGCGCAATCGTTTAGCCTTGGCTGGCTGGGCCGGGGTGGCGAAATTGGTTAGACGCGCTCGGCTTAAAACCGAGTGCCCATCGGGCATGGGGGTTCGATTCCCTCCCCCGGCATTGAGGAAGATCGCACTACACTCCGGGTGTGTCTGCTCCTGCGCATCCGGCAATGTCGCTCGAGTGGGACACGCCCCTTTTCCAGCAGGCGCAGACTCAGCTTGAGCGGGCGCTTGTCACAGCGGGTGTCTCGGACTTCGTCGCGGAACGGCTACGGAATCCCGAACGTGCGGTGATGTTCACGCTGCCGGTGCGGATGGACGACGGGACGATCCGATCGTTTCCCGCCTACCGCGTGCAGCACTCCTCGGTGCTTGGCCCGACAAAGGGCGGCATCCGATACGACCTTGGTGTCAGCCTTGGCGAGTGCGCTGCGCTCGCAATGTGGATGACATGGAAGTGCGCGCTCCTTCGCCTGCCATACGGCGGAGCGAAGGGTGGGGTGCGCTGCGATGCTCGCGCGCACTCGCAGGCCGAGCTCTCACGCATCACGCGCCGCTTCGCGAGCGATCTCGCGCCGTTCATCGGGCCGAAGCAAGACATTCCGGCACCGGACATGGCCACGAATGAGCAGACGATGGCCTGGATCATGGACACCTACTCGATGGGGAAGGGCTACGCCGTTCCCGAGATCGTCACGGGAAAGCCGGTGTCGATCGGCGGGTCGGTGTTTCGGCACGAGGCAACGGGCGCTGGTGTCGTGATGGTGATCGAGCGGGCATGCGGCCGCCTCGGCTGGGAGCTCGCGACGCAGCGGTGCGTCGTGCAGGGGTTTGGCAACGTCGGTGGGATCGCAGCGACCGAGCTGTATGACAAGCGCGCCACCGTGGTCGGCGTCTCGGACATCTCGGGTGGCCTGCACGATCCGAACGGTCTCGACATCCCGGCCCTCCATGCGCATGTCGCCGCGAACGGGTCGCTCGAGGGTTACGACCGTGCACGCCGGATCTCGAACGAGGAGCTGCTCGCACTCGAGTGCGACATCCTGGTGCTTGCGGCGCGTGAGGATCAGGTCACGGGTGAGAACGCCGGCAGCCTGCGCTGCAAGCTCGTGGTGGAAGGGGCGAACGGGCCGACTTCACCGGCTGCCGACGCCATCCTCGCCGAACGCGGCATCCCGATCCTGCCCGACGTGCTCACGAACGCCGGCGGTGTGACCGTGTCGTACTTCGAGTGGGTGCAGGATCTGAGCCGCTTCTTCTGGGATCGCGACGAGATCCGCAATCGCCTTGCCGAGAAGCTCGGTGATGCGTTCGACCGGGTGTGGGAACTTGCCGAAGAACGCTCGACGACGCTCCGTGACGCAGCCTTGATCGCGGGCATTCGCGAAGTTGCCGCTGCACTTGAAGCGCGCGGGATCTATCCGTAGGTCACGATATGCCGGTGAGCATCGATCAACAGGTACGCGAGGCAATGGTTTCTGACCCGCTCTCGCTTGACGTGAACGACTCCGCGCAGGCCGCTGGCGAGGCGCTGATGCGTCCTGAGGTACGCGCGGTGCTCGTGTGCGACGAGGGGCGCCTCGTTGGGATCGTGACGCGTAAGACGCTCGTGCGTGAGGTCGTCGCGGCCGGGCTCAATCCAGCCACCACGCTGCTGCGTGCCATCGCCGAGACGCCGAACACGACGGTCGAGGCATCGATGCCGCTTGCCGACGCCTACGCGTTGCTCGAAGAGGCAGACCTGCCGCGCGTACCCGTGATTGAGCATGGAGTGCTCGTGGGTGTCCTGTCGCGCGCTGTGGTGCAGCGGCGGCTTTCCGAGGACAGTCCGGCCGAGCCAGACGAGCGTTGAGCTTGCCGCCTAGGCGGCGGCGCGCTCAACCTCGACTTCGTTCGCGAGCGCGAGGAGGTTCTCGCGAATAGCGGCTCGTGCGTTGTTGTCGGTAAGACGACCATCGGCGTCGACCTTCTCGGCGACCTGGCCGATCGGCGTCTCCTTGCCAGTGAGGCGGGCGCCCATCGCTCCGAGCACCTTGCGGAGCTCGGCTTGCGCCC